>VGPW01000005.1 GCA_016882545.1 Cyanobacteria bacterium M_surface_10_m2_179 | reverse complement strand
TGCCAGACCGAACAGCCTCGGCCGCTACGGCCAGTTCGGCGGTCAATACGTGCCGGAAACCCTGATCCCCGCCTTGGCGGAGCTCGAGCAGGCCGCGGCTGAGGCCTGGAAGGATCCCGCCTTCACCGATCGGCTCAACCATCTGCTGCGCACCTATGTGGGGCGCCCCAATCCTCTGTATGAGGCGGAGCGGCTCACCGAGCACTACCGCCGCGCTGAGGGCGGCCCGCGCATCTGGCTGAAGCGCGAAGACCTCAATCACACCGGCGCTCACAAGATCAACAACGCCCTGGGGCAGGCGCTGTTGGCCCTGCGCATGGGCAAGAAGCGCATCATTGCTGAAACCGGCGCCGGCCAACACGGCGTCGCCACCGCCACCGTTTGCGCCCGCTTCGGTTTGGAGTGCGTGGTTTACATGGGCGCCGAGGACATGCGCCGCCAGGCCCTCAACGTGTTCCGGATGCGCCTGCTGGGTGCCCGGGTGCAGCCCGTGACCGCCGGCACCGCCACCCTCAAGGACGCCACCAGCGAAGCCATCCGCGATTGGGTGACCAACGTGGAGACCACCCACTACATCCTCGGTTCGGTGGCCGGCCCGCACCCCTTCCCGATGCTGGTGCGCGATTTCCACGCCGTGATCGGTGAGGAAACCAAGCGCCAGTGCCAGGAGGCCTTCGGTCGCAATCCCGATGTGCTCGTGGCTTGCGTCGGCGGCGGCTCCAACGCCATGGGTCTGTTCCATCCCTTTGTGCAGGACACCAACGTGCGCCTCGTGGGAGTGGAGGCCGCCGGTGACGGCGTGGCCACGGGTCGCCATGCCGCCACGATCACGGAGGGGCGTGTGGGTGTGCTGCACGGCGCCATGAGCCTGCTGCTGCAGGACAGCGAGGGCCAGGTGCAGGAAGCCCACTCGATTAGCGCCGGCCTCGATTACCCCGGTGTGGGCCCCGAGCACAGCTATCTCAAAACCATTGGCCGGGCCGAATACGGCGCCGTCACCGATGCCGAGGCTCTCGATGCTCTCCAGCTGCTCTGCCGCCTGGAGGGCATCATCCCCGCCCTGGAAACGGCCCATGCCTTCGCCTGGCTCGAGAAGCTCTGCCCCACCCTCGCCCCTGGCACCGAGGTGGTGCTCAACCTCTCCGGCCGCGGAGACAAGGACGTGAACACCGTGGCCGACAAGCTCGGCGGCGCCCTCAACGGCTGAGCCAGGCCCTCAGCTCAGCAGCCGCTCCAGGCTGGTGGCCACGGCCTGCACGGCAGCCCTGGCCGTGGAGTAGGCCATTCGCATCGGCCCCACCAGGGCCACCTGCCCCTGGGCGCCGCTGCCGGTGCTGTAGGGCGCCTGCACCACCGCACAGTGGTGCAGGGCGGCGTTGGGATGTTCACTGCCGATCCACACGCCCGCGTGCTCGGGCCGCTGAGCCTGCTTGCTTTCCAGTAGCGCTTGAGGGGCCTCCTCCACCAGTTGCAGCAGCGGCCGCAGGCTGTCGCTGCGCTCGAATTCCGGTTGGCACAGTAGGCCGCCCAGTCCCATGGCCACCGCGCCGCTGCTGGCCGCGCCGCGCGCCTGGGCGTGGCTGCTGAGGCCCTGCCGCACCAGGGCACCGCTGCGCTGCAGTTGCGGAGGCAGGCTGCCCCAATCCAGCTGGCCGCGGCTCAGCTGCTCGCTCAGCCACCGCTCCAGCGGTGCCAGCTCGGCGGCGGCGGCAGCGGGGAGGCGCAGGTTGAGGCTGGAGGCGGCCGCGGCATCCTCCACCAAAAACACCAGCAAGCGGTCGCCGCTGGGCACCAGCCGCAGCGCCTGCAGAGCGGGACTCTCCTGCTGCGGGCGGGTGATCAGGCTCAGCAACCCGGTGAGATCGGCGAGTCGGCGGGCCAGATGCAGCAGCAGATCGTCGAGCGCGGCCCACTGCAGGCTCAACCCCGTCAGTTCCCGCTGCAGCTGCCCAACCGCAGCCCCCGGCGCCGGCAGCAGGCAGTTCACGAAATGGCGGTAACCGAGTGGGCTCGGCACCCGCCCGGCGGAAGTGTGGGGTTGGGTGAGTAGGCCGCGCTGCTCCAGCGCACCCATGGCGGAGCGGATCGTGGCCGGGCTGGCCTCAAGGCCGAAGCGCTGCACCAGCATTTTGCTGCCCACCGGCTCGGTGGTGTCCACGTAGTGGCGCACCGTGGCCTGCAGCACCTGCTCTTGCCGGCGGGGCAGCGGCTGCACGGGCACAGGCATGTGAGATGTGGCGATCGTAGTGGTGCCGCTCGCTCAGTAACGCGGCACTGAGCGATCCACCTCCACACTCCAGGCATCGATGCCGCCCTGGAGGTTCCACACCCTCGGGAAGCCCTGGGCCTCCATCAGCCAGCAGCCGAATTGCCAGCTGCGCACGCCCGCATGGCAGAGCACCACCACATCGCGCTCCGCATCCAGGATCTGCCGCAGCGTTCCGATCCAGCGCTCGGATTCACTGAGTGGCAAGTGGATCACGGGTGTGTTCAGGCGCGCCAGGTCCAGCTCCATCGCCTCGCGCACATCCACCAGTTGCAGCGGTTCGCCTGTCTCCAGTCGCTGCTGGAGCTGCCGGGCGCTGATCGGGGTGGGGGTGCTCATGGGGCCGAAGCTAAAGCCGTTGCGGGGTGCCAAACACAGCCGTCATGCATAAAGATGAGGCCAGTGCTGCAGGCAAACCATGAAGGCCCGCCCCTTCCTGGCGGCCGTGTTGGCGGCGGCCGTCACGCTGCTCAGCCTCGGGGCTGTGGGCTGGTGGTCGCTATGGCAGTTCAGTCCGCTGGGGTTGCAGAGCCAGGCGCTGCAGCTGCCCCTGGCGGCCCGCTTTGTGCCCCGTACCGCACCGCTGAGCCTGCATTGGCTGCTGGCCCCTGATCAACCGGCGGCCTACGCCCGCGCCGTGGCGGCGCCTCGCCAGCGCCGTGAGGCTGCCGCGGCGGCGGATCGCTTGCGGGATGGTGCCTTTGCAGCCGCAGGACTCGATTACGACTCGGAATTAGCCCCCTGGCTCGGCCGAGAGAGCAGCTTTGCCCTGCTCACGCCACCCGAGGCCAAGGAGCCGGCCGGCTGGGTGCTGGCCCTGCGCAGCCGCGACAGCGAAGGTGCCCGTCGCTTCCTGCAGCGTTTCTGGCAAACCCGCAGCCTGGCCGGCACCGATCTGCAGATCAGCAGCTATCGCGGCATGGGCCTGATCAGCGGGCGCGGCGCTCTGTTGGGGAAGGATCCACAACCCCTGGCCACGGCCCTGATCAACGACGATCTGGTGTTGATCGCCTCCGGCCGCGGGGTGCTCGAGCAGTCGCTCGATGTCTCCCAAATTGACGAACTCAACCAGGCGGCCAGCGCCCCGTTGCAGCAGGCGGTGGATCGCCTCGGCCGCGGCGTGGCCCTGCTCACAGCACGGCCCCAGGCGATGGAGCAGTGGCTGGGGCTGCCGGCACCCCAGGACAACGAGGCCCCCGCGGCCGTGGAGCTGGTGGCGGCGTTGGCACCGTCCGGTCGGGGCCTGCAGGTGGAGGCTCTGGCTCAGCTGAAGGAGTCGCTGCCAGCCTTGCCGCCGCCTTCGCCGGCCCTGGTGCAGCAGCTGCAGGTGCCTGCCGGCAGCCTGGCGCTGCTCAGTGATCCGTCCGCCCTGCTGGCGCTGGCCGCCGAGGACGCCACCCCGAACCCCTGGAGCCAGCTGCTCGGGCCGGTGCTGCGGCAGGCCCTGGCCCAGGTGCCCGGTTCGATGCCGGCACTGGTGGCCGGCGCTGACCACGGCCCGTTGCTCTGGGCTCAATCCCGCGAGGGGTGGTTGCTCGGTTCAGCGGTGAACCAGCCGCCCCTCGACGACCTGCGCACCGCCCTCGCCGCCGAGGGCTACAGCGGTGCCCCGTTGCAGAGCCATGGCCTCACGCTCGAGGCCTGGACGCGCCTGGAATCGAAGCCGGTGAAGGGCAACCCCGATCAGCTGCAGGCCCAACTGGCAGGTGGCCGCAGCGTGGGCCACGGCTGGGCCTGGTGGGGCCAGGGACTAGCGGTGCTCAATCAGCAGGAGGAGGGGCACCATCCGCCAGAGGCCCGGCTTGAGCAACTGGCGGCCCTGGCCACGCCGCAAGCCCCCTACCAGTGGGCGATGGATGGCGACACCGCCCAGGGGTTGCTGGAGGGCTGGAAGCCCTGGCGTTTGGTTTCGGCCCTCGCCAGCACACCGCTGACGCCCCTGGTGGATGGCGCGGCCCTGAGCCTGGAGCCCGAGGCCCCCGCTGCCAAGGCGCTGCGGCTGAAGGCACTGCTGCAGCTGCAGGGTTGAGCGATGGCGCCCCGTAAACGCGAGCTGCTGCTGCTGCGCCATGGCATCGCTGAAGAGCGGGCTCCGGAGTTGGATGACGCCCAACGCAGCCTCACCCCGGAAGGGCGCGAGCGCACCATGGCCCAGCTGCAGCGCCTGAAGGAGCTAGAGCTCAACTGCGATCTAGTGTTGAGCAGTCCCCTGGTGCGGGCCCGGCAGACGGCGGAACTGGCGGTGGCGGCGGGGCTGGCCCCCGAGCTGGAGCTGGCGGCGGCCCTGGCTCCCCTGGCTGATCCGCTGGCGCTGCTGGAGCGCTGGCTCGGCCCGGTGTCACCGCGGCCGGCCTGGCGCCGCCTGGCGCTGGTGGGCCATGAACCCGACCTGAGTACCCTTGCGGCCCTGCTGATCGGGGTGCCCATGGCCCTGGCGCCGGAGGCCCTGCAGCTCAAGAAGGCTGGTGTGGCCCTGCTGCATTGCCCGGCCACGCCCAACGGCGGCTTGCTCGGTGCCGCACGGCTCGAGTTGTTGCTGCCACCGCGGGTGCTGCTCGGTTCCCGCTCAGTGGCTGATGGCACCGAAGCGCGCCGGCATCGGCCCTAGGTTGCCGACATCGATCAGGTGGATCCCGCCATGGTGAGTGCAGCGCCAGCCGCGCCGGTGTATCGCCCCGGCCTTGAGGGTGTGCCCGCCACTCAGTCGGCCGTCTGCGATATCGACGGCCAGCGCGGCCTGCTCACCTACCGCGGCTACAGCGTTGAGGAACTGGCGCTGCACAGCACCTTCCTCGAAACCGTGTATCTGCTGATCTGGGGCGAGTTGCCCACCGCCGATCAGCTGCAGGAGTTTGAACACGAGGTGCAGATGCACCGGCGGGTGAGCTTCCGCATCCGCGACATGATGAAGAGCTTCCCCTCCCAGGGGCACCCGATGGACGCGCTGCAGGCCAGCGCCGCCTCCCTCGGCCTCTTCTATTCCCGTCGCGCGCTCGACAACCCCGAATACATCGTTTCGGCGGTGGTGCGGCTGATCGCCAAGATCCCCACGATGGTGGCGGCGTTTCAGCTGATCCGCAAAGGCCAGGATCCGATCCAGCCCCGCGACGATCTGCCCTACGCGGCCAACTTCCTCTACATGCTCACCGAGCGGGAGCCTGATCCCCTGGCGGCCCGCATCTTTGATGCCTGTTTGATCCTGCACGCCGAGCACAGCCTCAACGCCAGCACCTTCAGCGCCCGTGTCACTGCCAGCACCCTCACCGATCCCTATGCGGTGGTGGCCTCGGCGGTGGGCACGCTGGCTGGGCCGCTGCATGGCGGGGCCAATGAGGATGTGCTCGAGATGCTCGACAGCATCGGCAGCGCTGATCAGGTGGAGCCCTGGCTGGATCAGGCCATCGCCGAAAAGCGCAAAATCATGGGCTTCGGCCACCGCGAATACAAGGTGAAGGATCCGCGGGCCGTGATCCTGCAGAAGCTGGCGGAGGAGCTGTTCGATCAGTTCGGCCACGACCCCCTCTACGACCTGGCGCGCAAGCTCGAAGAAGCTGCGGCGGTGCGCCTCGGCCCCAAGGGCATCTACCCCAACGTGGATTTCTATTCCGGGCTTGTATATCGCAAGCTCGGCATCCCCGTGGATCTGTTCACACCGATCTTTGCTATTGCCCGCACCGCCGGCTGGCTGGCCCATTGGAAGGAGCAGCTCGGGGCCAATCGGATCTTCCGTCCCACGCAGATCTACACGGGCTCCGCTGGCCGGGCCTGGGCCCCCGTCGAAACCCGCTGACTGCTGGCCGCTGACCCGCCTGCGGCTGCGGCCGCCTAAGTTGCCCCCATCCACAGGCCACCCATGGTGTTTGCCAATCCCGCTGTCGTGAGCGCCGGCCTCGACCTGGAGGCCAGCTTCACCGACCTCCTTCAGGGCCTGGGCCTCTCCCCGGGGGCGGCCCACCTGTTGTGGCTGCCGCTGCCGATGCTGCTGGTGCTGGTGGCAGCGGTGGTGGGTGTGTTGGTGAACGTGTGGCTGGAGCGGAAGATCTCAGCTGCCGTGCAGCAGCGCATCGGCCCTGAATACGCCGGCGCCCTGGGCATCCTTCAGCCCCTAGCCGATGGCCTGAAGCTGCTGTTCAAGGAAGACATCATTCCGGCCCGGGCCGATGGTCTGCTGTTCACCCTCGGCCCCGTGCTCGTGCTGGTGCCGGTGATCCTCAGCTGGCTGGTGGTGCCCTTCGGCCAGAACCTGCTGATCAGCAATGTGGGCGTGGGGATCTTCCTTTGGATCTCCCTGAGCAGCATCCAGCCCATCGGCCTGCTGATGGCCGGCTACGCCTCCAACAACAAATATTCCCTGCTGGGTGGCCTGCGCGCGGCGGCCCAGTCGATCTCCTACGAGATCCCTCTGGCCCTGGCAGTGTTGGCCGTCGTGATGATGAGCAATTCGCTCAGCACGGTCGACATCGTCAACCAGCAGACCGGCGCCGGCATCCTCAGCTGGAACATTTGGCGCCAGCCCGTGGGCTTTGCCATCTTCTGGATCTGCGCCCTGGCGGAGTGCGAGCGCCTCCCCTTCGACCTGCCTGAGGCGGAAGAAGAGCTGGTGGCCGGCTACCAGACCGAATACGCCGGCATGAAGTTCGCCCTCTTCTATCTGGGCAGCTACATCAACCTGGTGCTCTCCGCCCTGCTGGTGGCGGTGCTTTACCTGGGCGGTTGGGGCTTCCCCCTGCCGGTGGAGTGGGTGGTGCAGCTCACCGGCCAGCCCATCGATGCACCGCTGGTGCAGGTGATCACGGCCACCACCGGCATCGTGATGACCGTGCTCAAGGCCTACCTGCTGGTGTTCTTCGCGATCCTGCTGCGCTGGACCGTGCCCCGGGTGCGCATCGACCAGCTGCTCGATCTGGGCTGGAAGTTCCTGCTGCCGATCGCCCTGGTGAACCTGCTGGTCACGGCCGGCCTCAAGCTCGCCTTCCCCGCCTTCTTCGGCGGCTGATTCCCCAGCCAGCCATCAGGCCGGGCCATCATGGTGCCGGCGTTTCCGCCCCTGCTCGCCAGTTCATGTTCGGGTTCCTCAAAAAAGTCGGTGACTACACCCGCGACGCGGTGGGTGCAGCCAACTACCTGACCCAGGGCCTGTCGGTCACGTTCGACCATCTGCGCCGCCGCCCGATCACGGTGCAGTACCCCTACGAGAAGCTGATCCCCTCGGAGCGCTACAGGGGGCGGATTCACTACGAATTCGACAAGTGCATCGCCTGCGAGGTGTGTGTGCGTGTGTGCCCGATCAACCTGCCGGTGGTGGATTGGGTGATGAACAAGGCCACCAAGAAGAAGGAGCTGCGCAACTACTCGATCGATTTCGGGGTGTGCATCTTCTGCGGCAACTGCGTGGAGTATTGCCCCACCAATTGCCTCTCGATGACCGAGGAATATGAGCTAGCAGCCTTTGATCGCCACAGCCTCAACTACGACAACGTCGCCCTTGGTCGTCTGCCCACCAGCGTCACCAGCGATCCCTCGGTGATCCCGCTGCGTGAGCTGGCCTACCTGCCCAAGGGCGAGTTCGATCCTCACGGTGTGGATCCCAAGCGGCCCCGCGCTGGTCAGCTGCCGTCCCAGGTGCAGACTGCCCCTGCAGCCAAGAGCGAGGAGAACGCCTGATGTCCATCGCCTCCTCCACCCAGCTGATCTGCTTCACGGTGCTCTCGGCCGTCGTGGCCATCGGCGCCCTCGGTGTGGTGCTGCTGCCCAACATCGTTTACTCCGCCTTCCTGCTGGGCGGTGTGTTCCTCTCGGTGGCGGGCCTCTACCTGCTGCTCAACGCCAGCTTTGTGGCTGCCGCCCAGGTGCTCGTGTATGTGGGCGCCGTGAACGTGCTGATCCTGTTCGCGATCATGCTCGTGAACAAGAAGGAAGACCTCTCGGCCATTCCTGGCCTGGGTCTGCGCCGGCTGCTCTCCGGTGGCGTGTGCGCCGGCCTGTTCGCCCTGCTGCTGCGGGTGGCCTTCACCACCCACTGGGCCACCCCCGGGCCAGAGCCGGTGGGCGAGGAAGCCACCCTGCGCATCGGAGAGCACCTGTTCAGCGACTACCTGCTGCCCTTCGAGCTGGCTTCGGTGTTGCTGCTGATGGCCATGATCGGTGCAATCGTGCTGGCCCGCCGCGATGTGCTGGCCGCCGACATTGCCACCGGTGAACCGGCCGATCAGGGCCTGATTGAGAAGTCCCGCACCCCACTGCTGCTGGAGAAGACCAACGCATGACCCTCGCGCTGCCCACCACCGTTCCCCTGCAGGCCTACCTGGCCCTCGCTGCCGTCCTGTTCTGCACTGGCGTGTGGGGCTTGATCAACAGCCGCAACGCAGTGCGGGTGCTGATGAGCATTGAGCTGATGCTCAACGCCGTGAACATCAACCTAATGGCCTTCTCCAGCTATCTGGATGGCCAGCTGATCCGCGGCCAGGTGTTCACAATCTTTGTGATCACCGTGGCCGCTGCTGAAGCCGCCGTGGGCCTAGCGATCCTGCTCTCGCTCTATCGCAACCGTGAGACGGTGGACATGGAACGCTTCAACCTGCTGCGTTGGTAGGCAGGCTGGGGGCACTGACCGCGTGCCATGCGCCTCGACACCGTTTGGTTGATTCACCGGGCTGCCAGCCAGGCGGCCCTGCGGCAGGCGCGTCGCAGCGCTGAAATTCTGCGCGAACAGGGTGTGAAGGTGGCGGTGGCCATGAGCGGCGCCACCGCCAATCCCTTCCCCGGTCTGTTGGCCGATGAGGGCGGTCCGCCCGATCTGGCAGTGGTGCTGGGGGGGGATGGCACGGTGCTCGGGGCCGCCAGACACCTGGCACCCCTGGATGTGCCGATCCTCTGCTTCAACGTGGGCGGCCATTTCGGCTTCCTCACCCACGAGCGCAAGTTGCTCGGCCCCGCGGCCGGCTCTGCGGCAGCCTCTGAGGCGGAGCCGGATCTGTGGCAGCGCCTGCGCGACGACCGCTTTGCTCTGGAGCGGCGCATGATGCTTGAGGCCCGAACCGACCGCAGCGATGCGGTGTACGCCGCCCTCAACGACTTCTATTTCCGCCCCGGCCTCGACGAGGTGTCGCCCACCTGTGTGCTGGAGCTGGAGATCGATGGCGAGGTGGTGGATCAATACCGCGGCGATGGGCTGATCATCTCCACCGCCACCGGCTCCACCGGTTATTCGATGGCCGCCGGTGGGCCGATCCTGCACCCCGGCGTGGAGGCGATCGTGGTGAATCCGATCTGCCCGATGAGCCTCTCGAGCCGGCCGGTGGTGGTGCCGCCGCGGGCCCAGCTGGCCGTCTGGCCCCTCGGCGAGGCCAGCCGCCGCGTGCGCCTGTGGAACGATGGCGCCCACGCCACGGTGCTCGAGCCTGGCGATCGCTGCGACGTGCGTCGCTCGCCCCACCACGCCCTGATGGTGCTGCTGGAGCAAAGCCCCTCCTACTACCGCACCCTCACCCGCAAACTGCACTGGGCTGGCAGCCTCACGGCTGCGGAACCCTCCCCCAACTGAGCCATGGCCCTGGAGATCGAGCGGCGTTTTCTGGTGCGCGGTGAAGCCTGGCGCGAGCAGCTGGTTTGGAGCCGACGTCTGCAGCAGGGGTATCTGGCTGGATCCCAGCCGGGGCTCACCCTGCGGGTGCGCAGCGATGGCGAGGGCGCGGCCTGGCTCACGCTCAAATACCCCGCCGCTGGCATCGTCCGCCACGAGTTTGAGTATGCGATCCCCGCTGGCGATGCGGATGCCTTGCTGGAGCGCAGCGCCGTCCGCTTGATCAAATGGCGCCATGGCCTCAACCTGCCCGGCGGCGATTGGGTGCTGGATGTGTTCGAAGCGGAGAACGCGCCGCTGGTGATCGCCGAGGTGGAGCTCGAGCATGAGGAGCAGGCGTTGCAGCTGCCGGGCTGGTGTGCGCGGGAGATCACCGGGCTGGGCTGCTTCAGCAACGCCGCGCTGGCGCACACGCCCTTCCAGGCTTGGCCGGCGGCCGAACGCGCACCCTGGTTGCTGGATCTCGGCGCTCAACCCGCTTAGGATTCTCTTAAGGATTGCTGGAGGCGTGGGTGCTGGGTCTTTACGACCAGCAGGGGGTGCTGCGGTTCAGCGGTCGAGACCGCGCCGATTGCCTCGCCTACGCCGAGCTGTTCGCTCTTGCGGAGGGCAGTTTCAGCCTTGAGCCGCTGCAGCACGAGCCCCCCAGTGCGGGCGTGTGGGCTAGCGCTCGTCCTGCGGCAGCGAGCAGCAGTTGAAGCCGTCGCGGCAGATCTTGCCGTGATCCATGGCCCAGTTGAGCAGCGCCACGCGGTTTTTGGCGCCCGTTTTGGTGAACACATTGCTCACGTGGTTATCCACGGTGCGCTTGCTGATCATCAGCCGTTCGCCGATCTCCTGGTTGGTGAGCCCCTGGGCCACCAGATCGATGATCTCCAGTTCGCGCTCCGAGAGATCCATCCACGCCTGAGGGCTGAAAGCTCACTCTAGGGAGACTGCCGCGGTGCGAACAGGGCCCGGGATCAAGGCGGTGGTTGATGATGGCCCCATCTGATCACGGGCGTTTTGGGGCTGCAGCAGGCACTGGAGGTGGGCTCGCTCGCGATCACGGCTGAGGTGATGCCCCCCCGGGGCGGCAATGTGAGCAGCACCCTCGCCCACGCTCGCCTGCTCAAGGGCCGTGTGCATGCGGTGAACGTCACCGATGGCAGCCGCGCTGTGATGCGGATGAGCAGCCTGGCGGTGTGCCGGCTGCTGCTCGACCAAGGCATCGAGCCCGTGTGGCAACTGGCCTGCCGCGATCGCAACCGCATCGCTCTGCAGGCCGATCTGCTGGGCGCCCATGCCCTGGGCCTCCGCAACGTGCTCTGCCTCACCGGCGATCCGGTGCGCGCCGGCGATCAGCCCGAGGCTCGGCCGGTGAATGAGCTCGAATCGGTGCGGCTGTTGCAGCAGCTTCAGGCCTTCAATGCGGGGATGGATCCCGTGCAGGGCAGCCTGCCCGATGGCCCCACGGCACTGTTCGCCGGCGCCGCTGCTGATCCCCAGAGCCCGAGCTGGAGTGGGCTGAAGAGCCGGATCGCTCGCAAGCACCAGGCCGGTGCGCGCTTCCTGCAAACCCAGATGGTGATGGATGTGGAGTGCCTGAAGCGCTTTGTGGGGGAGATCACCGGTCCGATCGGCCTGCCGGTGCTGGCGGGGGTGTTCCTGCTCAAGTCGGCCAAGAACGCCGCGTTCATCAATCGCGTGGTGCCCGGCGCCAACATTCCCCAAGCGATCATCGATCGCCTGGCCGCCGCCGCCAATCCGGCTGATGAGGGGATCAGCATCGCCGCCGAACAGGTGGCGGACTATGCCGGCATCGCCCAGGGCGTGCACCTGATGGCGGTGAAGGCTGAGGAGCGCATCCCCCTGATCCTGGAGCGCGCAGGCCTCAGCTCGCGCTGCTGATCGCCAGATCGGTGCCCAGCAGTTCGGCCATGGCCTTCTGCTGCGGCGAGGGGCTCACATGGTCCTGGCGGCGTACATCGGTGATCAGCCAGTCGAGCGCGGCTTCCTGCAGATCGAAGTGATCGCCATTGCGGTCGACGCAGTAGCGGCCGAACACCAGTTTTTCCACCAGCCGCACGCCGGGACCGATGCGCGAGTAGTCGAAGATGATCGAGTTATCGATCGTGGCGCCCTCGCAGATGTGGCAGCTGGGGCCGATCATCGCCGGGCCAATGATCGTGGCGCCGTCTTCGATGCGGCTCATGCCGCCCACATAGATCGGGCCTTCCACCTTGATCTTGTCCCAGTTGGCGGCCACATTCAGGCCCGCAAAGATGCCCGGGCGTACCTCCTTGCCGGGGATCTGCACCTGCCGCACCTGGCCCTGCAGCACGCTGCGGATCGCCTGCCAGTAATCGGGAACCTTGCCGATATCCACCCACTCGAATTCCATCGGCAGGGCGTAGAAGGCGGCGTTGTCGGCCACCAGGCGCGGGAACAGATCCGAGCCGATATCGAACGGCACGCCATCCGGCACGTAATCGAGCACTTCGGGCTCAAAGATGTAGATGCCGGTGTTAATCATGTCGCTGGCGGCTTCATCCACCGCCGGCTTCTCCTGGAAAGAGCGCACCCGGCCGTCGGCATCCGTCACCACCACGCCATAGCTGCTCACCTGATCGCGGGGGACGCGCTTGGTGATCAGGCTGGCCATGGCCCCTTTCGCCTTGTGGCGCCGCACCGCCTCGCTCAGATCGAGGTCGATCAGGGCATCACCGCAGAGCACCACGAAGGTGTCGTCGAAGAAGCGCTGGAAGGTTTGGATCTTCTTCAGGCCTCCGGCCGATCCGAGCGCATCGCCGATCAGCTGGCCATCTTCAATGCGGCCTTCAAAGCTGTAGGCGATCTCCACGCCAAAGCGCTGGCCGTCGCGGAAGTAGTTCTCGATCTCCTCAGCCAAGTGGGAGACGTTCACCATGATTTCGGTGAAGCCGTGTTCCCGCAGCAGCTCGAGAAGAAACTCCATCACGGGTTTCTGCAGGATCGGAATCATCGGTTTGGGGACGATGTGGGTGATCGGTCGCACCCGTGTCCCCTTGCCGGCCGCCAGGATCATCGCCTTCATCGGCGCTGTCTGCTTTCGGTGAGTGGGGCCACCATACGCAAAGCCCTCAGGCGGCCAGCGGTTCCCGAGCCGGCCCCCGAGCTGACCCCAGCTCTGCGGGCAGCGGCAGCTGCACACTTTCGCGTTCATCCAGCAAGCGCTTGAGCTGCAGCGGTCCGAACAGCCCGCCCTGCTGCTCCAGTTCCACCTTGCCCTGGGAGCAGAGGAACAGCAGCGCCCAGAACACCCCCACCCGATCGCTGTCGAGATCCTCCGGTGCCACCGCCGCCCAGGCCTGCACCAAGCCTTCAAAGCCCGTCCACTGCAGCGATTGCGGCCACTGCAGCAGGAACTGGCTGAGGGCGGCGGTGGTTTCCGGCAGCTTCTCGCGGTGCGCCAGGGCCGCCACCTGTTCGATCACGGCCCGATCGCTGAAGCGTTTGCTGCGTTGGCGCTTGCTGCGCTGGCCCTTCTCCTGCTCAAGCCGTTCGGCGATGTCCTCCAGCTGGCGGATCAGCTCGCCGAGGGTCACCGGGCGCTGCAAGGGCGGCGGCGCCACGGGCCGCCGCAGCAGGTGACGCTCCGGACGCCTGGGCAGTTCCACGCCGGGGCTGAGCAGCCAGCCCTGGCCCTCGGCATCGAAGTCGAAGCTGAAGTCCTCGTCGGTGAGGGGCTCCGGCGGGAAGGTTTGCGCCTCCAGCACTTCGGCTTTGAGGCTCACCAGCATTGAGGCGGCCAAGAAGGCCTCGCTGGTTTCGGCCAGGTCTTGTTCGTAGCTGCCGCCCCGGCCTGCTGCCGCCACCAGTCTGGGCACCTCGATGCGCAGGCGCAGTTGATCGAGAAAGCCGTCCACGACGGCGATCACATCAACATCCCAGGGGTCGAGATCACCCCGCTCGGCGGCGTCCTGCAAGAGGCGGATGGCCAGCCTGGCGCCATCAGTGGCCACGGATCCGCCCGCACTCACCCGACCCTATCGGCTCCGCCGCCAAGAAGCCAGTTCTGATCAGTGATTCAAGCCGCTTCGCTCTGGGCCGAGCTCTCGCCTGCGGCGGGCAGCAGCCCCAGCTGCGCATCCACCGTGGCGCGGTAGCGCTGCACGTCTTCTTCCAGTTCGCGGATGCGCACCTGTTGGGCTTCGAACTCTGTGGGATTGAGTTGGCTGTCCACACGCTTGGTCACACCGGTCCACACCGCGAACACCCAGGCTGCGGTGGCGCCGATCCCGCCCACGATCAGCAGCAAGGCCGCCAGGGGGATGGTGGTGCTCACACCGGGCAGGAATTTCACGGTGGTGGCGGTGGTGTTCTCCAGGGTGAACATCACCATGGCCAGCCCGAAGCTGAAGATCAGCAGGAAGTTCAGCTGCTTCATCGCGCGCGGATCGCCTGGGTTCGGGGGCAGAGGTTACGCAAACCGCACCGCTCCTGCACGGGAGCGGTCGGCAGTCGCATGACTTCGTTAACCCCCGAGCACCGGTGCCCGCAGCGGCGCCTGGCGGATCAGGCCGGCACCCGCCGGGGCATTGAGGGCCTTCATGGCGGCCTCATCGCGGGCCACCAACACCTCCATCGAGGCCTTGTAGCTGTCGGTCATCAGGCGCGGGTAGAGCCCGATGCCGATGATCGGCACCAGCAGGCAGCCAATGATGTAAATCTCGCGCGGTTCGGCGTCCACCAGCTGGGTGTGCCCCACCAGCTCGGCCTTCTCCTGGCCGTAGAAGATCTCCCGCAGCATTGAGAGCAGGTAGATCGGGGTGAGGATCACGCCGATCGCGGCCAAGCCATCCACCGCCACCCGGAACGGCAGGGTGTAGGCGTCGTCGGTGGCAAAGCCCACAAACACCATCAGCTCGCTCACGAATCCGCTCATGCCGGGCAGGGCCAGGGAGGCGAGTGAGCACACGGTCCACAGCGCAAACATCTTGCGCATCTTCTGGCCCACACCGCCCATCTCATCGAGCTGCAGGGTGTGGGTGCGGTCGTAGGTGGCGCCCACCAGGAAGAACAGCGAGGCGCCGATCAGACCGTGGCTGATCATCTGCAACATGGCGCCGCTGGAGCCCAGGGCACTGAAGCTGCCGATGCCGATCAACACGAAGCCCATGTGGCTGATCGAGCTGTAGGCGATCTTGCGTTTGAGGTTGCGCTGGGCGAAGGAGGTGAGCGCGGCGTAAATGATGTTCACCACTCCCAGCACTACCAACAGCGGCGCGAACACCGCATGGGCATCGGGCAGGATCTGGCAGTTGAAGCGCAGCAGGGCATAGCCGCCCATCTTCAGCAGGATGCCCGCCAGCAGCATGTGCACCGGCGCCGTGGCTTCGCCGTGGGCGTCCGGTAGCCAGGTGTGCAGCGGCACGATCGGCAACTTCACCCCGAAGGCGATCAACAGCCCGGCGTAGGCCAGCAACTGGAACTTCACCGGGAAGCCCTTGGCCATCAGCTCGGTGTAATCGAAGCTGATGTGGCCGCCGTAGAAGGCCATCGCCAGGCCCGCCAGCAGGATGAACAGCGAGCTGCCGGCCGTGTAGAGGATGAACTTGGTGGCGGCGTATTGGCGCTTCTTGCCCCCCCAGATCGCCAGCAGCAGATACACCGGGATCAGCTCCAGCTCCCAGGCCAGGAAGAAGAGCAGCATGTCCTGCACGGCGAACACGGCGATCTGGCCGCCATCCATCGCCAGCAGTAAGAAATAGAAGAGCTTGGGCTTGAAGCTCACCGGCCAGGCGGCGAGCACGGCCAGGGCTGTGATGAAGCTGGTGAGCAGGATCAGCGGCATCGAGATGCCATCGGCCCCCACCGACCAGGCCAGCCCCAGATCCGGGAGCCAGCTCACCTTCTCCACCAGCTGCAGATCGGGGTTGCTGGGGTCGTAGCCCGTGAGGTAGGCCCCCACCGTGAGCAGGAAGGTGGTGAGGGCGATGCCGAGGGCGAACCAGCGCACCTGCTTGCCATCATCCTGGTCGGGCACAAACGGAATGCAGAGCGCGGCGCCGATCGGGAACAGGATCGAGGCGCTCAGCCACGGAAAGGCAGTGCTGCTGCCCTGGCCTGCGGTGGCGGCCAGGAACGTGGCGACATCCAGATGCACAGGTGGGGCAACGGCTCTGGGCGGAGTGTAGAAATCACTTCCGCTGCTGCATCGATGGCGTGGCGGATGTCACACAGAGCGTTGTGGCTTTGACTTCAGCCCAGCGCCCCGAACAGCACCACCAGGGCGATCACGCCTCCGAACACGATCAGCGCATAGAACTGGGCGCGGCCGGTTTCGAAGTATTTGAGGCCTTCGCCGCTGCCCAGGGTCACCAGGCCAGTGAGGTTCACCACGCCGTCCACCACCTTGGAGTCGACTTCCAGCACCGAGCGGGCCAGCTTGCGGCTGCCCTGCACAAACAGCTTGTCGTTGATGGCGTCGAGATACCACTTTTTGGCCAGGAAGGCATTGATCGTGGGGAAGCGGGCGGCCACGGCCGTGCCCAGGTCGATGCGGCGCAGGGCGTAGGCCAACACGGCCACGGTGATGCCCACCAGGGAGATGCCAACGGAGGCGCCGGCGAGAGGCAGAAACTCGCCCCAGCTGAAGTGTTCGGCCACCTCGGCCGCTTCATGGGGATCGAGGAGGTAGCCGAAGCGGCTGTTCCAGGGCACCCCCAGCAGGCCCACCAGGGCTGAAGGCACCGCCAAGACCGCCAGGGGCATCGCCATCTGCCAGCCCGATTCGTGGGGGTGATCGGCGTGGGCGTGGCCATGGTCATCGCCGTGGTCGTCGGCTGCCTTGCCGGCGGCGGCCAGCAGCTGGGCCTGAATGGTTTTATCGGTGCCCCGGAAGTTGCCCTCAAAGGTGAGGAAGTAGAGCCGGAACATGTAGAAGGCGGTCATGCCGGCGGTAATGAAGCCGGCTACCCACAACACCGGGAAGCTGCCGAAGGCCTGGCCCAGGATCTCGTCTTTGCTCCAGAAGCCAGCCAGGGGCGGGATGCCGCTGATCGCCAGGCAGCCGATGAAGAAGGTACTGCTGGTGATCGGCATGTGCTTGCGCAGGCCGCCCATCAGGCGCATGTCCTGAGCCAAAACCGGTTCGTGGCCCACCACCTCTTCCATGGCGTGGATTACCGAGCCGGAACCCAGGAACAGCATCGCCTTGAAGAAGGCGTGGGTCACCAGGTGGAACATGCCGGCCACCGGCGCGCCGCAGCCCATGGCCAGCATCATGTATCCGAGCTGGCTCACGGTGCTGTAGGCCAGGCCCTTCTTGAGATCCATCTGGGTGAGAGCGATCGAGGCCCCCAGGAACAGCGTGATCGTGCCGATCACGGCCACCACCACCTGCACTTCCGGGAAGGGCACGTAAACGGGCTGTAGCCGCGCCACCAGGAACACCCCGGCCGCAACCATCGTGGCGGCGTGAATCAGAGCCGAGATCGGGGTGGGGCCCTCCATCGCATCGGGCAGCCACACGTGCAGCGGGAACTGGGCCGATTTCGCCATCGGGCCCATGAACACCAGCAGGCAGAGCAGCACGGCAATGCCGTTCGACACGCTGCCATTGGCGATGGCGGCTTGCAGGCCGCTGCCTACCTGCTCAAAGCCGAAGCTGCCGGTGGCCCAGAACAGGCCCAGGATCCCCAGCAGCAGGCCGAAGTCGCCCACCCTGTTCACCACAAAGGCCTTCTGGGCGGCGTTGGCGGCGCCATCGCGGTCATACCAGAAGCCCACCAGCAGGTAGGAGCACATGCCCACCAGCTCCCAGAACACATAGATCTGCAGCAGGTTGGGGCTGATCACTAGGCCCAGCATCGAGCTGCTGAACAGGGCCAGGTAGGTGAAAAAGCGTACATAGCCCTTGTCGTGGGCCATGTAGCCGTCGGAATACACCATCACCAGCACGGCGATGGTGGTCACCAGGGCCAGCATCACGGCACCCAGGGCATCGACGCGGAAGCCCATCTCCAGGGTGAAGGCGCCGGCGCTGGCCCAGTTGAACAACACTTCGGTGGGGCCTGCCCCCGCCAGCTGCTGCGCCAGCACGGCGTAGCTCAACACGGCTGCGGCGCCCACGCTGGTAATCAGCAGCAAGGCCACCGGTTTGCGCAAGCGGTTCACGGTGCGGTTGAAGCTGATCAGGCCCAAACCCACCAGTGCTGCCCCGATCAGGGGCAAGACCGGAATCAGCCAGGCGAGTTCGGCGGGCGAGGGCATCCGGTGGTGGAGCAATCAGGGCGAGTCTAGGCAGCCCTCCGGGCGCTTTCCTGCGCCGTTACCCCAGCCAGTGGGCCAGCCCCGTGCGGCTGAAGGCCACGGCGCCGGCGCCAATGAAGTGGTGGGCCCACCAGAACACCCCCACCGCGATCACGATTCCCAGCTGGGCGGGCCGTAGGAATTCGCTGAGTTGGAGCTGCTGGCGCCCATCGAGCACCGCTTGAAAGGGGATCACCGAGGTGTTGGCTTTCAGCTCTGCGAAGGCTTCGCCGAAGCGATTGCTGAGGCGCCGATCGCCATTCCAGATCGCAAACAGGTGGTGGGCGATCAAGCCCGCGCAGGTGGCCACCATGAAGCTGCTGCCGATCCAGAGCAGATGGGTGCAGCACCACAGGATCTGCCCGATCGCCTGGGGATGGCGGCTGATGCGGATGATCCCGGTGGCATACATCCGTACCTGCGGCTTGAGCACCGCGGGGATCTCCAGCAGGTTGTAGGTGGCTGGATAGAGAAACAGAAAGCTGATGGCGGTGCCTGCCCACACCACCGGAATGATCCAGGGCTGCTCCTGCAGGTTCCAGAGGCGGAGGCCGTCGTAGCGGTGGGCGAGGAAGTAGCCGATCACCACCACCGCCGAGGGGATGCTCACGGCGGCAAACAGCAGCCGCCAGGCCCGCTCACCGATTCGCTCCACACCCCAGTAGCGCAGGGAGGCCCCACCGCTGTGGATCACGGCGAAGGCCAGCAACAGCCCCAACATCACCCAGCTGCTGTGGTGCGGTGAGCTGGGCATCTCGGGTGGCGGCGGCAAAGCGGCTTTCGATTCTGACGATTGATGCCGCCGAACCAGGAGCAGGCTGCCTGCCCCTAGAGTTCACCAACGACTGCCGCTGCGCCCTAGGGCGACGCTGGATTCTCCAGAGCAATGGCTGATCTGCCCTTCACCCTCGATCAGCTGCGCATTCTGCGGGCGATTGCCAGCGAGGGCAGCTTCAAGAAGGCGGCCGACAGTCTCTACGTGACCCAGCCGGCGGTGAGCCTGCAGATCCAGAACCTGGAAAAGCAGCTGAATGTGTCGTTGTTCGACCGGGGCGGCCGCAAGGCCCAGCTCACCGAAGCGGGGCACCTGCTGCTCAGCTACTGCGACCGGATCCTGAGCCAGTGCCAGGAGGCCTGCCGCGCCCTCGACGATCTCCACAACCTCAAGGGCGGTTCGCTGATCGTGGGCGCCAGCCAGACCACGGGCACGTATCTGATGCCCCGGATGATCGGGCTGTTCCGCCAGAAGTATCCCGATGTGGCCGTGCAGCTGCAGGTGCACAGCACCCGCCGCACCGGCTGGAGCGTGGCCAACGGCCAGATCGACCTGGCGATTATCGGCGGCGAGCTGCCCAGCGAGCTCAACGATCTGCTGCAGGTGGTGCCTTATGCCAGCGATGAGCTGGCTCTGGTGCTGCCCACCAAGCACCCCCTGGCCCGGCTGCCGGAACTGAGCAAAGACGACCTCTACCGCCTCGGCTTTGTCTGCCTCGATGCCCAGTCCACCACCCGCAAGATGGTGGATCAGCTGCTGGCCAGATCCGGCCTGGATGTATCGCGGCTGAAGATCGAGATGGAGCTCAACTCGTTTGAGGCCATCAAGAACGCGGTGCAGAGCGGCCTGGGTGCGGCGTTCCTGCCGGTGGTGTCGATCGAGCGGGAACTTGCGGCCGGCAGCCTGCACCGTCCGGCGCTGGCGGATCTCTCGGTGCGGCGGCAGCTGAAGCTGATCAGCCACCCCTCGCGCTACTGCTCCCGCGCCGCCGATGCCTTCCGCAAGGAGGTACTGCCGGTGTTTGCCAGCCCCGATAGTCCCCTGCGCCGGCCCCTGCTCCAGAACCAGGTGCCCCCAGCCGGCTCAGAGGCTGCCGCCACTGATCAGAACTGATCGGCTTCCGGGGTGATGCCCACGGTGTCGTCGGCGACGCCCTTGGTGAGGAACTTGTTCTCGCTGGTGTCGGTCTGATACACGCAGCGCACCACGGGTTTGTCCTTCACCGAACCGATGTAGGCAAACGTGTTCATGCGCTGTTTGCACTGGCGCATCTGCTCGGCGGTCACCGCGCCTTCCTTCTGCAGCACGCTCCAGTTTTCGCGGCGGATCACGCAGCCGGGTTTCAGCGCCGGCTGGGTCACGAAGCTGGTGCTGGGGTTCATCGTTGTGTAGAGCTCGATGTCCATCACGAAGGCGCTGGCGCCCCACTGCCGGCAGAACTCGGGATCGGGCACCGCCATATCGAGCTGCTGCGAGCTGGCGATGTTGCCCTGGTCGCCCTGGGTGGTGCTGGAGATGCCCGTGCCGATGCCGATGCCCACCACCATCACGCCGGCGAGCACAGCGATGCTCGCCACATTGAACTGAAACCCGCCACCACCGCCATTGCCGCCCCCGGGACCGCCGGGCGGCTTGCCACCACCACGGCGCGGCGCGTCGTAGGGATCACGCCCCCGCGGTTCGCGGCTGCGGCGCTCCTCGGCGTAGCCGTAGCGATCGTCGTCGTAGCCGCGGCCGCTGCGTGATCGGGTCATGCGCTCAGGGGAGCCTGGGGCAGGCCCATGGAGTAGTTCAGCACCCGGCAATCCGGGTTGTAGCGGAGCTGACCCGCCTGGAGCAGTTCACGGATCTTGCCTTCCAGCTCGGAGCCGATCCGCCGCAGGGTGTAGTCGTTGAGATCCTGGCCGGCATGGGCGTCCACCAGCTCGCGGAAGCGCTGCTGCACCGCCTCCTGGCTGGCGCTGTCCCAGAGGAATTCGTTGTCGGGGTCGAGATCGAGGGTGAGCTGATGGGGATCGGTGATCAGCCGGCCGTTCTCCACCCGCGCCGTGAAGATCCGCACATGGCGAGTGGTGGACTTGATCAGCGTGTCGGCCATGGGGCGTTGGAGTGTCGGGGCTGGCTGGTGGGCCGGCAGACCCTGAGACCGGCTGCATCGACTTTAGAAAGCCCCAGCCACCGCTGGTCAAGCGGAGCCGTGGGGGCGCCCCTTAAGGTTGCCTTCTGATTGTGAATCGTCCATGCGCGTTGCGATTGCTGGTGCTGGTCTGGCCGGTCTGGCCTGCGCCAAGTACCTCTGCGACGCCGGCCACACCCCGGTGGTGGTGGAAGCCCGCGACGTGCTCGGCGGCAAGGTGGCCGCCTGGCAGGACGAGGACGGCGACTGGTATGAAACCGGCCTGCATATCTTCTTTGGCGCCTACCGCAACATGCGCCAGCTCTTCAAAGAGCTGAACATCGAAGACCGGCTCCAGTGGAAGAGCCACTCGATGATCTTCAACCAGAAGGAAACGCCGGGCACCTACAGCCGTTTTGATTTCCCTGATATTCCGGCTCCCTTCAACGGTGTGGCGGCGATTCTGGGCAACAACGACATGCTCACCTGGCCGGAGAAGATCTCCTTCGGCTTGGGCCTGGTTCCCGCCATGCTGCGCGGTCAGCAGTATGTGGAAGAGTGCGATCAATACTCCTGGTCGGAGTGGTTGCGCATTCACAACATCCCGGAGCGGGTGAATGATGAGGTGTTCATCGCCATGGCCAAGGCGTTGAATTTCATCGATCCCGATGAGATCTCCAGCACGGTGGTGCTCACCGCCCTCAACCGCTTCCTGCAGGAGGGGGATGGTTCGAAAATGGCTTTCCTCGATGGCAACCCGCCCCAGAGGCTCTGTCAGCCGATCGTTGACTACGTCACCGAGCGAGGAGGCGAAGTGCACCTCGATGCGCCGCTGCGCGAGATTGAGCTCAATGCCGATGGCTCGGTGAGCGGTTTCCGCATCGGCGGCATCAAGGGCAAGGAGGGCTACACCCTGCACGCCGATGCCTACGTGAGCGCGATGCCGGTGGATCCGTTCAAGCTGCTGCTGCCGGAGCCCTGGAAGGAGATGCCCTACTTCAAGAAGCTCGATGGCCTCAATGGCGTGCCGGTGATCAACATTCACCTGTGGTTTGATCGCAAGCTCACCGAGATCGATCACCTGCTGTTCAGCCGCAGCCCCCTGCTCAGCGTGTATGCCGACATGAGCAACACCTGCAAGGAATACGAAGACCCCGATCGCTCGATGCTCGAGCTGGTGTTCGCCCCCGCCAAGGATTGGATCGGCCGCAGCGACGAGGACATCGTGGCCGCCACCATGGAGGAGCTGAAACGCCTCTTCCCGATGCACTTCAACGGCGATGATCAGGCCCAGCTGCGTAAATCGATCGTGGTGAAAACACCCCTCTCGGTGTATAAAACCGTGCCCGGCTGCCAGCAGCTTCGCCCCGACCAGGCTTCGCCCATCCCCAACTTCTTCCTGGCCGGCTGCTACACCATGCAGCGCTATCTCGCCTCGATGGAGGGCGCGGTGTTGAGCGGCAAGCTGTGCGCCCAGGCCGTGGCGGGCTCCAAGCAAGCTGTGGCGGTCTGAGCCGAGTGACCTTGGCACCTGCCACCGCGGCGATCCCTTCACTGGATGAGGCCTACGAAGCCTGCCGGCGTGAAACCGCGGAGTGGGCCAAAACCTTCTACCTCGGCACCCTGCTGATGCCCCCGGCCAAGCGCCGGGCCATCTGGGCCATCTACGTGTGGTGTCGCCGCACCGATGAGCTCATGGACAGCCCCGAGGCGATGACCCGCCCGGTGAGCGAGCTGGCCGAGCGTCTCGATGCCTGGGAAGCGCGCACCCGCGATTTGTTTGCCGGTGAGGTGCGCGACGGTCTCGATCGGGTGATGGCCGACACGATCGAGCGCTATCCCCAGCCGATTCAGCCCTACCTCGACATGATCGAGGGCATGCGCATGGATCTCACCACCCAGCGCTACGCCACCTTCGAGCAGCTGAAGCTCTACTGCTACCGGGTGGCGGGAACCGTGGGCCTGATGACCCAGGAGGTGATGGGGATCGATCCCGCCTACACCTCCGCCCCCTGGAGTGATCCACCGGACACCAGCGAGGCAGCGGTGGCGCTGGGCATCGCCAACCAGCTCACCAACATCCTGCGGGATGTGGGGGAAGACCGCGGTCGCGGCCGCATCTACCTGCCCCAGGAGGATCTGGAGCGCTTCGGCTACAGCGAAGCGGAGCTGATGGCGGGCACCCTCAACGACAGCTGGCGCGAATTGATGCGCTTTCAGCTCGAGCGCGCCCGCGACTGGTTTGCCCGCTCCGAGGCGGGCGTGCGCTGGTTGGCCCCCGATGCCCGCTGGCCGGTGTGGGCGTCACTGCGCCTCTACCGCGGGATCCTCGATGTGATCGAAGAACTCGATTACGACGTGTTCAATCACCGGGCCTATGTGCCCACCTCCGGCAAATTCCTGGATCTGCCGCGCTCGTTTGTGATTGCCCAGGCCCGCTAACGCCAGGCCAGCTGCAACCAGTTCAACAGGATCGGGTTCACCTGCTCCGGGCCTTCATCGTGGGGACAGTGCCCCAGGCCCTCAAGCACCTGTAGCTCCTGAACGCAGGCATGGCTCTGCTGCCAGCGGCGGGCTTCCGCCACCGGCTCCCATGGGTCGGCGCCGCCCCAGAGCAGGCGCACCGGCACCTGCAGCTGGGCCAGCAGTTGCGGGGCGAGCCAGTCGTTGAACAGATTCACAAACCCCCGGAAACTTTCGGTGGCCCCGGGTTGGCGGCTGGGGCCCAGCAGCAGCTCCACGAGCTCATCATCCACATGGCGGCCGCTGGGGTAGGCCTGTCGCAAAACGCCGCGCACGAAGCCGGGGCGCGCCAATAGCTGAAACAGGCTGTTGATCAACCAGCGCTGCCGCACCACGGCCATCAGCAGGGGCCGCCCCAGCCGCGCCGACCAGGGTTGGGTGTCGAGCCGTTTGAGATCGAGCTCCCGCTGGGCGCAGTCGATCAAGATCACCTGCACCGGGGCTTGGCCCAGCTCCTGCAGCAGCCGTGTGGCGTTGAGGGCCACAACGCCGCCGATGGAGTTGCCGATCAATTGCAGCTGCACATCGTGCTGGTTGCCGATCACCTCAAGGCAGAAATCGCGAACCTGCTCAGCCCAGAGATCGAACCCGTAGCGCACGCCCCCCTCCAGCAGAGGCTCGCCCTCCAGGCAGGAGATGGGCTTGCTGCTGTTGCCGAACCCCAGCAGATCGATGGCATACACCGTGGCGTCGCCGCTCAGCGCCTCGAGGTTGTGGCGCCAATGGCGTTTCGAAGCCCCAAACCCATGGATACAAAGAACGGCCCTCCGTCGGGGAGAGCCGTTGAGGCTGGGTGCAACGCAGCAATAGCTGATCGAGAAGCCGCGCCAGGTCCAGCACAGCTCCTGCGTCATGGTGTGGTTCAGACCGCTGCCTTCTGGTTGTCGAGCAGGTTCTTGAGTTTGGCCAGTTCGCCGGCCCAGCGGGGATCGGGGGCGCCTTCATCCACAGAATCGCGGTGCACCACCTTGTTCACCGCCTTGCGGGCCACAGCGGGGGTGCCGGGGGCGCCACCGGGGCGACGGTCGTTGCCGCGGCGCTCATCACGGCGCTCGGAGCGCTCGATGCGCAGGGCGTTGCCACCAAACTCGCGGCCGTTGAGCTGCTCGATCACCGCGTCGGCCACCGTCTCGTCGTCGACGTTGGCGAAACCGAAACCGCGGCCGGCGCCGGTTTCACGATCTTGAACAGCCTTGAAGCGAACCCCTTCACCCACGCTGGTGAACAGAGCGTCGAGCTCCTTGGCATCAAAGCTCTGGGGCAGGTTGCCAACGTAAAGACGAACGCTCATGGGGATGTCGGGGAGAGGGAAGGAAAAACGTGTTCTGGCCTAACGGGCGGATATCACGCGGTTGGGTGTTGCGCGCTGTTCAAGCAACCGCTGGATCTGCAGCGTTGTTGAAGAGCGTTTCAAGGCTGTTAACCGAACTGGCGAGATCTCAGCGTCCGTACTGGCGCGAATCAGGTCGTCATAAACGCCTTTGCACGGAAAGTTAATCACGGCGTGGTGCCCCTTCGCTACGCAGTTGAGGAGATTCGAGCCATTGCTGCGCCTGTTGCAGCGCATCGGCGCGGCTGCTGATCCGCCCGAAGGCCTGCTGCACCATCAGGTGATGCAGCAGCTGTCCCAGTTCCGGGGAGGCACGCATGCCCAGATCCCGCTGCAGGGTGCTGCCATCGAGCGCTGGCCGTGGGTGAAACAACGGATCATGGGGATCGCGCCAGCGCTGCATCCAGGTGGCGGCGCTCTCAGGCGACCAGCCCAGCAGCAGGGCCGGTAGGTCGGTGTCGAGATCGCGGTGCAACTGCACGCGTTCTGCATCGGTGAGCGCATCGGCGCTGGCGGCGCTCGTCACCTGGGCTTGCCACTGCCGCAGGCGCTCCACCCGCTGCTGCAGTTTGCGGCTGCTGTTCAGCTTGCGCAGGCCGGCGCCGCTGAGGCAGGCGGCCAGGCGCGCCAGCGCTACAACATCGGTTTGCTCCTGGGCTGTGAGGCCCAGCGCCCTGGCGTTCGGCGCGTTGCAGTGTTGCAGTTGTTTGGCGTCGCCGCGGTCGCACCAGGGGGCGAGCAACTGCAGCTCCAGGCAGCGGGCCAGCTCCCGCTCGCCATGGGGCGCCGCCGCCAGTTTCTCCAGCTCCGCCAGCACCCGCTCGCCCGCCACCGCCGCCAGGGTGTGGTGGTGCTGCTGCAGCCACGCGAGGCTGCGCGGTTCCAGTTCGAAGCCCAGCTCCGCCGCCAGCCGCAGACCGCGCAGCAGCCGCAGGGGGTCATCGAGCAGGTTCTGCTCCGCCACCGCCACCAGCAGGCCAGCCTGCAGATGCTTCAGCCCCTCCAGCGGATCCAGCAGGAGAGCCGCGTCGGCCAGCGGCAGGGCCATGGCGTTGATCGTGTAGTCGCGCCGCCGCAGGTCGGCCTCCACGCTCTCGCCCTCCCGGCGGGCCAGATCGATGCTCCAGCCGCGGATCACCAGCCGGGCGATCGAGCGTTCGGCATCGAGCACCACGGCGCTGCCGCCATGGGTGCGGCTCAGCTGGCGGCAGAGTTGCACCGCATCGCCCTCCACCACCAGGTCGAGATCGGGCTGGGGGGCCAGGCGATCGAGCAGGGCATCGCGCACGGCGCCTCCCACCAACACGGCGCCGGTGGGGAAGGCCTGGCGTGGCAGCGGCCAGCATTCCGGTTGCAGGCGTTGCCAGGCCAGCTGCGTCAGCGCTGCAGGGGTCACAATGGCCCCATCCGCTGCGGCGCCGGGCATGTGCATCTGCGTGGATTGCCGCTGGGTGGATCAATGTCAGGCCTACCACGCTGTGGAGCGTCAGCACGGCGCCGCTCATCTCACCTTGGAACCGGCTTTCGTGCCTGAGCAACCGCGCATCCATGTGCAGGTGCACAACCTGCCGGCTGGGCAGGTGGGCGTGGAGTGGGATGTGCGCGCCTGCGAGAGCTTCAGCCTCGATCGCGGCCGCTGGCAGCGCCTCTGCCCGGATCAGGTGCTGCCCCGATGACGGCGCCCACCCTGCTGCTGGCCCTGCACAGCTCCAGCGAAACCCTGGCGGTGGCTGTGCAGCCCCTGGGCACTGCTGAACCTCCAGCGCCGCCGGCCTGCTTCCCCCTGGGGCGGGCACTCTCCAATGCGTTGCTCCCCTGCCTCGAACAGGTGTTGCCGGCTGAGCGCTGGCCCGAGATCGGCCGGCTGGTGGTGGCCACCGGCCCTGGTGGCTTCACTGGCACCCGGCTCACCGTGGTGCTGGCCCGCACCCTGGCCCAGCAGTTGCAGTGCCCGCTGCATGGTTTCAGCAGTTTTCTGTTGATGGCCCGCCGCCTGGCCCAGCCCGGTGCTGCGATGCAGGCGCAGCCGCGCTTCTGGCTGGCACAGGAGCTGCTCCGCCGCGGCACGGTGGCGGGCTGTTACGGCCCTAATCCCGCGGCCCTCGGTGGCGTGGCGGAGCTGGAGCTGCCGCGTCTGTTTCGGCCCACGGAGCCCTGGCCAGGGGCGCCCGAAGGTCCGGAGCCCAGTTGCGCGGCGCTGGTGGATCCTGCTGAGGATGCGCTGCAGCTGCTGCAGCTGGGTCAGCTGGCCCATGCCCAGGCCCTGCCAGGGCCCTGGCAGCCGGTACTGCCGATCTACCCCACCAGCCCGGTGGAGGGCCTGTGACCGCCAGGCCTCCCCGTCGGGTGCGGCCAAGGGCCAGCCAGCGCCCTCGCCGTAGGCCCCGGCGGGGGCGCTGGTGGCTCGCGCTGCTGGCAGCAGCGGGATTGCTGGTGCTGTCGCGGGGGCTGTGGCAGCCACCGTTGCCGCCGCCCCAGTTGATCCTGGTGTTGGGGGGGGATGTGGACCGCGAACGGGTGGCGGCGGAGCTGGCCCAGCGCGATGGCCTGCCCGTGCTGGTGAGCGGCGGCAGCAACCCGGAATACGCCCACTGGCTGTTCGATCATCAGGGCCTCGATGCCGGCCGGGTGCAGCTCGACTACCGCGCCACCGACACCCTCAGCAACTTCACCTCAGTGGTGGATGAGCTCAAGCGCGCCAAGGTGCGTCATGTGTTGCTGGTGACCAGCAGCGATCACATGCAGCGGGCCCTGCTCGTGGGCTGGTTTGTGGCGGGTAGCCGCGGCATCGGGCTCACGCCGGTGGAAGTGCCCTGCGGCGGGCGCTGCAAGCCGGAGCACTGGCGCAAGGTGTGGGGCGACGGCGCCCGCGCCGCCCTTTGGGTGGTCACCGGCCGTGATCTCAGGAGCTGGGCGGCAGCGCGGTTTGGTCCACTGCTGGAGGAAGCGCGGGGCCGCTGATCAGGCCCTGCTCCAGCAGCGCATTGATCTGGGCCTGGCAGGCGGCGGTGGCGGCATCGAGGTCGACCCGCTTGCGCGAGGCCGGCGGCGGGATCGGTGTGCCGATGCGGATGTGCACCGGCACCAGCCGTGCCCGCTTGGAACCGGTGCCGAGGGCCCGGTGGCTGTTGATGATTGCCACCGGCAGCAGCGGCACGCCGGCCCGGGCGGCCAGCAGGGCTGCGCCGGGTTGGGGGTTGTTCACGCGGCCATCGGCCTGGCGGGTGCCATCGATGAACACACCGGTGGCCCAGCCCTGCTCGAGCCGATCGGTGGCGGTGCGGATCGCCTCGCGGTCGCTGGCGCCGCGGGCCACGGGGTAGGCGCCGCAGGCTCGGATGATCGGCCCCAGCACGGGAATGCGGAACAGCTCGGCCTTGGCCATGAAGGCCACGGGCCGGCCCAGGGCATGGCCCAGCAGCGGTGGATCGAGATGAGAGCCGTGGTTGGCCACCACCACCAGCGCGCCCTCCTGGGGCACATTGCCGTTGCCGGCGGTGCGGCCGCGGAACAGCAGCCGGTAGATCGGGAACACCAGCAGGTAGCTCACCAGCCGGTAGGTGAGGCTGGGCCGGGGTGTGCGCAGCAGCGCCGGCGGTTCGGCCGGCTTGCGGCGCCGGCGCAGCACCCGCTTCACGGCCTGCACGGGTTTGTTCACAGGCCCAGGTCGGCGGTGCTGCTGATCTGGGCGGTGGTGACCCCTTCGCAGCTGCGCTTGATCAGTCCGCTCAGCACGTTGCCCGGGCCGATCTCCACGGCGGTGTTGATGCCATCGGCGCTGAAGCGCTCCATGGTTTCGCGCCAGCGCACGCCGGTGGTCATCTGGCTGCGCAGCCGTTGCTTCAGGGCGGCGCCGCTGGTTTCGGGGTTGGGATCGGTGTTGCTCAGCACCGGGATGCTGGCGTCGTTGAAGGTCACCCCATCCAGGGTGGTGGCAAAGGCCTCAGCGGCCTGCTGCATGAAAGGGGAGTGGAAGGCGCCGCTCACCGCCAGGGGGATGGCCCGCTTGCATTTCAGTGCACCGCTCACCGCGGCCACGGCGTCGGGGCTGCCCGAGAGCACCACCTGGGCGCTGCTGTTGTCGTTGGCGATCACCACCCCGTCGGTGGCGGCCACCAATTGGTCCAGCTCGGCGCGATCGAATCCCATCACGGCGGTCATGGCGCCGCCGCCGGCAGCGGCCATCAGCTCGCTGCGGGTTTTCATCAGCTGCAGGCCTGTCTCCACATCGAAGACGCCGGCGGCGTAGAGCGCCACCAGTTCGCCGAGGCTGTGGCCGGCCACGCAATCGGCGCTGCGGCCCTGGGCCTTCAGGCCATCCACCAGCAGGCTTTCGATTACAAACAGCGCGGGCTGGGTGTTGCGGGTGTCGTTGAGATCGCTCAGCTCACCCTCGGCTTCACCGGCGCAGATGGCCAGCAGGTTGCGCCCCAGCAGCTCGGAGGCGGCGGCAAAGCGTTCAGCGGCGCCGGTCAGCTCGAGCACCCCGGCGGCCATGCCCACCTTCTGTGAGCCCTGTCCGGGAAAGACCCAGGCGATACCCATGGCCGCACGCTTGCACTGTGGGGGGGAGATTACGCGGCGGGGCTGAGATCCTGGCCCGCTCAGCCCTGCGGGCCCGCCCAGCGCAGCAGCGCCCCACCCCAGCTGAGGCCGGCGCCGAAGCCGCTGCTGGCGATCAGATCGCCGGGCTTCACGCGCCCATCCTTCACCGCCTCATCCAGCATCAAGGGAATGGTGGCGGCGGAGGTGTTGCCGTAGCTGGCGAGGTTGCTCAGCACCCGCTCCTGGGGAATGGCAAAACGATCGGCCACGGCATCGAGAATGCGCTGGTTGGCCTGGTGCAGCAGCAGCCAGTTGAGCTCCGAGGCGGGGGTGCCGGTGCTGTCCAGCAGCTCCTTGAGCACGGCGGGCACTTCCCGCACCGCAAACTTGTACACCTCCTGGCCGTTCATGCGCAGGGGCGCGAACCCACCCACCTGGGCGCTGACGCCGCCGAGCACGTTGGCGTGGGTGTCGGTCTGGGCCAGGGTGAGGCAGCCGTTGCGGCTGCCGTCGGAGTGCATGCGGAAGCCCAGCAGGCCGTTCTGCTCATCCGGGCAGGCTTCCACCGCCACCGCGGCGGCGCCATCGCCGAACAACACGCAGGTGGTGCGGTCGTCCCAATCCACCCAGCGGCTCAGCTGATCGGCGCCGATCACCAGGGCCCGGCGCATGGCGCCGCTGCGTAGGTATTGGCCCGCCGTGATCAGGGCAAACAGAAAGCCACTGCAAGCGGCGGTGAGATCGAAGGCCACGGCGTTGCGGGCACCGATCACCCCCTGAACTCTTGGTGCGGTGCCAAAGAGATCGTCGGGGCTGGAGGTGGCCATCAGGATCAGATCCAGATCCTCGGCGGCCCAGCCGGCATGGTCGAGGGCGGCCTGGGCGGCTCGGCTGGCCAACACCGTGAGCGGTTCATCGGCGGCGCAGATGCGGCGGGCGCCGATGCCGGTGCGGGTGCGGATCCATTCGTCGCTGGTGTCGACCCGCTCGCTCAGCTGCTGGTTGCTGATGCTGATGGCGGGAACGGCGCTGCCGGATCCCACCAGGGCCATGCCGTAGCTGTTGATCTGGCCCAGCCCCACCGGTTCAACCCAACGGTGCCGTCAGTCAACCACAGGCAATGGCGGCCTCGGCGCTGTTGCTCAGCCGCTGCAGGTCCTCCATCACGTCGTGGTTGGCGGCGGAGTGGGCGATGCGCAGGGCACTCACCACCGAGAGGGCCTTGCTGCTGCCGTGGCCGATCACGCACACGCCGTTCACCCCCAGCAGCAGGGCGCCGCCGTGCTCGGCGTGGTCGAGGCGCTTCTTGATGCGGCGCAGGTTGCTCATCAGGAAGGCGGAGCCCACCTTGCCGCGGCGGCCCCGGGGCAACTCGGCCTTGAGCACATCCAGCAACACGCTGCCCACGCTCTCCAGGAACTTCAGCAGCACGTTGCCGGTGAAGCCGTCGCACACCACCACGTCGAACTCGCCGGAGAGCACATCGCGGCCCTCGCAGTTCCCCGCGAACTGAAAGCGGGTTTCCTCCGCCATCAGCGGATAGGTGCGCAGGGCCAGGTCGTTGCCCTTGCACTCCTCCTCGCCGATGTTGAGCAGGCCCACCCGGGGCTGGCTCACCTGCAGCACATCACGGCTGTAGATGTTGCCCAGCAGAGCCCACTGGTGCAGATAGGCGGGCTTGGCATCCATGTTGGCGCCCACATCGAGCACCAACACCTGCTGCTCAGGGTCTTTGGTGGGGAACAGGGCGCCGATGGCGGGGCGATCGATGCCTTTGAGGCGCCCCAGCCGGAAGATCGCCGAGGCCATCACGGCGCCGGAGTTGCCGGCGGAATACACGGCGGTGGCCTCGCCGGCCTTCACCAGATCCATGGCCAGGTTGATGCTGGCGTCGCGCTTCTTGCGCACCACGGTGGCTTCTTCATCCATGCCCACTGACACCCCGCTGGGCACCAGATCGATCAGGCCGTCCTGCTGGGCGGCCTCCAGCTCGTCGCTGAGGTTGAGCTCGGCCACGGCGGCGGCCACAGCGGTGGCTTCGGCCACAAATTTCACACGCAGGGGCAGCAGGCGCACCGCCCGCAGGCAGCCCTCCAGGATCGGCCCTGGGGCATAGTCGCCCCCCATGCCATCCACGGCCACCCAGAGGCGCTCGGCGTCGTTGATCGGTGTGCCTTCGCTGCCGCTCACGCCGCGCTGCAGCCGGCGCAACGGATCAAACACCAGCGGCTGCAGCACGGTGTTGGCCGCGCCCGCCGCTGCACCGGCAGCGCTGCCGGCCACGGAACCCGCCATGGAGCCGGCGGCATTGGCGGTGGCCGCAGCGGTGCCCACCAGGCTGGTCACCGCTGCGTTGCGGCGATACCAGATCACCAGGCGGCGGATGGCGCGGGGCCGTCCGCGGCGGTTGGAGCCGTGGCCTGGGGCGTCAGAGGGCTTCGGTGGCAACGGCGTCAACGATGCGTTGGAACAGATAACCGGTGCCGCGGGCCGTGAGGATCAGCTCGGGGTTGGCCGGATCGTCTTCCAGTTTGGAGCGCAGCCGGGAGATATGAACATCCACCACCCGGGTGTCCACATGACGCTCCGGCGTGTAGCCCCACACCTCTTTGAGAATTTCGCCGCGGCTGAACGGTTCGCCGCTGCGGCCCACCAGCAGCTCCAGCAGGCTGAACTCCATGCCGGTGAGGCGGATGCGCTCCTCGCCGCGATACACCTGCCGCTTGTTGGTGTCGATGCGCAGGTCGGCCACCTGGATGATCCCGGAGTTGGGGATGCCGGCAATGCTGTCCTTCTCCACCCGGCGCAGCACGCAGCGGATGCGGGCTTCCAGCTCCTTGGGGCTGAAGGGCTTCACCACGTAGTCGTCGGCGCCGAGCTCGAGGCCGGTGATGCGGTCGGCCACATCGCCCAGAGCCGTGAGCATCACGATCGGCACATCCGATTCCTTGCGCAGCTCCTGGCAGACGCCGTAGCCATCGAGCTTCGGCATCATCACGTCGAGCACCACCAGATCGGGGTTGGTGCGGCGGAAGGCCTCCAGCGCTTCCTGGCCGTCGCAGGCGGTGACCACCTGGTAGCCGATCATCGACAGACGCGTTTCCAGGATTCGGCGGATGCTGGCTTCGTCGTCGACCACCAGGATCGTTTCTTTCGCCGCTGGAGCTGTTGTGGCGGATGAGGCCGTCATTGCACCACTTGCTGTGGACGGGTTAAGTAGATCGACCTACTGAAAAGGTCGTCAGGCCTCCGGGTTCTGCGGCAGCCACCTTTCTTCATACACCTTCTTGGTCCGCGCCACCAGCCTCTACGTCTGCCAGAGCTGCGGAGCACAGACACGCCAGTTCTTTGGCCGCTGTTCCAGCTGCGGGAGCTGGAACACCCTGGTGGAGCAGGCCGCCACTCCCACCGACAGCCGCCGCCGCCGCCCGGTGGCAGCGCCGGCCGAAGCGGCGATCCCTGCCGCCCCGCGCCGCTCCGAGCCGATTGCGGCGGTGGGCGACCGGCCCCTGCAGCGCCTGGGCAGTGGCTACGGCGAGCTCGACCGCGTGCTCGGTGGTGGCCTGGTGCCGGGCTCGCTGGTGCTGCTGGGCGGTGATCCGGGCATCGGCAAGAGCACGCTGCTGCTCCAAAGCGCCCAGGCCATGGCGGCCCGGCATTCGGTGCTTTATGTGAGCGCGGAGGAATCGGCGCAGCAGGTGAAGTTGCGCTGGCGGCGGTTGGCGGAGGAGCAGGGGGAGCTGGCGGCGGTGCCCCAGGGGGAGGCCGGTGGGCCGGGGTTGCAGCTGTTGGCGGAAACCGATCTGGAGCTGGTGCTGCAGGAGCTTGAGGCCCTGCGGCCGGCCGTGGCGGTGATCGACAGCATCCAGGCCCTGCACGATGGCGAGCTGGGCAGCGCGCCAGGCTCGGTGGCCCAGGTGCGGGAGTGCGCGGCGGCCCTGGCCCGCATCGCCAAACGCCAGGACACGGCCCTGCTGCTGGTGGGCCACGTGACCAAGGAGGGGATGCTGGCGGGCCCGAAGGTGCTGGAGCACCTGGTGGATGCGGTGCTCACCTTTGAGGGGGATCGCTTCGCCAGCCACCGGCTGCTGCGGGCTGTGAAAAACCGCTTCGGCGCCACCCACGAGCTGGGGGTGTTTGAGATGCGCGGCCAGGGCCTGGCCCAGGTGCTGAACCCCAGTGAGCTGTTTCTGGGCAGCGATGAGCCCAGCGCCGGAACCGCCACGATCGTGGCCTGCGAAGGCACGCGGCCGTTGGTGGTGGAGCTGCAGGCCCTGGTGAGCACCACCAGCTATTCCAGCCCGCGCCGCACCGCCACCGGCATCGGCACCAACCGGCTGCACCAGATCCTGGCGGTGCTGGAGAAGCATCTGGGCCTGCCGCTGTCCCGCTTCGACTGCTACCTGGCGGTGGCGGGGGGCCTGGAGGTGGAGGAGCCGGCGGCGGATCTGGGGGTGGCCGCGGCGGTGGTGGCCAGCTACCGCGATCTCACCCTGCCGCCGGGCACGGTGTTGATCGGCGAGCTGGGTCTGGGGGGGCAGCTGCGCCCCGTGGCCCAGCTGGAGCAGCGCCTGCAGGAATCGTCCCGGCTGGGGTTCCGCCGGGCGGTGGTGCCGAAGGGCAGTGGGCTGGGCCGGTTGGCGGCGGGCCTGGATCTGCAGCTGCTGGAGGCCGGCGGTGTGGCCGAAGCGTTGGTGGCGGCGCTGGGCGTGAATCCGGCCGACGATCGCGCCTGAAGCCAGCGCCAGGCAGAGCGGGGGCTCGGCCTCAGAAATACACGTCCACGCTGCCGCGGCCGCTGGTTTTCAGCCAGTTCTGGGCCTCGATGTAGTTGTTCGGGGCGAGGCGAATCGCCTTCGTCCACAGATCGGCGGCCTGATCGAAGTGGCGATCGGCCAGGTCGCTGTCGCCCTTCTCCTCGGCCAGGGAGCCCAGGTGGTGATGGATCACCGCCATGTTGTTGAGCGCCTGGGGCATCTTGCTGTTGAGGTCGAGGGCCTGGCCGTATTGCTCCAGGGCCTTCTGGTGCTCGCCGTTGCTGGCGTACACGAGCGCCATGTTGTAGAGGATGAAGGCGCGGTCGTTGGGGTCTTCCTCGAGCTTCAGGGCTTCGGCGTAGTTATCGAGGGCCTCGGCGTACTCGCCGTCGGCCTGGGCGCTCATGCCGTCGCGGTAGTAGGCGAAGGCCTCCTTGGCGCGCTGGTTGGTGGGCAGCACCTTGAGGATCAGGTCGGCCATCACCGTGAAGCTCTTGTCGATGAAGTTGTCGTTGCGCTGGGAGCGGGGCACGGCGGTTGGCGGAGCTTCGTGGGCCCATCCTCACCTGCCTGCAGCGCCTGCTGCCTGGGCTGTTCGCACTCCCTAGCCTGAGGCCCTTCCCATCCCACGCCCGTGAGCAGCGGCCCTGAACCCGCCCCGCAGCCGGTGGCTGCTCTGCTGCTGGAGGTGGAAGGGATGAAGTGCGGCGGTTGCGTGCGCACCGTGGAACAGCGGCTGCTGGCCCATCCCGGGGTTCGGCAGGCGAGCGTGAGCCTGCTCAACCGCACGGCCTGGGTGGGGCTCGATCCCGAGCTGCTCGCCACGGCCGAACCCGACCCGGCCCAGGGACTGATCGAGGCCCTGGCCGGTATGGGCTACGCCGCCCATCGCCGCAGCGATGCCAGCGACAGCACCCCGGCGGAGCGTCACCGCGATCAAACCTGGTGGCAGCGCTGGCGCCAGTTGCTGGTGGCCCTCCTGTTGCTGCTGGTGTCGGCGGCTGGGCACCTGGCTGAGCTGGGTCAGCTGCCGTTGCCCTGGCTGGCCGACATGCGGGTGCATGCCCTGGTGGCCACCCTGGCGCTGGCGCTGCCGGGCCGCCCGATCTTGGTGCGCGGCTTCCGCTCGGCCCTCGCCGGTGCGCCCGGCATGGACACCCTGGTGGGCCTGGGGATGGGCAGTGCCTATGCCGCCAGCCTCGTGGCCCTGCTCTGGCCGGCCGTGGGCTGGCAGTGCTTCTTCAACGAGCCCGTGATGCTGCTGGGCTTTGTGTTGCTGGGTCGCTTCCTGGAGGAGCGGGCCCGCTTCCGCACCGGAAGGGCGCTGCAGGAGTTGGCGTTGCTGCAGCCCGATCAGGCCTTGCTGGTGTTGGGGGAGGGCCCCGATGCCCCCACGCGGCCGGTGCGGGTGGGGGCGCTGCGGCCCGGCGATCGGGTGCGCCTGCTGCCGGGGGATCGCGTGCCCGTGGATAGCCGGGTGCTGGAGGGGATCTCCAGCCTGGATGTGTCGAGCCTCACGGGCGAACCGCTGCCGATCGATGCGGCGCCTGGCGCGGAGCTTGCGGCTGGCAGCCTCAACCTGCAGGGGCCGCTGCTGCTCGAGGTGCTGCGGCCGGGCCATGCGAGTGCCGTCGCCCGGATCATCGCCCTGGTGGAGCAGGCCCAGTCGCGCAAGGGGCCGATCCAGGGGCTCACCGATCGGGTGGCGGGCCGCTTCAGCGTGGCGGTGATGCTGCTGGCGCTGGCCACCTGGCTGTTCTGGTGGTTGTGGGGGGCTCAGCTCTGGCCCCAGGTGCTGGAGGCCGCTCCGGCACTGCATCAGCACGGCGGCCATCGCAGCTTGGGTTTGAGCGCCGAAACGCCCTTCGTGCTGGGGTTGCAACTGAGCATTGCCGTGCTGGTGGTGGCCTGCCCCTGCGCCCTGGGCTTGGCCACACCGGCGGCGATCAGTGTGGGCACCGGCCAGGCCGCCCGGATGGGTTTGCTGTTCCGCGGCGGCGATGTGATCGAGGCCGCGGCCGCCTTGCGCACCGTTTGTTTCGATAAAACCGGCACCCTCACCCTGGGGCGCCCCAGCCTGGCGGCCTCCAGCCCGGCCTCTTTGGATGTTGGGGAGGCGCAGCTGCTGCAGCTGGCCGCGAGCCTCGAAGCCGACACACGCCACCCCCTGGCCCATGCCCTGCTGCAGCGGGCTCAGGAGCTCAACCTGCCGCTGCTGGTGGTGGCTGAAGCGCAAACCCTGCCTGGGGCCGGCCTGGAGGGCCGCGTTGAGGGCTGGGGTTTGTGCCGGGTGGGCCGGCCGGACTGGATTGAAAGCGTGGCAGGACCTTTTCCCCCCGGCCAACGCCGTTGGCTGGACGATCACGAGGCCCGGGGCGCCACGGTGGTGGCCCTGAGCGCCGAGCAGGGGCACCTGGGCCTGCTGGCGATCGAGGATCAGCTCCGCCCGGATGCCCAGCTCACCCTGCAGCAGCTCCAGGCCATGGGGTTGGAACTGCTGGTGCTGAGTGGCGATCGGGCGGCTCCGGTGCGCCACCTGGGTGCGGCCCTGGGGCTGCGCGCTGAACAGCTGGCGGCGGGGTTGCTGCCCGATCAGAAGCTGTTGCGGCTGGAGCAGGCGCGCGGCCAGGGCGGAGTGGCGATGGTCGGCGACGGCATCAACGATGCCCCGGCTCTGGCGGCCGCCGATCTGGGCGTTGCTGTGGGCACCGGCACCCAGATCGCCATGGATACGGCTGATCTGGTGCTGATGGGTGATCGCCTCACCGCCATTCCCGCAGCCCTGCGCCTGGCGCGCCGCACCATGGCCAAGGTGCGCCAGAACCTGGTGTGGGCCTTCGGCTACAACCTGCTGGTGCTGCCCATCGCTGCCGGTGTTCTGCTGCCTGGCTTCGGTGTGGTGCTCTCCCCTCCCCTGGCTGCGCTGCTGATGGCTTTCAGTTCGATCACCGTGGTGATCAATTCCCTGTTGCTGGGCCGTGATGCCTGATCGCGGCTGCTTCCTGGTGCTGGAAGGCATCGATGGCTGCGGCAAGAGCACCCAGATCGAGCGCTTGCGCCACTGGCTGCCTCGCAGCGGTTTGATGCCGGAGGGCAGTGAGCTGCTCGTGACCCGCGAACCCGGTGGCAGTGAGCTTGGCCAGGCCCTGCGCCAGCTGCTGCTGCATCCCCCCGGCGAGGCGGCCCCCTGCAGCACGGCCGAGTTGCTGCTCTACGCCGCGGATCGCGCCCAGCACGTGCAGCAGCGGATCCTGCCGGCTCTGGAGGCCGGCCACTGGGTGCTCAGCGATCGCTTCAGCGGCTCCACCGCCGCCTACCAGGGCTATGGCCGCGGCTTGTCGCTGGAGCTGATCGAGCAGCTGCGGCTGATCGCCTGCCGCGGCTTGGAGCCCGATCTCACCCTGCTGCTGGAGTTGCCGCTGCAGGACTCGTTGCAGCGCCGGGGCCATCGGGCTGCCGATCGGATTGAGGCCAGTGGGGAGGCATTCCTGGCCCGGGTCTGCGCTGGTTTTACGGCCCTGGCGGTCCAGGCGGGCTGGCAGCGGGTGGATGCCCGTCAGTCGCCTGAGGCTGTCACCGCTGATCTGCAGGTGGCGATTCAACGCTGCTGCGGTGGCCATGGCTGAGGGCCTGTTCAACGGTTTGCTGGGCCAACCGCAGGCCACCACGTTGCTGCTGGCTGCGTTGGAGCGGCAGCGGCTGGCACCCGCCTACCTCTTCTGCGGGCCCGATGGCGTGGGCCGCTCCATCGCGGCACGCCGTTTTCTGGAAGGCGTGATCGCTGGCCCCGGTGGATCGGCGGCGGTGCGCCGGCGCCTGCAGGAGGGAAACCATCCCGATCTGCTCTGGGTGGAGCCCACCTACAGCGAGAAGGGTCAGCTGGTGCCGGTGTCCCAGGCGGAAGCGGCTGGGATCAGCCGCAAGGCACTGCCGCAGCTGCGCTTGGAGCAGGTGCGGGCCGTGTCGCAGTTTCTGGCGCGGCGGCCGGTGGAAGCGCCCCGCTGCCTGGTGGTGATCGAGGCGGTGGAGGCGATGGCGGAGGGTGCGGCCAATGCCCTGCTCAAAACCCTCGAGGAGCCTGGCGATGGCCTGCTGATCCTGCTCAGTGCAGCCCCCGATCGCCTGCTGAGCACCATCCGCTCCCGCTGCCAGGCCATACCCTTCGCCCGCCTCGGCCCTGCGGAGCTGCAGCAGGTGCTGGCCGCCCACGGCCAGCCGGGCGAGGCTGCCGATCCGCTGGAGCTGCTGGAGCTGGCAGCCGGCTCCCCGGGCGCGCTGTTGGAGCAGCGGCAGCAATGGCTGGCGCTGCCGGATGGCTTGGCCCAGCGCTGCATCGATCTGGTGGGTCTGCAGCAGCGCGCGGTGGGGGCTGTGGAAGCCCTCACCCTGGCTCGGGATCTCAGCGAGGCACTGGATGTGGAGCAGCAGCTGTGGTTGCTGGAGTGGTGGCAGCTGCGCCTGTGGCGGCTGCATCACGACGCGAGTCAGCAGCGTCGCTTCGAGCGTTTGCGGCAGCAGCTGCGGGCCTACGTGCAGCCGCGGCTGGCCTGGGAGGTGGCGCTGCTCGAGCTCAGCGGAGCCGTGGTGGCTTGAGGCTCAGGCGGCGCTGCGCCGGTTTTCGCGGGCGCTGTGCACCAGCTGGGCAAGCTCATCCTGTTGGGCGCCGGTGGGTAGCTCCAGGCAGTAGCCGGCGCCATACACCGTTTTGATGAACCGGGGCTTGCGGGGATCGGGCTCGAGCTTCGTGCGCAGGTGGCGGATGTGCACCCGGATGGTCTCGATGTCGTCGTCCGGCTCATAGCCCCACACCTCCTTGAGGATTAGGGAGGGGGCCACCGTTTGGCCGTGGCGTTGCAGCAGGCAATGCAGCAGCTCGAATTCCAGGTGGGTGAGCCGCACCGGTTCGTCGAACCAGATCGCTTCAAATCGCTCCGGCACGAGCGTGAGCGCCCCGTAGTTGAGGATCTCGTTGTGCTTGGCCGAGAGGGGGGCACGGTCGCTGCGCCGCAGCAGCGCCTTGATGCGCACCAGCAGCTCTTCGAGATCGAAGGGTTTGGCCAGGTAATCGTCGGCGCCTGAGTTGAAGCCGCTCACCTTGTCTTTGGTGCTGCCCAGGGCGGTGAGCATCAGGATCGGAATGCCCGTGGTCCGCTCATCACGCCGCAGCCGCTGGCAGAGGGTGAGCCCATCCACCTTGGGCAGCATCAGATCCAGCAGGATCAGATCCGGGGTGTATTGCAGCGCCAGGGCTTGGCCCTTGATCCCGTCCTCAGCCCGTTGCACATCGAAACCGCTGTGCTCCAGGTGGCCAGCCACCAGCTCGCGCATGTCGCCGTCGTCTTCGATCAGCAAGATGCAGGGCTTCATGGTCGGGCTCCAGAGCAGGAGTGCATGCGCTGCGGGATGAACCGCTGTTTGGTGTGGTCATTCTCAGGGTGTTCTTGAGGATTTGCAGAACATCGCCCTGCTGCAAAGTTGAGGCCTCCAACCTGTGATCCCCTGCACCGCAGTGGGTTGGGTCTCTACCGCCCGGCGTGGCACCGCCCGGATTTACAGGTTTTCTTCCATTTGAGTTGTTGCAATTTCTGCTGCGACGATGCGATGCAGCAGTGTCAAGAAAAAACCCCAGCCGTGAGGCTGGGGTGAAAAAGCTCCCCGGGCGGGATTCGAACCTGCGACCAATCGATTAACAGTCGATCGCTCTACCGCTGAGCTACCGAGGATTGCGTCCCTGACGGGTGCCTGAAGAACTTACCTCTCAGCCCTTCCCGCCGGCAAGGGGGCTGAGTCGTTGTTCCAGCTCCCGTCCCTGTTGCCAGGCGCCCACGCTGCCCCGTTCCACCATCGCAGCGCCATCGCACCAGCGCAGCTCCTCCAGGCGATGGGTGATCCACAGGGCTGTGATCGGTTGCTCGGGGCGGTCGCAGAGGGCGCGGATCAACTGCAGCACCTCCAGCTGACTGGTGGTATCTAGCAGGGCTGTGGGTTCATCGAGCAGCAGCAGCTGGGCCTGGCTGGCCAGGGCGCCGGCAATCGCCAGGCGTTGCTTCTGGCCGCCACTGAGGCTGTGGATCGGCCGTTGGCGGAAGCCTGCGAGGCCCACCTGCTGTAGCGCTAGGTCCACCTGTTGCCGGCGTTGGTCGCGGCTCAGCTGCTCCGGCAGGGCCAGCTCAATGTCGCTGCCGCAGCTGGGCAGCAGCAGTTGGTGGTCGGGGTTCTGAAACACCAAGGCCGGTTTGAGCGGACGATGCAGGCGGCCGCGGGCGGGCGTGAGCAGCCCTGCGATCAGCCTGAGCAGGGTGCTCTTGCCGCTGCCGTTGCCGCCCACCAACATCCAGAGCCCAGGGTTGGGGATCGAGAAGCTGCAGTGGTTGAGGGCCCGGTGACCGTTCGGCCAGGCAAAGCCCAGCTGATCCACCACCAGGGTTGCGCCCTGCTCAGCCATCGAAGCTGAAGCCCGGGCGCTTGCTGCCGCCACCCACGGCCGACTTTTCATAGGTCTGCACCGCCACCAGCTCGCTCGTGAGCAGGCTCACCCGCTTGCTCTCTTCTTTCTCGCAGGTGAGTTCAAGCAAGCGCGGCTGGCCGCTTTCCATGGCCTGCTTCACCTGTTGGTAGAGCGCATCGGCGGCCTCTTGTTCTTTGCGCTGCACGGCAACGGGCATGGGGCTCAGCTTCAGGGAGAGCTCAACAACGAACACAACGGGGATTTCGGCCAAGCTCCACTTTGGCGAATGAACCCCGGTGCGATGGCTCACTAGGA
>VGPW01000004.1 GCA_016882545.1 Cyanobacteria bacterium M_surface_10_m2_179 | reverse complement strand
GTTTTGAGTAGGCCCACCCAACCGGCCGGTCGGCCGCTCGCTGGCTCGCACAGCAGGGCGTCGTTCAGGCGGCTCTCGGGCTGCCGCTGCTGGCGTAAGGCATCAAAAAAGCCCGCCGGTGGCGGGCTTGGGCGTCGCTGCGACGGGGCAGCCTGATCAGGGGCGGAACCCAGCAGGTTCAATTAAACGCACTTGGTTGCCGCGCGCCGTGAATTCACGACCTTGGTCGCTCTGCACGACAACGCGTCCACCAGATTTCACTCGGATCACCCGGGCACGAACCCAGCCGAGAGCGGCTGACTCGAGAACCTTGACGACATCACCGGGCTGTAGATCCAACTCCATGTCCGGAACGTAGAAACTGCAGGGAGGAAACATCGAACGCGCCGTGGAGGACTTGAACCCCCGACATCAGGTTTTGGAGACCTGCGTTCTACCAACTGAACTAACGGCGCAGGGCCGATGTTCCCTCAACCGCATGAACCGATCGCAACCGATTCATGCGGCCGGCCGATCAACAAGTGATGGCCGGAAGCTGAGGGCGGAAGCCGATCAGCGATCGAAGCGCTGCTTAACGCGAGTGGCTTTGCCCACCCGGTCGCGCAGATAGAAGAGCTTCGCTCGGCGCACCTTACCCCGTCGCTCCACCTTGATGGAAGCCACCTGGGGGCTGTGCACCAGGAATACACGCTCTACGCCGATGCCCTGGAAAATCCGGCGCACCGTGATGGTCTCGTTGAGGCCGCCGTGGCGCTTGGCGATCACCACGCCCTCGTAAGGCTGGATGCGCTCTTTGTTGCCCTCGGTGATCCGCACGCCCACGCGCACGGTGTCGCCCACGTAGATGTCGGGGTGATCCTTTGCCTGGGCGGCAATCTGCTCGGCCTCGAAGGCCTCGATCAGCTGTTTGGCGCTCAGTTTGCCCACGCTCACCTTGGCGGCGGCGGGCTTCTCAGCCACGGCCACGCTGGCTTCTGCAGCGGTGTCAGCGGCCTCGGTGCTGCTGGTGGTCTCGTTGTTGTCAGTCACGTCTTGAGTCATGTCCTTGGATTCCGCTGCCATCCAGCTCCGAGAAACGCCTGGCCAAACAACCAGTGTACCGGCTCAGGGTGCCGCCACCTTTGCACCCCGGCCGAGGGCTCTAACTTGATGGCACGGGATTTGAACCATCGCGATGAACCTGTTCGCCGAACTGCTCGCCGCGACGCAGAAGACCCAGGCCGTTGAAACGCCGGTGGCCACCCAAACGGGGCCGCGCATTCAGAAGAGTCGCCGCGGCGTGGAGGTGAAGAGCGCCCGCGAAATTGAAACGATGCGCCAGGCCAGCCGCATCGTGGCCACTGTGCTGCGCGAGATCATCGCCATGGCTGCTCCGGGCATGACCACCGGCGATCTCGACGCCCACGCCGAGAAGCGCATCCGCGAGCTGGGTGCGGTGCCCAGCTTCAAGGGCTACCACGGTTTTCCGGCCAGTATCTGCGCCTCGATCAACAACGAGGTGGTGCACGGCATCCCTAGCAACAAGCGGCTGATCAAGGCCGGTGACCTGATGAAGATCGACACCGGCGCCTATTTCGATGGCTATCACGGCGACAGCTGCGTGACCATCTGCGTGGGCGAGGGCGTGCCGGAGGAAGCCCGCACCCTCTCGCGCGTAGCGCAGGAATCGCTGATGAAGGGGCTGGCCACCGTGAAAGCGGGCAGCACGCTGTTTGAGCTGGCCGGTGCGGTGCAGGACCACGTGGAAGCCCATGGCTTCGCGGTGGTGGAGGACTACACCGGCCACGGTGTGGGCCGCAACCTCCACGAAGAGCCTTCGGTGTTCAACTACCGCACCCGCGAGCTGCCCAACATGAAGCTGCGGCCGGGCATGACCCTGGCGGTGGAGCCGATCCTCAACGCCGGCAGCAAGGCCTGCCGCACCCTCAAGGATCGCTGGACCGTGGTGACCGTGGACGGCAGCCTCTCGGCCCAGTGGGAGCACACCATCGCCGTGACCAGCGACGGCTGCGAAATCCTCACCGACCGCGATTTCTGATCAGCACCGTGCTGATCACGTCGCTGCCCGGCTCACGGCGCGGAAATACAGCCAGCGGCTCAGGGCCGTTAGGGGCATCAGCACGTAGGTGAGCGGGTTGGGGGTCACGATCACCAGCCCGCAATTCCAGTGCACCTGCCGAAGGATTTCCTGGGCCACGAAGCCGGCGCTCATCAGGCCGATCGGATTCAAGGCTGAGCGGAAGGGGCCCAGCACCAGCCGCCGCACCCGCAGCTTCGGACCCGCCAGATCAAGGCTGCGCAGGCTCAGCAGCTGCCCCTGCAGGCGCTTGCTGAGCTCATAGAGCGGGCTAACGGCCGCCTGGATTTCGGCTTCGGAGGTGTTCATCCACAGCTCCCGGCGCGGCTGATCGGCCCGATCGGCTGCGGCCAGGGCGCCGAACAGCTCCAGCAGCCGCCAGCTGCTCAGGGCATTGATCTCCAGCGAGCGCTCCACCGCTGCAGGGCTGCGGTCGGCGTGGCTGTTGAAGCCGTGGTTGATCACCAGCACAGCGCAGTTGGCCAGCACCGGCCGCAGGGCCTCCTCCTCGCCGCAGCGCCAGCACACCTGCTCGAGCGGGATGGGCTGCCCGGCGCTGTCGCAGAGCGCGAGCGGTGTGGTGCTGCTGGTGAGGGCGATCAGGCTGGCCCCCTGTTGATGCAGCGCCTGCAGCAGCGCCCGGCCCAGGCTGCCGCTGGCACCGGTCACGGCCACGCGCCGGCCGGCAAAGGGCTGATTGAGCATGGGCATTGGGCGATGCCGTCAGCTTGCGGCATCCTCTAAACAGCTGGGTTGGCGCGGATGTCGGCGGCGCTGGTGGCCTTGTTCGCCCCCTACTGCCAGGGGGCGGCCCGTCAGGGGCAGCTCGAGCAGGCGCTGGAGCTGCTGCAGCGCCAGGAATTGCAGGGGCTGCGCCGGTTGCGTCCCGAGGGTGAACGGCCGTTTGTGCTGCGCTGGCAGGCGGGTGTGGCGCCGCTAGAGCCGGCCGAGGTGGCGCTGGAGGTGGCGGCACCGGGGGGTGATGGGCCCGTCAGCTACAGCTTTGCCCTGCCCAACCAGCAGCTGGTGCGCTGGTTGATGGACTGGCTGGAGGCCGGCGGCGGCCCGCAGCAGCGGGCCGACCTGCCGGAGACCTTTTGGCAGTGGTTGATTCTGGGGATCGAACCCACCGCAACTCGGACCTAGATTCGGCGCACCAGCTTTCGGCTCATGGGTCACGACAGTGCGTTTCCCCACGCCCGTTCGTCGGCCCTGCTGATTGGGTCTTGCGAACCCTTCAGCGGTAAATCGGCGATTGTGCTGGGTTTGGCGCGGCAGTGGCTGCAGCGGGGTGTTTCCGTGCGGATCGGTAAGCCCCTGGCCGATAGCGCTGAGCTGAGCAATGAGGGCGCCGGGCCACTGATCGACGACGACGTGCGCTTCGTGGGCCAGATCCTGGGGCTGAGCGATGCGCAGCTCGTGCCCTCGGTGCATCTGCAGGGTGCTGCTTCCGCCCGGGAACGGCTGTTGGCGGGCGATCTGCAGGCCGGCAGCGGCCTGGCCCAGCTGCAGGCCGATCTGGAGGCCGCGGGCGATCAGGTGACCATCCTCGAGGGCGCCGGTGGCCTGAACGATGGCGTGCTCTACGGCCTCAGCCTGGTGCAGGTGGCCCAGGCCCTGCAGGCACCGGTGGTGCTGGTGCACAGCTGGAGCGGCTGCCAAAGCGTGGAACCGCTGCTGCAGGCCCATGCCCAGCTGGGCTCTCTGCTCTGCGGCGTGGTGCTCAACGGCCTGCCGCCGGAGCAAGTGGATGCGGTGCGCGCCGATCTGGTGCCGGCGCTTGAGCGACTGGGGCTGCCGGTGTTGGGGGTCATGCCGCGTTCGCCGCTGCTGCGCAGCGTCACCGTGGAGGAACTGGTGCGGCGCTTGGAGGCTCAGGTGCTGTGCTGCCGCGATCGCCTGGACCTGCTGGTGGAAACCCTTTCGATCGGTGCGATGAATGTGAACTCCGCCATGGAGTTTTTCCGCCGCCGCCGCAACATGGCGGTGGTCACCGGTGCGGATCGCACCGATATTCAGCTGGCGGCGCTGGAGGCTTCCACGCAGTGTTTGATTCTCACCGGTGCCGGTGAACCCCTGCCGCAGCTGGTGTCGCGGGCGGAAGAACTGGAAGTGCCGCTGCTGAAGGTGGAGCACGACACGCTCACCACCGTGGGCGTGATTGAGAACGCCTTTGGTCATGTGCGTTTGCACGAATCGGTGAAGGCCACCTATGCCTTCCGATTGGTGGAAGAACACTGTGATTTCGAGCCACTGTTGACGCGTTTGCGACTGCCGATCGCCGCGTGACCACTGCTAGTTTCGACCCGTCAGCAGGTGGCGTGCGTTGACCCGGTCTCTTGATCTACCGGCTCTAGACCGGATCGACACCCTGGCGCAGGAGCTGGCTCTGCTGCAGGACCGCAGTAAGCGTCGGATCGCCATCCTGGGCAGCCGGCATGTGCCAGTGGTGTCGGTGCATCTGGTGGAGCTGGTGTCCCGCTCCCTGGCCCAGGAAGGCCACAGCCTGATTACCTCGGGCTCCCAGGGTGTGAATGCCGCTGTGATCCGCAGCGTGTTGGAGGTGGATGCCTCGCGCCTCACGGTGCTGCTGCCCCAGAGCCTGGATCGTCAGCCCCGCGAATCCCGCGAGCAGCTCGAGCACGTTCTGCATCTGGTGGAAAAACCAGAAAACGACGAGCTGCCGTTGCCCATGGCCAGCAGCCTCTGCAATCAGGAAATCATCCGCCGCTGCGATCAGCTGATCTGTTTCGCCTTCCACGACAGCGAAACCCTTTTGGCCAGCTGCCGCACGGCGGAAGACATGGGCAAGGTGGTGAGCCTGATGTTTTTTGACTGATCAGAGCCCTTTCAGCCCTTCCAGATACAGCAAGCCGGTGCAGGTCATCGCACCCGCCCAGCAGAGAGAACGCAGGGGCGGCAGGTTGGTCACATAGGCCGCGATGTAGGCCAGGCGCAGGGCTGGGTAGGCCCAGGCGGCGGCGATTGCTGCGCTGCTGTCCACTTTGGCGATCAGGCAGAGCAGAGCCGCGGGTGCAAACAGCACGAATGCTTCGAAGCTGTTGAGGTGGGCCCAGTTGGCTCGTTTGCCCCACTCCGGCAGCCGATCGAACATCGCCCGCGGTGCCGCCAGATCAGCCACGGTGAAATCGGCCTGGGAGCGGGCAGCGCCGAGGGGCACCAGGCTCGACACCACCACGCCGGCAGCCAGACAGAGCGACCAGGCAAACGCAGACTGCACGAGCAACGCCGGTGTTGGGCCGGTGGGTGAGATCAGTGTCCTTTTCTAGGCTGGGCCCAGCACCCCCTGAGCCATGGCCGACACCTATTCCTTTGACGTGGTTTCCGACTTCGACCGTCAGGAGCTGGTGAACGCCCTCGATCAGGTGCGCCGCGACGTGTCGACCCGCTACGACCTCAAGGACTCCAACACCGAGATCGATCTGGAGGAGACCAGCCTCACGATCACCACCGCCAGCGATATGACCCTGCAGGCCGTGGAGGATGTGTTGCGTCAGAAAGCCACCAAGCGCAATCTGTCGCTGAAGATCTTCGATTTCCAAAGCCCTGAGCCCGTGGGCGGCAACCGGGTGAAGCAGGAGGTGAAGCTGCGCAAGGGGTTGAGCCAGGAGCTGGCCAAGACGTTGAGCAAAACCGTCCGCGACGAGCTCAAGAAAGTGACGGTGGCGATCCAGGGCGACACCCTGCGGGTGACCGGCAAGAGCAAGGACGATCTGCAGGCAGCGATCAATCTGCTCAAGGCCCAGGACGTGGAGGTGCCGCTGCAGTTTCAGAACTACCGCTGAACGGCAGCGGCAGCATCTGAATCTCCGGCAGCCGCAGGGCCAGTTGGCTGAGGCGCCCGTGAAGGGTTTGCGCCAGCTGCCGAAACGGCAGCGTGTCGCTGAACTTGCGGCGCACCACCAGGGCCTCCCCCGATTGGAACGGCAACGTGAGCGGCAGGGGCTGCATCGAGGGGCCACCCAGATCAAGGCTCATCGCTGTGCCGTAGCCGATGGTGAGCTCCTGTTCGGTTTTGCCTTCCCACAGCTGGCGCTGATAGCGCCGCATCCGCACTGGCGAGCTCCAGAGGCCAAGGCGCCGCAGCGCTGCTTCCACCTCGGGGTAGGCACCCTCGGGTAGTCCAAGGCTGGGGTAGGCCTGCAGATCGTTGAAGCTGATGCTTGGGCGCTGCAGCAGCGGATGGCCGCTGTTCACCACACAGTGCACCGGCAGTTGGCACAACGTGAGGCTGGTGAGTTCCGGATCGTTGGGCGCTGGTAGATCCGGCAGGCCTGCCAGCCACACATCCACCACCCGCTCGCGCAGCAGCTCGAAGTTGCGCTGGATGCCCACGATGTTGCAGAGGCCCAGCATCCATCCCTGCGGCACGGGATCACAGAGCAGCGGGCCCGACCAGTAGGTGGCCTCCAGCCGCAGCGGGCGCTTGCTGCGCCAGCGGGCCCATTGATGCACCTCCCGCTCGGCGGCCAGCAAGGGCGCATCGCCGATCAGATCCCATTCCCCATCGAGCTTCGTCACATCGATCTCGAACAGGCTCAGGCAGCGCCGGGCCTGCCGCGACACCGTTGACTGACTCAGCCCAAACCGCTGTGCCACCACCTCGCCCGAGCGCAGCCAGAGCAAGCCATCGAGTGCCGCCAGGCTGTCCTGATCAATCACGCTGGGCGGCGCGCTGTGGGCGGTGGGTACGCTGAAATTGAACCATTTGTGCAGCCGCTTCAGGCCGGTTTCTAAAGTTGTGCCTTGCTGAGCACGGCGCTGCATGCCCTCGGCCGGCTGGCGCTTCTGGATCGATCGCGGCGGCACCTTCACCGATGTGGTGGGCTGCAGCCCGGCGGGTGATCTGCTGGTGCGGAAGGTGCTGTCGGAGCAGCCGGATCGCCCCGGCGATCCCGCCATCCGGGCCGTGCGGGCGCTGCTGGGGTTGCCGGAGCAGGGAAGCGCGATTCCAGCGGGGTTGATTGCTGAGGTGCGGCTCGGCACCACCGTGGCCACCAACGCCTTTCTGGAACGCAAGGGTGCTCCCACCCTGCTGCTGCTGAATCGCGGCCTGGCGGATCTGCTCCGCATCGGCGATCAGCACCGGCCCGAGCTGTTTACGTTGGCGATCCACAAGCCCGAACCGCTGGCTCAGCGGGTGGTGGAGGTGGAGGGGCGCCTGGCGGCGGATGGAACGGAGCTCGAGCCGTTGCGGCTGGATGACCAGCTGGCAGCGCAACTGGAAGCGGCGCGCCGGGATGGCCTGCGCAGCGTGGCGGTGGCCTTGCTCCACAGCGTGACCCAGCCCGCCCATGAGCTGGCCCTGGGGGAGTGGCTGCAGCGGTTTGGCTTTGAGCAGATCGCCCTCTCCCATCAGGTGAGCCCGCTGCCGCGGCTGGTGCCCCGCGGCCACACCTGTGTGCTGGAAGCCGCGGTGGGTCCGGTGCTGCACGGCTACTTGCAGCAGGTGCAGCAGGCCCTGGGGCCGCAGGTGCCCCTGCGGGTGATGCGCTCCAGCGGCGTGCTGGCGGCGGCGGATGCCCTGCACGCCAAGGACACGATCCTCTCGGGGCCGGCGGGTGGTCTGGTGGGGGCGGTGCGAACTGCGGCGGCCGCTGGCTTTTCGCACATCGTGGGCTTCGACATGGGCGGCACCTCCACCGATGTCTGTTACTGCGAAGCGGGGGTCTGGCCCCGGCGGGATCAGGTGGAGCTGGCTGGCCTGCCCATCCAGGCGCCGATGCTCGACATCCACACCGTGGCCGCAGGCGGTGGCTCACGCCTGCACTTCGATGGTCTGCGGCTGGCGGTGGGGCCTGAATCCGCCGGCGCCAACCCCGGCCCGGCCTGTTATCGCCGTGGCGGCCCGCTCACGATCACCGACGCCAACCTGCTGCTGGGCCGGTTGCGCCCCGAGTGGTTTCCGGCGGTGTTCGGCGCCTCCGGTGATCAGCCGCTGGATGCCGAGCAGGTGCGCCAGCAGTTCGCTCCGCTGGCGGCGGCGATGGGCTGCAGCCCTGAACAGGCGGCCGAAGGTGCTCTGGCGGTGGCGCTGGAGCGGATGGCGGAAGCGATTCGCCGCGTGTCGCTGGAGCGCGGCCACGACCTGCGCGACGCCACGCTCTGCAGCTTTGGTGGTGCCGGCGGCCAGCACGCCTGTGCCCTGGCGAGCTTGCTGGGGATGCGCCAGGTGTTGCTGCATCCGCTCGCCGGGGTGCTGTCGGCCTATGGCATCGGGTTGGCGGAGGAAGGGCGGCTGCTGGAGCAGACGGTGGATCTGCCCCTCAGCCCCGAGCACATGCCCGAGCTGGAGCACCAGGCGCTCCAGCTGCTCCAGCAGCACGGCGCCTGGCCGGAGCTGGATCGCGTTCAGCTGCATCCTGTGCAGTTGCAGCGCACGCTGCTCTTACGCCTGCCCGGAGCGGATCACAGCCTGCCCCTGCCCTGGCCGCAGGGCAGTTCGTCGGCGGAGCTGCTTCAGGCGTTCGCGCAGGTGTATCGCCAACGCTTTGGCTACGTCGCCTCCCAGGAGCCGTTGGTGGATCGCATCAGGCTTGAGCTGGTGCACGCCGACCCGCTCCAGCAACAGCATCGGCTCCCGGGCGGCTCAGAAGGGCCTGGCAGCACGGCTTGCAAAGGGATCACGATCTACTGGCAAGGCAGCTGGCACCCCGCTCAGTTGTGGCAGCGGCGGCAGCTCCAGGCCGGCCAGCGCTTGCAAGGCCCCGCGCTGATCGCCGAAGACACCGGCACGATCCTGTTGCTGCCGGAATGGAGCGCCCACTGCCTGGAGGGGGGTGCGTTGCTGCTGGAGCAGCCGGGGCGGTCGCCATCCCCCGCAACCGCAACCGCAACCGCAACCGCAACCGCGCCGGCAGATGCCGCGGCGCTTGATCCGATCAGCCTCGAGCTGTTCAGCCATCGCTTCATGGCGATCGCCGAGCAGATGGGCAGCCGCCTGCAGCAAACCAGCGCCTCGGTGAACATCCGCGAGCGGCTGGATTTCTCCTGCGCCCTGTTTGATGCCGGCGGCCGGCTGGTGGCCAATGCTCCGCACATCCCCGTGCATCTGGGATCGATGGGGGAAAGCGTGCTGGCCCTGCTGGCGGCGGTGGAGCGGGGCGAGCGTGAGCCGCTGGCGCCCGGTGATGCCGTGGTGTCCAACAACCCTTTCAACGGCGGCACCCATCTGCCCGATCTCACCTTGATCACGCCGGTGTTCCAGGCGGATCAGCTGGTGGCCTTCGTGGCCTCCCGGGGGCATCACGCCGATGTGGGGGGCATCACGCCGGGCTCGATGCCACCCCACAGCACCTGCATCGAGGAGGAGGGGCTGCTGTTCGACAACGTGCCGCTGCTGCGCCGGGGTGTGTGGTTGGAGGCGTTGTGGCGCGAACGGCTCCGCCAGGGAGCCTTCCCGGCGCGCAACCCCGATCTGGTGCTCGCCGATCTGCAGGCGCAGTTGGCTGCCAATCAGCTGGGGGTTGAGCGGTTGCAGGCGTTGATGGCGGCCCATGGCCGTGAGCGTGTGCAGGCCGCAATGGCGCAGGTGCAGGCCCATGCCGCGGAAGCCGTGCGGCGGGTGATCGGGCGGCTGCAGAACGGCGCGGCCCGCGTGGAGCTGGATGCCGGGCTGGTGATCTGCGTATCGGTGGCGGTGGATCAGGCCCGCCGCTGCGCGCGGATTGATTTCAGCGGCACCTCGGCGCAGGCCCTCAGCAACCTCAATGCACCGCTGGCGATCACCAAGGCCGTGGTGCTCTACGTGTTCCGTTGCCTGGTGCAGGAGGCGATCCCGCTCAATGCCGGCTGCTTTGAACCCTTGGAGCTGGTGGTGCCGCGGGGCTGCCTGCTGCATCCCGAGCCGCCGGCGGCGGTGGTGGCCGGCAACGTGGAAACCTCCCAGGCGGTTGCCAATGCCCTGTTCGCCGCCCTGGGGGTGATGGCGGCGGCCCAGGGCACGATGAACAACGTGAGCTTCGGCAACGCGCGCTGCCAGTACTACGAAACGATCTGCGGCGGCACGGGCGCGGGGGAGGGATTCGAGGGGGCGTCGGCGGTGCAGTCGCACATGACCAACTCCCGCCTCACCGATCCAGAAATCCTGGAGCAACGGCTGCCGGTGCGGCTTCAGCGGTTTGCCATTCGCCAGGGCAGTGGCGGCGGCGGCCGCTGGCGCGGGGGCGATGGTGTGGTGCGGGAGTTGCGGGCGCTGGAACCGCTCACCCTGTCGCTGTTGAGTGGCAGTCGGCGGGTGGCACCGTTTGGTCTGGCCGGTGGTGAGGCCGCCGCCTGCGGCGAAAACTGGCTGCTGCGCAGCGGTCAGCCGCCCGAACAGTTGCCCGGATCGGTGGCTGTGCACCTGGAGCCCGGCGATCGGGTGCGGCTGCTCACCCCGGGTGGGGGCGGTTTCGGTGCCTCGCTGTCCCAGGCCTGATCGCGAGGTGGTTCTGCCTCTCCAAACTTGGCAACACCCGCGCCCCCTGCCTGCTGTGTTGCACCCTCGATTCGTGGCTGGCTGGGCTGCCGTGCTGCTGGTGGCTCCAGCCCACGCCAACCTTCTGCAGGAGCAGGCCCAGCGCTTCCACCCGATTGAATCCAGCGGCGGCATGGTGGCGGCCCAGGAGGCGCGGGCCGCGGCGGTGGGCGCAGCGATCCTGGGGCGCGGCGGCAATGCCGTGGATGCGGCCGTGGCCACCTCGTTTGCCCTGGCGGTCACCCTGCCCCAGGCCGGCAACCTCGGCGGTGGCGGTTTTCTGGTGTTGTGGCTGCCGCGCAACGGCCGGATCGTCACCTGCCGGGCGGTGGCTCGCACCGCTCCCGTGCCAGAGGCGATCCAGCTCGGCCGCGGGGAGGCTGTGGCGCTCAATTTCCGGGAGACGGCTCCTCAGGCGGCGCGCGCCGATCTGTTCCTCAATGCTGACGGCAGCGTGAACCGCGAGCGGGCCCTGCGCAGCCTGCTCAGCACGGCGGTGCCGGGCACGGTGGCCGGCTTAACCCAGGTGCAGGCGCGTTATGGCTGCCTGCCGTTGCGGCAGGTGATGCAGCCCGCGATCGAGCTGGCGCAGCGAGGCTTCCCGGTGGGGGTTGAACTCAGCCGCTCGCTGGAGGCGGCGGCGCCCTTACTCAAGGCTGATCCCAGCAGTGCCCGACAGTTTTTCCAGGCGGATGGCAGCGCCTACCCGCCGGGAGCGCTGCTGCGGCAACCGCAGCTGGCGGCCAGCCTGCGCTGCATTGCGCAGGCCGGGGCTGCCTGTTTTTATCGCGGCCGCTTGGCCCAGCAGCTGGCGGCGCTGATGCGGCAGGGCGGGGGCCTGATCACGGCCGCTGATCTGGCGGCCTACCGGGCCCCCTGGGCCAGGCCCCTGCAAACCCGCTTCCGGGGCACCACGGTGCTCACGATGCCGCCCCCCAGTGGCGGCGGCGCCACGCTGCTGCAGCTGCTCAAGGTGCTCGAGCCCTTGGATCTGGCCGCCACGGGGCTCAACAGCGCCGCCACGATCCACCGGCTGGTGGAGGCGATGAACCTCGCCTATCGCGATCGCAATCGCCTGCTGGGAGATCCCGATCAGGTGGCGATGCCGCTGGATCGTCTCCTCAGTGATCGCTATGCCGCTGCCCAACGTCAACGGATCCAAGCCAATCGCCACCGTCCGGCTGCCGCGTTGGAGGCCGAACCCAGCCCATCCACCGAAGGCACCAACACCACCCATCTCTCCGTGGTGGATCGCGACGGCGGCCTCGTGGCCACCACCACCACGCTCAACACGGCCTACGGCAATGGCATCACCGTGCCCGGTGCCGGGTTTCTGCTCAACAACGAGATGGACGACTTCACCGCCCAACCCGGTGCTCCCAATGCCTACGGCCTGCGCCAGGGAGCGCAGAACGCCATCGCACCCGGTCGTCGCCCCCTCAGTTCGATGACCCCCACCCTGGTGTTTCGCGCTGATGGGGCACCGCTGCTGGCCACGGGCAGCCCCGGCGGCAGCCGCATCATCAACACGGTGTTGCAGGTGTTGCTCAATCGCCTCGTGTATGGCCTCAATCTGGCCTCAGCGGTGGCGGAGCCCCGCATCCACAGCCAACTCTGGCCCGATCAGATCAGCATCGAGCAGGGCATCAGCCCCGACACCGTGCGCTTGTTGGAGCAGTGGGGGCACACGCTCAGGCTGGTACCGGCCATGGGCTCCGCCAACTCGGTGGAGGTGCGCTACGCCTCAGAGGCCGCTGGGGCTCGGCCCACCGGCAGCCTCGGCGTGGCCGATCCGCGGCGGCTCGATGCTGCTGCCATTGCTCAGCCCCCCAGATAGGCGGCCTTCAGTTGGGGATTGCGGAGCAGGGCGGTGGCGTTGTCCTGCAGCTGGATGCGGCCGGCCTCGAGCACATAACCGCGATCGGCAATCTCCAGTGCGGCCTGGGCGTTCTGCTCCACCAGCAGGATCGTCTGGCCGTTGGCATGCAGCTCCGCCAGCACGGTCATCACCTCCGCCACCAGCTTGGGCGCCAGCCCCAGGCTGGGTTCATCCAGCATCAACAGCTCCGGCCGCCCCATCAGCGCCCGCGCGATTGCCAGCATCTGCTGCTCACCGCCGGAGAGGGCTCCCGCTTGCTGCTGACGCCGCTCCGCCAGCCGCGGGAACAGCCCATAGCACCGCTCCAGATCGGCGGCGATGGCCTCGCGATCGCGGCGCAGATAGGCGCCGAGCTCGAGGTTGAAGGCCACGCTCTGGCGGTTGAGCAGCCGGCGCCCCTCCGGACAGTGGCCGATGCCGAGCTTGAGGGTGCGGTGGGCCGGCACCGCCGCGAGGTTGGCGCCATGCCAGAGGATGCGGCCGCCGCTGGCGGGCTCCAGCCGCGAGATTGCCCGCAGGGTGGTGCTTTTGCCGGCGCCGTTGGAGCCGAGCAGCGTGACCAGTTCCCCTCGGTGCACCTGCAGCGACACCCCCGCCAGGGCCTGCACGCTGCCGTAGTGCACCTGCAGCCGCTCGATCTGCAGCAGGGGCTGGGTTGCGGCCTGCGGCGCGATGCGGCTGCTCATCGGCTACCCCCGAGGTAGGCCTCGATCACGCGTGGATCCGCCTGGATCTGCTCGGGTGTGCCGAGGGCGATCAGTCGCCCGAAATCCAACACGGCCAGGCGCTGGCAGAGCTGCATCAACAGGGGCACGTGGTGTTCGATCACCACCAGCGTGAGTTGATGGCGTTGGCGCAATTGCGCCAGCAGCTCACACAGCTGTTCCTTCTCGCGGGGATTCATGCCCGCGGCTGGTTCATCCAGCAGCAGCAGCGCCGGTGCGGTGGCCAGGGCTCGGGCGATTTCCAGTCGGCGGCGATCGCCGTAGGCCAGGCCGCCGGCCTGGCGATCGGCCTGATCCGCCAGCCCCAGCTCGTCGAGCAGGTGCAGGGCCCGCTGCTGAAGCTCGTGCTGGCGGCGGCGGAAGCGCGGGCTGTTGAACAGCGCATCGAGCCCATGGCCCTGGGGCTGGCGATGCAGCGCCAACAGCACGTTCTCGAGCACGCTCAGCCCGTTGAACAGCCGCAGGTTTTGAAAGGTGCGGGCGATGCCGAGGCGGTTGTGGCGGTCGGGGCTCAGGCCTTGCAGGCTCTGGCCGCGCCAGTGGATGCTGCCGCTGGAGGCTGGGGTGACGCCCGAGAGCAGGTTGAACAGGGTGGTTTTGCCGGCGCCGTTGGGGCCAATCAGGCCGAAGATCTCGCCCGCCTCCACCTGGAAGCTCACCTCGCTCAGCGCCTGCAAGCCCCCGAACCGACGGCTGATCTGGCGCAGCTCAAGCAGGGGCGCTCCGCTGGATGGATTGTTCATGGCTTCCACCTCCCCAGCCGCTCCAGCAGAGCCGGGGTAATCAGCCCCTGGGGGAAGAACACCGGCCCCAGCAGGATCACCAGGCCAAACAGCACCAGCCGCAGATCGCCCACCGGCCGCAGCAGTTCCGGCAGGGCGGTGAGCAACAGGCCGCCGATCACAGGCCCCAGCCAGCTGCGCGACCCTCCCAGGATCACGAAGGCGAGGGTGGTGATCGCCACATCGAAGCTGCCCTGGCGGGCGTTCCAGGTGTTGAGGTAGTGGGCGGCGACCACGCCGGTGACGCCCGCCAGCATGGCGCTGGCCACAAAGGCGGTGAGTTTCACCCGGGTGGTGTGGATACCCATGCAGCGGCTGGCGAGTTCGTCGTCGCGGATGGCGGCCATGGAACGCCCCAGGCGGCTGGCTTCCAGGCGCTGGCAGAGCCAGCCGGCTAACGCCAACAGGCTGCCGCTGAACAGCACGTAGCCCAAGGGCTGCTGGAAGGGTTGGGGGATCCCGAAGATGCCGGTGGCGCCTCCGGTGAAGGGGAGGTTGAGGATGGCCACCCGCACGATCTCCACCAGCGCGATGGTGGAGATCGCCAGATAGATCCCCCGCAGCCGCAGCACCGGCAGCCCCACCAGCAGTGCCAGCGCTGCGGTGAGGCCTGCGGCCAGCAGCATTTCCCCCAGCACCGCCCCGAGGCTGATCGCGCTTGGGGTGTCGCCCTGGGTGGAGAGCAGCGCCGCCAGGGTGCCGCCCACGGCGTAGAAGGCGGGGGTGGCCAGCGACAGCTGACCCGCCGCCATCGGCAGATACACCGACAGCCCCAGCAAGGCCCCGAGGATCATCTGCACCAGCAGGCCGTTGTCGATCACAGCGTCTCCCCCCTCACCTCAAACCTTCTCCAGCTGGCGGCGGCCCAGCAGGCCACTGGGACGCAGCACCAGCACGGCGAACAGGATCGCGAAGGCCAGGGCATCCCGCCAACCGGATGCCTCCGCCGGAATCAGGGCCTCCGCCAGCCCCATCACCAGGCCCCCCACAATCGCGCCGGGCACGCTGCCCAGACCGCCAAGCACCAGCACCGCCAGGCCCTTGAGGCCATAGCTGATGCCGAAGTAGGGGCCCGCCAGGCTCACGCTCATGCCGATCAGGCCGCCGCCGAGGCCGGCGAGCATGCCGCTCAGCAGGAAGGCCAGGCGCACCACGGCCACGCTGTTGATCCCCAGCAGGGTGGCGGTGGTGGCGTCTTCCGCCACGGCGCGCATCGCCTTGCCGCTGCGGCTGTTCTCCAGCCAGAGGCTGAGCCCCGCCACGGCAAGTGCGGAGATCGCCAGCAACAACACCTGAATGGTGCGGATGCGGGCGCCGCCGATCAGCAGCGATTCCGGCAGGTGGGCCAGGCCGGCTGCGCCCTGGGGGAAGGCATAGCCCTCGGCGCCCATTAGTAGTTGCAGCAGGTTCACCAGCACCACGCCGGCACCGAGGCTGGTGATCAGCGACAGCAGCGGTTCGGCACCGCGGCGGCGCAGGGGTGCGAAGGCGATCCGCTCCACCAGCAGCCCCACGGCTCCAGAGCCCAGGGCGGCCACCAGCAGCGCCAGCCAGAACGGCAACCCCACCGGTAGCCCCCAGCCCGGCAGCGCTCCATTCACGCCGATCTTTCCTCCCAAGAAGAGATAGGTGAGGTAGCCCCCGAGGCTGAACAGGGCGCCCTGGGCGAAGTTGATCACCCCCAGCACCGAGAAGATCAGCGTGTAGCCGAGGGCCACCAGGGCATACACCCCGCCGCTGGCGGCGCCGTTCAACAGGGTTTGCAGCAGGGCTTCGATCACGGCTTGGCCTCCGGCAGCTCCCGTTCGCGCACCAGGGTGAAGCGGCCGTTGCGCCCGGTTCCATCCATGCGCACCTGGGCCACATAAAAACGGCCCTGCACCACTTCACCGTCGGCGCGGAAGTGAATCGGACCGAGAGGTGTGTTGTAGCGGCCGCTCAGCAATTCCTGCAGGAGCCGCCACCGCGCTTCAGCCAGCGTCACACCGCTGAACCCGCCCCGCGCCTGCAGCCGCTGGATCGCTTCAAACAGCACCTGATAGGCGGTCCAGGCCTGGGCGGCGATCTGGCCGGGCACACGGCCGTTGTTGGCCTCGGCGAACAGGCTCCGGAAGCTGCGGTTGATCGGCGTGTTGAGTTCGGGGCTGTAGGCCTGGGCGATCAGCACGCCATCGCACCAGCGCTGACAGATCGGATAGATGTTGGGCGTGTTGAGGCCGTTGCCCACCACGATCTGGCCGCGATACCCCAGCTCCCGCAGCTGCCGGATCAGGTTGCCGCCATCCACGGCCTGGGCCGAGATCACCACCAGTTGCGGCCGTTGCTGCAGGGCCGCGGTGATCGGGTTCTGGAAGTCGTTGTCGGCGAGCTGGGTGCGCTGGATGCTCACGGGTGTGAGGCCTCGGGCCGCCAGCACCTTCTGGAAGATGGCGGTTTCAGCGGTGCTGTAGGCGTCGTCCTGGGCGAAAAACACCGCCACGCGGCGGGTGCCGGGTTCGCGGCGCAGCGCCTCATCAATCGAGAGCGGTGCGATCACCGAGCTCTGGGCTGACACGCGGCTGATGAAAGCACCGATCTGGGGAATGCCCTTGGCGGTGTTGGAGGCGGCCACTACCGGAACGCCCCGGCGCTGAGCGATCGGATCGGCGGCGAAGGCCTGTTGCGACAGGGTGGGGCCGATCAGGGCAATCACCCCCCGCCGGATCAGCAGGTTGAAGGCGGCGATAGCGCTGGGCTCATCGGAGGCGCCGTCTTCGAGTTGAAGCTCCACCGCGCGGTGGTGCGGCCTGTTGTGCAGCCAGCCCTGCGCCAGGCTGATGCCCATGCGCTGATCCTGGCCGTAGAGGTTGGCGTTGCCCGTGAGTGCCAGGGCGGCCCCGAGCGGGAGCGGCCCTCTTTGGCGCACGGGTTGGGCGGCGGGATCGCTGCTGCGGCTCAGGTACGCCAGTAGCGCTAAGGCACCGGCGAGGGCCGTGGCCAGACGGGCGCTACCGCGACGTCTGGCTGCAAGTGGATCGGTTGGGCTCAGGCCACCGCTGCGAAGCATTCGCGGAAGGCGGCGATGGTGGCGTCGATGTCCTCGTCGCTGTGGGCCAGAGAGGTGAAGCCGGCCTCGAAGGCGCTGGGGGCGAGGTAGATGCCGCGCTCAAGCATGGCGCGGTGCAGCTTGCCGAAGCGCACGGTGTCGGCCGCCTTGGCCTCTTCGAAGTTGCGCACGGGGCCTTCGCAGAGGAAGAAGCCGAACATGGCGCTGATCGAGCCACCGGTGATCGGCAGGCCGGCGCTGCGGGCCCCATCCAGGATTCCGGTAACTAGGCGCTTGGTGATCGCCTCGAGGCGGTCGTAGCTGCCGGGCTGCTTGAGCAGCTCCAGGGTTTTGATGCCGGCGGTCATTGCCAGCGGGTTGCCGCTGAGGGTGCCGGCCTGATACATCGGGCCGGCGGGGGCCACCATGCTCATGATGTCGGCGCGGCCGCCGTAGGCGCCCACGGGCAGACCGCCGCCGATCACCTTGCCCATGGTAGTGAGGTCGGGGGTGATGCCGAACTTGGCCTGGGCACCGCCGTAGCTGATGCGGAAGCCGGTCATCACCTCGTCGAACACCAGCAGCGCACCGTTCTCTTTGGTGAGCTCGCGGATGCCCTCGAGGAAGCCGGGTTCGGGGGTGATGAAGCCGGCGTTGCCCACCACGGGCTCGAGGATCACGCCAGCGATTTCACCGGGGTTCTCGGCGAAGAGCTGCTTCACCGCTTCCAGGTCGTTGTAGGGAGCGGTGAGGGTGCTGGCTGCCGTGGTGCGCGGCACACCCGGGGAGTCGGGCAGTCCGAGGGTGGCCACACCGGAGCCGGCCTTCACCAGGAACATGTCCGCGTGGCCGTGATAGCAGCCCTCGAACTTGATGATCTTTTCGCGGCCGGTGAAGGCGCGCATCAGGCGCAACACCGACATGCAGGCCTCGGTGCCGCTGTTCACGAAGCGCACCATCTCCACCGACGGCACCGCGTCGATCACCATCTCCGGCAGGGTGTGTGCCAGGGCGCAGGGGGCGCCGAAGCTGGTGCCCTTGTCGAGGGCGGCGTGCAGGGCGGCGATCACCTCGGGGTGGGCGTGGCCGCAGATGGCCGGGCCCCAGCTGCCGATGTAATCGATGTAGCGGTTGCCGTCCACGTCCCAGGCGTAGGCGCCCTTAACGCGGTCGAACACGATCGGCTGCCCGCCCACGGAGCGGAAGGCGCGCACCGGTGAGCTCACGCCACCGGGCATCAACGTCTGCGCGGCACCGAACAGTTCCTGGGACAGGGTGGTGTTGTGCACGGGAGCCGAAACAGGTGCCGAGGTCAAAACGGAATCCGCAGACGGGAACTTCAGCGCACCATCCTTACGCAATCACCGGCCTGTGAGTCGAGTGGCGGTGGTCTCGTTAAGGTCTTGCCACCGCTGCCCAAGCCTGTGACGCCTGACTGGGCCTTGCTGGAACGCCGCCTCAGGGCTCTGCTGCCCGCCCGCGCCGTGGTGGCCAAGCGTCAGGAGTTGCTGGCCTACGACTGCGACGGCCTCACCTTGAACCGCCACCAACCGCCGTTGGTGGTGCTGCCGGAGAGCACGGAGCAGGTGGCTGCGGTGGTGACCCTGTGCGCCGAGCTGGATGTGCCGTTCATCGCCCGCGGCAGCGGCACGGGCCTCTCCGGGGGCGCGCTGGCGGAGCAGCCGGCCCTGGTGATCGCCACCAGCCGCATGCGGCGCGTGTTGGAGGTGGATCTGGCCAATGAGCGGATCACGGTGGAGCCGGGGGTGATCAACAGCTGGGTCACCCGTGCCGTGGCGGGCGATGGCTTCTACTACGCCCCCGATCCCTCCAGCCAGGTGGCCTGCAGCATCGGCGGCAACGTCGCCGAAAACTCCGGTGGCGTGCACTGCCTCAAATACGGCGTCACCAGCAACCACGTGCTGGCGATGGAGGTGGTGCTGCCTGATGGGTCGATCACCACCCTCGGTGGCGGTCTGCCGGAGATGGGCAGCCTCGATCTGCGCGGTGTGTTTATCGGCAGCGAGGGCACCCTCGGCATTGCCACGGCGATCACCCTGCGGCTGCTGCGAACCCCGGAAACAGTGGCGGTGCTGCTGGCCGATTTCGCCTCGATGGAGGCGGCCGGTGAGGCGGTGCGCCTGATCACCGGTGCCGGCGTGCTGCCGGCGGGCATGGAAATGATGGACAACCCCTGCATCCAGGCCGTGGATGACTACTTCGGGGTGGATGAATATCCGCGTGAGGCCGCGGCGGTGCTGCTGATCGAGCTCGACGGCCATGCCCTCGAGGTGAAGGAATCGGTGGAGATCGCCAGTCGCCTCTGCCTGGAGGCCGGCGCCGGGGCGGTGCGGGAGGCCTGGAGCGAGGAGGCCCGGGCGCGGCTCTGGAAGGGCCGCAAGAGTGCGATTTCAGCGCTGGGCCGCCAGTTCCCCAGCTACTACCTGCAGGACGGCGTGGTGCCGCGCACCGCCCTGCCCGGGGTGCTGGCGGCCATCGATCGGCTCAGTGCTGAGCACGGCCTGGCGGTGGCCAACGTGTTTCATGCCGGCGACGGCAATCTCCACCCCCTGATCCTCTATCGCGCCGGTGAAGAGGGTGTGAATGAGCGGGTGAAGGCCCTGGGCGGCGCGATCCTGCGCCTCTGCATCGAGGCCGGCGGCAGCATCAGCGGCGAGCACGGCGTGGGCAGCGATAAACGCTGCTACATGGATTGGATGTTCAGCCCCGACGATCAGGCCACCATGCAGTTGGTGCGCAAGGCCTTCGATCCCCAGGGCCTGGCCAATCCCGGCAAGCTCTTCCCCACTCCCACCAGCTGCGGCGAATCGCTGCGGCGGCAGGTGGAACTGCGGGCCGAGGGGGTGAAGCTGCCTGCGGAGGTGGTGGTGGTCTGAAGCGTCAGCTCCAGTCGTCGTCCTCGTCTTCGGCTGGCGGCCAGGCCAGATTCACCACCACTGGCGCATGGTCGCTGGGTTGGACATTGCCGCGTGGGGCTTTGTCGATCACGCAGCCGGTGGCGCACTCCACCAGATCCTCCGATAGATAGATGTGGTCGATCCGCCAGCCCTGGTCGCGATCCCAGGCACCGCTGCGGTAGTCCCACCAGCTCCAGTGGCCGCTGCCGGCTTCAAACAGCCGGAAGGCATCGCTGAGGCGACCCGCCAGCGCCGCCTGCAGCGCCGTGCGTTCAGCTTCGCTGGCCATGATCCCGCCGCTGAGGCGTTCTGGATCATGCAGATCCCCCGCCTCCGGGCCGATGTTGAAGTCGCCCACCATGCAGAGCGGATCGCCCTGCTGCTCCTGAACGGCGAGGTAGCGCTGCAGGCAGGCCAGCCACTGCAGTTTGTAGGGGTATTTGTCGCTGCTCAGGGCACTGCCATTGGGCACATAGAGATTCAGCACCCGCACTCCCTCGATCAGGGCGCTGATCACCCGCTTCTGCTCACTCAACGGACCCGCTTCGGGATCGTCCGGCAGCAGCGCCGGGAAGCCGATCTGCACATCGTCCATCGGTAGACGGCTGATCAGAGCCACGCCGTTGTAGGCCTTCTGGCCGCTGATCGCACAGCTGTAGCCCAGCTGCTCGAAGGCGGCATGGGGAAACAGCTCATCGGCCACCTTGGTTTCCTGCAGGCACAGCACCTCGGGCTGTTCGCGCTCGAGCCAGGCCAGCACCTGATCCAGGCGCGTGCGCACGGAGTTCACGTTCCAGCTGGCGATGCGCATGCTGAGCCACCCGGGCCAAACGGGCACCAGCTTCCCGCACCTCTGGCCATGCCCAACGCTTTGAAGGGCTCCTACGATCAACGCCAGGAGATTGTGGTGTCAGGCATGGAACGCCCGTGCACGATTCGTGTTGCTGCAGCACTCGGCGGCGGTCTGCTGCTGCTGGCTGGGGCGTTCGGCGCTGAGGCTGCCCGCGCTGATTACAACTCCTGGGGCATGTCCACCCAGGAAAAACAGATCTACGACTACGGCCCCTCCGGCAGCAACGGCAGCTCGAAGGCTGGATCGGTGCTGGATTCCACCAACCCGATCGATCTGATGAACAAGATCCGCAAGGGCACCGCGATGGATGACGCCACGCCTCCTGGTGATGCCGTGGATGCGGCGCTCAAGGCGTTGGACGCTCAGGCTCCGGTGGCTGGGGCGCCGTCGGCGTCGTCGCAGGTGAAGGCGCCTTAAGGGCGCTTTGGCGGAGGCTGCTGATCCCCCAGCTGGCGGCCACCTGATCGAGACGGCTGTTGCTGCTCTGACCCGATTGACGGCTGCGGGCCTGGGCTAAGGCCTCCTGGGCTCCACGGGTATCGCCCAGCTCCTGGCGCAGCAGCGCCAACGCCAGCATCGGTCGTGGATCCCGGGGGAAGTCGCTGGCCAGCTGGCTGTAGGTAGTGATCGCCTCGCGCTGCTGGCCCATCCGCTGCTGCAGATCCCCCAGCAGCAGCCCGATCGGCAACACCTGGGGTTGGAGGCTGGGCTTGCTGCCTTTGGCAATCAGCGCCTTCAGCTGGTTCTGGGCCTGGCCGCCACGCCCCTGCTCGAACTGCAGCAGGGTGCTCAATTGCAGCGCTTCGATGCGGTCGGGCCGCAGGTTGAGCAGCTGCCGCAGCTCCCGTTCGGCTGCGGTGCGGTTGTTGGTGCTGCGGTGCAGCTCCGCCAGCAGCAGGCGCAGTTGCCAGCGCTGCGGTTGCTGATCCGCCAGCTGCTCCAGCAGCGTGGTGGCCTCCTGCTGCTCGCCCAGCACCAGCAGCAGCAGCACCAGCCGCTGCTGTTCTGCTTCACTGGCGCTGCCGTTGGCCAGCTGCTCTTGCAGCTGATCGGCCTGGCGTTCCACCGCCGTGCGTGAGCGATTGGCCTCGCCGCTGCGGCTCTGAACCCCCAGCCACCAGCTTCCAGCCAGGGCGCCGCCCACCAGGGCCACGGCTCCCAGGCTGAGCAGCAGCCCTCGAGCGTTGGTGCTGGTGCGTGGCGGCATGGTGGAACGCAGGCATGCGCCTCAGTCTGGAGCCTTCGCAAGGGCTGGTTACATTGGCGGCCGGGCCATGGACACCACAAGCGGCCAGAGGGTTTCAGCCACGATGCGTCAACACCCCATTTCCCCGGTCACCGAACCGATGCAGTACCGGGCCATCGGTGTGGTGCGGGGAACCTATGTGCCCGAAGATCCTGATCAGCTCACCCGTGGCACCCTGCAGGCCGAGGACGGCACCGAGATCGAGGCGGTTGTGCTCGGTCGTGTGCTCACGCTGATGCGTCGTCACCTGGATCTGAGCAAGCCCCACCTGTGGGTGGCCTATCCCCGCTTCCGGGATCCGGAGAAGCTGCACCTGCAGCTGGTGGGCGTTTGGGAACCCAGCACCCTCGCGGCCACCGAGATCGCCACCCAGAGCGCTGCAGAGGCGGAGGCCGGTTCGGCTCCCGCCGACGACCTGCCCGAAGGGGATGGATACTTCTCGGTGCGCGGCGAATTGATCTACACCCGTCCGGAAGACGGTGATCTGGTGGTGAAGATCCGCCAGCAGCCCCGCCCCGACGGCTCACGGCCCACCCCGTTCAAGCTGCAGCTGCGCGGTGAGATCGCCCCAGAACACCTGCGCCATTTCGTGGCTTTGGATCTGCGTCGCCAGGGCCAGCAGCTGCAGCTGGAGCAGCATGAGGTGATCGCCCCGGTGCCGCAGCGGGCCGGCAAAGGCCGTGGCCCCGGCCGTGGTGGTCGCCCCGCCGCACGCCGCTGACCATGGCGCCGCCGGAGCCGCCATTCCCTCGCTCCACTCAGGGCTCCGATCAGGGGTCGACTGCAGCCCTCTCCGCCGGCGCTGCCGTGGCGGCGATCAGCGTGTTGGCCGTGGTGGGTCCACCCCTGGGCCTCTCGCCCTGGCTGATTGCCCTGGCTGCGGGTGGTGGGCTGGTGGCCCTCACCGTGGATGCAGCCAGCTTTGGCGGTTTGGGTGGGCACCTGCTGGCGGAAGCCTTGCCGGGCGGGATTGGCACGGCGCGGCTGCGCCGCATCGCCATCCATGAGGCCGGCCACGTGTTGATCGCCGCTGACAACCACCTGCCGGTGAAGCAGGTGCTGGTGGGCAGCCGCGCCTGTCTGCGGGAGGGGCTCAGCGCCAACGGCAGCACCCAGCTGGAACCCCCCGCCCACGCCAAGCTGCCCATCGAGGATCTGCGCCGCTGGAGCCGCGTGTTGCAGGCCGGCATGGTGGCCGAACAGGTGGTTTACGGCGGTTCCCGCGGTGGCGCCGACGATCGGGCCCTGCTGGGCCGGCTCTGGGGCCTGTCGGGGTATGACGTGGCCACGGCGCAGCAGGAGCAGCGTCGGGCGCGGCGCGAGGTGGAGCAGGGGCTGCGTCAGCGCCGCAGCGAGCTGGAGCAACAGGCCGAGCGGTTGCTCCTCGAAGCCTCATGACCGCTCCGTCAAGGCTGGCTGTGGTGGATTGCCCCACCGGTCTGGCCGGAAACATGCTGCTGGCGGCCCTGTTCGACCTCGGCCTGCCCGAGGCGGCCGTGCATGAGCCGTTGGCGGCCCTCGGCCTGGCGCAGGCCTACCGCCTCCAGCTGCGCGACACCCGCAGCGCCGGCCTGCGTGGCCTGCAGCTGGAGGTGGAGCTCACGGAACCATCGCCCTCCCATCGCCATTGGGGCGATCTGCAGCAGCAACTGGCCGCCGCCCCCCTCAACCCTGAGCTCAAGCAGCGGGTGCTGGCGGTGTTTGCGCTGCTCGCGGAGGCGGAGGGTGCTGTGCATGGCCATGGCCCGGAGCAGGTTCATTTCCATGAGGTGGGGGCCGTGGATGCCCTGGTGGATGTGGTGGGTGTTTGCGCCGGTCTGCAGCACTTCGGTATCCGTGAACTGATCTGCACCCCTCCCCCCGCGGGCCACGGCCGGGTGAGCACCGCCCATGGGCTGCTGCCCCTGCCGGCACCTGCGGTGCTGGAGCTGGCGCGGCGGCGATCGGTGCCGCTGGCCAGCAGCGAAGGCTTTCCTCCGGCCGAACTCACCACCCCCACCGGCCTGGCGTTGATGGCAGCCCTGGCTGATCGCTTCGCGCCCAGCCCGGCCCTGGTGCCCGAGGCGGTGGGTGTGGGGTTGGGCACCCGCGTGCTCGATCGCTCCAACCTGCTCAGGATCGTGCTGGCACCGGCCGCGGCTGCGGACAGCGGCGAACGGCTGGAGCCGCTGCTGCAGCAACAGGCCCAGATCGACGATGCCTGCGCCGAGGATCTCGCCTTCCTCATGGACGCCCTGCGCCAGGCCGGAGCCCTGGAGGTGTTTGCGCAGCCGCTGCTGATGAAGAAAGGGCGCCCCGCCAGCCTGATCACGGTGTTGGCGCGCCCCGATCAGGCCGCGGCGCTGCGCCGGGTGTGGTGGCTGCAGGGCAGCAGCATCGGTGTGCGTGAGCAGTTGCAGCAGCGTTGGTCGTTGCCCCGCGAGCAGAGCCAGATCGCTACTCCCTGGGGTCCCGTGCGCATCAAACGCTCCCGCCGCCCCGATGGCAGCTGGCTCAGCAAACCGGAGGCCGACGACCTGGCCCAGCTGGCCCAGCGCCACCAGCTCCCGATCGCCAGCCTGCGCCGCGCCGTGCTGGCCCTGCTCGACGATGGCGTGAACGGTTCGCCCGTTCAGCCGCCGGAGCCCCGCCCATGATCCGTAACCCGCGTTTGTGGATCACCCTGGCCAGCGCCGGCTTTCTGCTGGCGGCACTGGCGGGCCACGGTCGCCAGCTGCTGCAGCTCAGCCTGGATGGCCAGGGTTGGTGCTGGTTGCTGTTGGGGGTGGGAGTCAGCCTGCTGAGCCTGCTGGCCAACGCGGCGGCCTGGGGTGTGGTGTTGCGCTGGCTCGGCCATCAGCCCCGCTGGAGTGCGGCAGTGGTGCTGTTCCTGGCCTCGAACCTGCGCAAATATCTCCCGGGCGGGGTGTGGCATCTGCTGGCCAGGGTGCGGGCTTTGAAGGCGGAGCCCAGCGCTGACAGCCCCGTGGAGCAGCCGCCCCTGCGCACGCCCCAGGCGCTGGTGGCGGTGCTGCTCGATCCTCTGCTGGCGGCTGTGGCAGCCCTGGCGCTCGTGCCGTTCGGCGGCTGGCAGGCCGGCCTGGGACTGCTCTGCCTGCTGCCCCTGCTGGTGCTGCTGCCCCGCTGGCTCAACCCGCTGATGCAGCGCCTTGAACAGCAGCGGGCTCGCCAGCTGGCGGATCGAGGTCTGTTGGACGACGCCCTCGAGGAGTTGCCGCCGGCTTTTCCGGGCTACCCCTGGCCGCTGCTGCTGGCGGAGTTGGGTTTTGTGCTGCTGCGCTTTGCCGGCTTCGCCTGCTGCGTGCAGGCGTTTGATCTGTCGTTTGCCATCGGTTGGGGCGGCTGGCTGGCTGGATTCGCCCTGGCCTGGACGGCAGGGCTGGTAGTGCCCGGTGCGCCCGGGGGGCTGGGGGTGTTTGAGGCGGTGCTGCTGCTGCGCCTGGCCGCGGTGGTGCCCGAGGCGCCGCTGCTGGCGGTGGTGATCAGCTACCGGCTGGTGAGCGCCCTGGCGGATCTGCTGGGGGCGCTCACAGCCCGCGCTGATCTGGCGGCGGTTCGCAACAGGCGTTACTGTTGAGAACAGCGCCGCTCACCTCCTGATGCCCGCCGTCCCGGCGCCTGATCTGCCCGCTGAAGCCCTGCGCAGCAGCCTGCGGGGCCGGGGCCAGCGCCTCACCCCGCAGCGGCAGCGGGTGTTGGCCCTGTTTGAGCGGATTGGCGAAGGCAATCACCTCAGCGCCGAAGAGGTGCACCAGCGCCTGTTGCGGGCCGAGGAGCGGGTGTCGCTGGCCACGGTGTATCGCACCCTGCGCTTGCTCAGTTCCATGGAGCTGCTGCGGGAGCTGGAGCTGGCCGAAGGTGGGAGGCGCTTCGAGCTCGCCACCGACGCCGACCACCGCAACCACCACCACCTGGTGTGTGTGCGCTGCGGCCACACCGAGGAATTCGAGAGCGAGGCGGTGTTGTCCGCCGGTGAGCAGGCAGCCGATGGCCACGGCTTCCGGCTGCTCGAGTGTGTGCTCAACGTGAGGGCCTTGTGCCCACGCTGCGCCGCCGCAGATTCAGCCCCGGTAACGGGCTGAGCGCACGGGCACCAGCACCGGCTGCATCAAGCCACCGCCGCCGTTGTCATCGTCCGAGTTGGCGGCCAGCCAGGCCAGCACTCCAGCCAGGGCAATGGCGGCGGAGAGCAGCAGCAGATCGGCCATGGCGCTGGACGCGATTGGCAGCACGCTAGCGGCATCCTCCAGCAGTGGTGTCGCAACCGATGCGATTACGGGGCTGCGGGTTACAGCGGTGCGATCGCCAGCACGCCGCCCAGCAGCGCCAGGGCTCCTGCAAGTAGCTGGGCCTGCTGCTGGCTGAGGCGGCGTCCAGCCGCAAAGCTCGCCGCCACCGCAGCGGCGGAGGCGAGCAGCGCCCCCATCCACCAGCCGGCGGTTCCGGCCGATTCCTGGCCGTGGAGCATGGCGTGGATGGCGACCGCGGCGGCCAGCACCGAGCCGATCACCGGCAGCGGACGCTGCAGCCTGTCGCTGAGCAGCAGGGCGGCACCCACGGCGCTCACGCCCAGTGCTGCAAGCAGCTCGGCTGCGGGGAGATGGCCGCCAAAGCTGCCCACCACGCTGCCCAGCACGGCGCCACCGAGGGCAAAGCCCAGCAGCATCGGGCCGAAGCGGGCTGCCGTCAGGCCCACGCCCAGCAGCAGCAGCAGGTGATCGACACCCAGCAGTGGATGGAGGGCTCCGCCCACCACCCCGGCATCGGCGCTGCCATGGGCGCTAGCCGGAAGGGCGGAGAGCAGGCTCAGGCCCAGGCCAGCGGCGCTGCTCAGCAGCAGGGAACGGGAAAGCTTGGTTGTCATGGGCAGTGCCGGTCCGCGCCGGTGCTGAAGAGAGGGGTGGGGTAACTGCGGCGAGCGTTCTGACTGAGAAGCGGGTTTGGGGCCTGCCTCATCACAGCTGCGGGACAGTGCCGGAGTGAGCGCGGGATGCACCGCACCGGACTTTCCTCGTTGCCTTCCCGGGGTGAGACCGGGAAACCGCCATCTGCAGTATCGCTTCAGGCGAAGCCCTTCCCTGCATCTTTGGCCACGCAGGCCTGGAGCTGTTTGCGCAGCTGAGGGTGGTCGAGGTTTTTACCGATCAGCACCAGCTGGTTCTTGCGTTCGTTGGGGGTCTTCCACTCGCTGTCGTCGATGGAGAAACGCTTGCCGGCTAGGTGGAACACATGCCGCTTGGCGCTTTCGTTGAACCAGAGGATGCCCTTGGCCCTGAACACACCAGCTGGCAACTGGTTGTCGAGGAAGTTCTGGAACTTGCGCAGCGCAAAGGGGCCGTCGCTGCTGAACGAGAGCGAGGTGAAGCCTTCGATCGCCAGGTGATCCGCATCGCCATGGCTGTGGTCGTGGCCATGGCTGTGATCGTGGCCATGGCTGTGATCGTGGCTGTGACCGTGCTGGTGACCCTCCGCTTGGTCGTGCTCGCAATGACCATGGTCGTGATCGCAGCTGCTGTGGTCGTGGTGATCGTGTGCGTGGTCATGCCCGTGTTCATGCACGCAATGGCCGTGGTCGTGGTCGCAGTCGTCGTGGTTCTGTTCCGCGGCCACCTTGTCGCTTTCAAAGAGCCCCACACTCAGCAGCAGCGGCAGGCTCACATCGCCTTTCACCGAGCGCAGGATGCGGGCGTCGGTTTTGATCTCCCGTAGCCGGCCTTCCACCTGCGTGAGCCGTTCCTCGCTCACGAGGTCGCACTTATTCAGTAGAAGGATGTCGCCGTATACCACCTGGGCGCGGGCTACTTCGCCATCCAGAATGTCGTCGCTGAAGTTCTCCGCATCGATCAGGGTGATGATCGAATCCAGGCGAGTGGCATCACGTAGATCACTGCCCAGGAAGGTCATGGCTACCGGTAGCGGATCCGCCAGACCCGTGGTTTCCACGACCAGATAGTCCACCGGATCGGGGCGATCGAGGATGCGATACACCGCGTCCAGCAATTCACCGTTGATCGAGCAGCAGATGCAGCCATTGCTCAGTTCCACCATGTCTTCGCCGGTGGCGATGATCAGATCGTTGTCGATACCGATCTCACCGAATTCGTTCACCAGCACGGCCGTTTTCACGCCCTGCTGGTTGCTGAGGATGTGGTTGAGCAGCGTGGTTTTGCCGGCGCCCAGGAAGCCAGTGAGGATGGTCACCGGCAGTGGGCTGGCCTGGGCAGAGGTTGCGGGTGCGAGGTCGGTCGCGCTGGCGGTCACGTGGATCCGTGGATCAGGGCTGTAGCCAGTCTGATCCGTGGGCTCTCCGGATGGTTGCCGCTGACACCTCGTGCCAATCCCCATAGAACGGAAACAGCTCCAGACCCCAGCACCCCATGGCTGTCGCACGACCGATCGACATCGGCATCCCCGCTGAGCAGCGCGCCCAGATTGCTGAGGGCCTGGGGCGGGTGCTGGCCGACAGCACCGTGCTTTATGCCAAGACCCACGGCTTCCATTGGAACGTCACGGGCCCGATGTTCAACACGCTCCATCTGATGTTCATGGAGCAGTACACCGAGCTGTGGACATCCCTCGACGAGATCGCCGAGCGGATCCGGGCCCTGGGCCATAAAGCTCCGTTTGGAGGCAAGATCTACGGCAGCTTGTCGTCGATTCCCGAGAGTGAGGGAGTGCCTGCGGCCATGGACATGGTGCGCGAGCTGGTGGAGGGCCATGAGGCCGTGGCCCGCACGATTCGCGGTGTTTTCGCCACGGCGGATGCAGCCAATGACCAGCCCACCGCCGATCTGTTGACGCAACGTCTCCAGATTCACGAGAAGACAGCCTGGATGCTGCGCAGCCTGTTGGAAAGCTGACCAGCGATTGCACCATTGGCTACCGCCAGTTGTGCCGCAGCTGTGGAGGAGCGTTCTGCTCTCGCTAGAACACGCTCATCAATTCACACTTTGAGGATGAAGGGGCTCACCCGGGCCATCAACAACCAACTCGCTACCGAGTTTCAGGCCAGCCACGCCTATCTGGGTAATGTCGATCTGGCGATGTCGATCTGGTTGCGGGAGAAAGGCCTGGTGGGCTTCTCCTTTTATATGCTCACCAAGATCAATGATGAGCGGGGGCGTGCATCCCGGATGGTCGTCTATCTGGTGGATAGTGATCAGGCTGTGGAGCTCCATGCGATCGATGCGCCGCAGCGTGATTGGAGCTCCGTTCAGGCGTTGTTCGACGACGTTTATGATCTTTAGAAGGGCGTAAATGCCTACATTCATCACCTCTACACCCTGGCGGAGGGCCTTGGGTGAACGCAGCGCAACAGCGATGCTCGATTGGTTTGTGTCTGAACAGTTGCAGGAAGAGGCGGAAGCGCGGTTCGTCCGCAAGCGTTTGCGGTTGGCCGGTGACAACAGTGCGGCTCTGTTGTTGTTGGATCAGCAAGTTCGCGAGTGAACGGCCCTCGCCCATGTGAAAGGAGGCATCCAAGGAAGGCCTCAAGTCGGCGACGCGGGCTGAGCTGGCGTCAGTCGCGGCCGCAGCGGCACTGGCCGCCCTTCCAGTGGGAGCACTTTTTCTTTTTGCAGCCTTTTTTCTTGGCGTGACCCCTGGCGGTGCGCCTCTTGGGCGCCTCATCGCTGCGACAGCCGATCTGCTGAGCCATGGTGCGGCGATGCGCTGCTGTTGAGAATCAATCGCATCGTAGGTGTTCCACGTGTCACGGCTCCATCGGGGGCGGTATCTGTACCCTCTGATGTCCTTTTCGCTATGGCTGCTGGTCCGGCTTGCTCAGCGGATGGCGTTCCAGTTCGCCACGAGTTCGTTGCGGCGGCTTGGTTGCAGCTCCCTCCAAGGGCGTTCACGATCAGGCAGGTGTTGCTGGTGAGGGTCGCCATCAGGTTGTCTGCGGCGGAGTCGGCCCGCAGGGGTTGGCTGGCGAGCGGCACACCGCTGAGGCTGCTGATCCGCAGCAGTGCCTTGCTGGCCGGCGTTTGCTCGGCGAACAGGCTGCGCACGCCCTGTTCGCGCAGCGCTGCCACCACGTTGGCGAGGGCCTGAGGCCGGAGCGCGTCGCTCGTGCTGGTGGCATCAATCACCGGCAGTTCCTTGAGTTGATAGGCCCTGGCGAGGCTTGCGAAGGCCCGGTGGCCGCTGGCGAGAACGCGCGGCGAGGGGATCGAGCTGAATTGCTCGCGGTTCCAGCGATCGAGGGCGTTCAGGCTTTGTTGCATCGTCTTGGATCGCGCCTGAATCTGTGGAGCGGCCTGCGGATCGAGCTGCTCGAGCTTCTTGCTCACCACTTGCACCATCGCTGCGGCTTGGCGTGGGTCGTGCCACACGTGGGGATCCTGGTCGCCATGCGGGTGGGCCGCTTCGCCGTCTCCCTCGTGGGCGTGCTCGTGTTCATGTTCGGTGTGGCTGTGTTCGTCGCTCTGAACGCCATCGTTGAGATCGGGGCTGTTCGGAACCGCAATCTCCGCCACCTTCACCGCCTCACTGAGCTTCTCGAGCGCAGGGGTGAGTCCGTAGCCGTTGATCAGCAGCAGCTTGGCCTGGTTGATCTGGCGGGTTTGCGCGGGCGTGAGCTGCAGCTGATGGGGGTCGTCGCTTGGGCCCAGCAGGCAGACCACCTTCAGGCGGCCTGCGGCGAGACGCTGGGTGATGTCACACAGCGCGCCATCGGCAGCGATCACGTCTATCTGGGAGCCTGGGCTGCAGGCCTGAAGCGCCGCCAGGGCGAGTGGTGCCATCAATACAGCTGCGGTTCGCCGCATCCTTAAGCCCAGCTCCAAAGACAACGATAATGGTTCTCAGAAGCGCAGGGTTGTTCTGGCGTGGTGCCCCCATGAGGAAGGTGCTGCCAGGTTGATGGACGCGTTGGATCGATCAAGGCTTGCTCGCTCCGTAACGTGGATGGAGTGAGGCCAGAAGCGGTGCTCAGCGTTGATCAGCTGTGTGTGCGCCGCGGGCCCGAGCTGGTGCTCGATCAGCTCTCGTTCAGGCTCCAGCCCGGCGCCCTCACCGCTCTCGTGGGGCCCAATGGGGCTGGCAAGAGCACCTTGCTGCAGACCTTGGAGGGGCAACTGAGCCCTGCAGCTGGTTCCATCACTTGGGAGGGCCTTTCCCTCACTCCCGCCCTGGCGCGTCAGCAGCTCGCCCTGATGCCCCAGCGCGGAGAGATTGCCTGGGGTTTTCCGATCACGGTGCGGGCATTGGTGGCCCTTGGACGCTTGGCCGGTCAGCGGCCGGGTTGCTGCGATGTGGAGGCGGCGCTGCAGCGGGTTGGATTGATGGGGCTCGCTGGGCGTCGCCTTGATCAGCTCTCCGGCGGTCAGCAGCAGAGGGCCCTGCTGGCGCGCACCCTGGTGCAACCGGCGCGAATGCTGCTGCTGGATGAACCCTGCGCAGCGATCGATCCGCCCTCGCGCACGGAGTTGCTGCGGGTGATGCGTCAGCTCAGTGATGCCGGGCTCACCCTGCTGGTGAGCAGTCACGACTGGGGTCGCGACCTCGACGCCTACGACCGGGTGCTCGTGCTCGATCGCCAGCTCCTGGCCGACGGCACGCCCCAACAGGTTCGCCAGGCCCTGGGCGATCTGCGGGTGGGCAACCACTGCTGCGGTTAGGCGTTCTGGCGGTTCTGGCAGTTGCGGCACAGCCCGAAGAATTCCAGGGTGTGAAACAGCAGCCGAAACCCCTCCGCCTGATCGCCGTGCAACTGCACGTTGTGCATCGGGCAATGCTCCAGCACCAAGGTGGTGCCGCAATCCACGCAGGTGAGGTGGTGTTCATCGCGCTCCACCGGCGTGAACAGGGCCTCGCCACTGGGGAGATGGCGGCAGCGGATCAAGCCCCGCTGCTGCAGCTGGCGCAGGTGCCGGTACACCGTGGCCAGTCCCATGGCCTGGGGGCTCTGGCGCAGCAGGGCGTGCAGGTCTTGACCCGAGAGTTCCCGATCGGCCAGCTTCAGTTGCTCCAGCAGCAGCAGCTGGCGATCGCCTGAGGCGGCAACCTGGGAGGGCATGGCCGAACCAGCGGGGCGGGGACCCTGATCCTATGGAGCGTGTGTGGTGGCTGCTGCCGCTCGCGGTGGCGTTGGTCGTGGGTGGGCTCTGCCCGCTCACGGGCACCGTGCTGCTGGTGCAGCGGCGCTTGTTTCTGGTGAACCTGGTGTCGCACGCCGTGCTTCCCGGGCTGGCCCTGGCTGTGGCGCTTCGCATCGACCCAGGGGTGGGGGGTGCGATCAGTGGCCTGGCGGGTGCGCTGCTGGCGGAGCGTTTTAGCGGCGCCTCACGCCCAGGACAACCGGGTGATGAAGCCGTGCTCAACACTGTTCTGGCGGGCTTTTTAGGGCTGGGGGTGCTGCTGATTCCCCTGCTGGGCATCCGCGTGAATCTGGAGGCCGTGCTGTTTGGTGATCTGCTGGCTGCGGCACCCGCTGATCTGGTGCGCAGCCTGTTGGCGCTGCTGGCCATGCTGCTGCTGCTGCTCTGGCGCTATCACCACTACGTGTATCTGGGGGTCGACCCCCTTGGTGCCACCAGTGCCGGGTTGCCGGTGCGGCGCCTGCGGCTGCTGCTCACCCTGGTGACTGCCTTCACCGTGGTGAGTGCGATGACGGCCGTTGGCGTGGTGCTGGTGATCGGCTTGATGGGCGCACCGGCCTTGCTGGCGCTGCCCGGTGCCACGAGCCTGCGCCAGGCCCTGTGGCGATCAGCCTTGCTTGGCATGCTTCTGAGCGGGGGTGGCCTTTTGCTGGCGATCCAGCCCTGGATCAACCTGCCGCCGGGCCCACTGATTGGGGTGCTGTGCCTGCTGCTGTTGCCGCTGCAGCTAGCCCGGCGGTAGCCAGAGGGCCTGGCTCACTCGTTTCTGCAGCGGCTGTAGAGCGAAATCCCGCGCCGCGATCAGCACCGGTTGCGCGTCAGGGCGCCCCTGTTGCCGCAGGGTGAGCAGCAACTGCTGACGGGTGGGGTCGTAGGCCATCGGCACGCCGGGTACCACCTGCCACCCCGTGAGACCCCGTGTCCGCACGATCTGCCCCTGGCGGTTGATTTCCAGCAGCCGGCTGCGCTGGGCATCGCGCCAATGGCTCACCAGCAGCCACACCCGTTCACCGCCGCGATCGCAGGCCGTGCTCAGCACCGCATCGCCGCCCAGCCACAGCTGGCGTGGCGGCTGACCGGGTTCCACCAGTTCTAGAGAGCGCCGGAAATCAGGCCAATGCCGCACCAGCAGCGCTCGCCCGCTCACCGGGCAGAAGCTGCTCAGATCGCGGCTGCCGGGCAGCAGCTGGCGGCGCTCGGAGCGTCCGGGCAGGTTGCGCAGGCTCAGCCCCTCCAGCTCGGGCATCACCAGAGCACCACCAGCGGGCAGCAGCTGCATCGGGCCGGATGCTTCCAGCTCCAGTTGCTGAGGGTTGCCCTGGCGGGGCCAGAAGCTGGTGATCGAGCGGCCCAGGGCCTGGGCGCTCCACTGCACCAGCAGATCGCCGCGCTGGTTGCTGCTCAGGTGGGTGAAGATCAACGGCTCCGGTAGCAGCGCCCGAAGGGGGCCTGCCTTCACCGCGCTGCTGCCCGATTGGCCGCTGCGCTGCAGGGCGCTTTGCTGCAGCGGCAGCAGCCACAGCCGCTCACCTTGATCATTGCGGCTGGCCAGCGCGATGCCTGATCCATCCCCCAATGGGGTCACCGCGGTGATTCGCGCGAACTCCGGGGTGAGCGGTTGCCAGCGGCCATCGCGTTGGAGCAGTTGCAGTTGCTCACCACTGCCCATGGTTACCACCGCCAGCAGCCGCGGTCTGGGGTCCCAGCGCCAGCGCTGCGGCTGCAGTGCCAGGCCCCGTTGATCCATGCCGCTGATCAGCAGCTGGATCGCCCCGGTCACTGGTTGATTGGCAGCGAGCAGTAGCCGTAAGGGGTTGTTCGCGCCTAGCCACTGATGGGGCAGGGATGGCTGCAGCTGGCTGTGCGCCGTCAGGCTGGCGCGATCCATCGGGCGGCTGAAGCGCAGTGAGAGGGCGGCTGGCCCTGAACTGGCGGTGCTCGAGCGCAGCTCCAGCAGCCTGGGTGGGCGTTGCAGCAACAGCTGCTGCTGCAACAGGGCCAAGAGTCCGCCAGTGGCCAGCAGCAGGGCTGGTTTGTTCATGGTTCGAGCGGTCTGGCGGGCCGCGGAATCGTGCGGATGCGCTCCGGCAGCACCACGCTGCGCTGCTGGCCCGCCTCGTTTTCCACTCCCATGCGGCCCTCGATGGCCAGCCATTGGTCGGCCTGTGCGCTGAAGCCCTTCGGCCAGCGCACAGGCAGCCCGATCGGTGTGGCATCGGCCAGGCAGCAGCGCACCAGCAAGCGCCCCAGCTGGGGCGGGCCATCGGGCTGCGTGAGCACGAAACCGCTGATCCGCACGGGGTCGCCCTCATACAGCTGTGGGTCGGGCTGGCTGCGCAGCAGGCGCACCCAGTCGGTGAGGCTGCGCTGGCCTGGCGGCAGCAGGAAATCCAGCTCAACCTCGCTGCCGAGATCGCTGTTGCGGTTCGAGGCCAGATCGCTGAAGGATGGATTGGGCGGCACCAGCAGCACGGCGATCGCGAGCAGGCCGCTCAACGCCCAGCTGCGGTTCCAGCGCCGTTCGCGCCGGCCCTGTAGCGCCTGTTGCAGGGCGATCGCCAGCAGCACCACGCCGCTGAGCCCCACCAGCGGATGAAACACACCACGCAGCAACAGCTCCAACCGGCCTGTGAGGGTGCTCATCAGCAGCACGGCACCCCAGAGGGCAAGGGCCAGTGGGCGGATCAAAGCAGCCAGAGATTCACCCATTGCCCAATCAGCAGCACCACCACAAAGGCACCAGCCGCCGTGAGCGCAATGGCTCGCGGCTTCAGCACCACCCCAAACAAGCCCAGCAGCTTCAGATCCACCACGGGCCCCAGCACCAGAAAGGCCAAGAGGGCGCCGGGGGTGATTTGAGCGGCAAACCCCAAGGCGAGGAAGGCATCCACGCTGGAGCACACCGACACCACCACCGCCATCAGCATCAGGCTGAGCACGGAGATGGTGGGAGCCCCGCCCACCGCCAGCAACCAGGTGCGGGGCAACAGGGTTTGCACCACCGCTGCCAGGGCACTGCCCAGCACGAGCAGGCCGGCTAGATCGAGAAATTCCCGGCTGCTGTGCTCCAGCACCGTGGTCAGGCTCGGCCGCTCCGGCGGCGGCGGCGGTGCGGCTGGAGCGGCCCCCACCAGGCCACTGCGACGTTCCAGCAGCCCCACCTCAGCCAGGGGTTGGCTCAGGCGCCGTTCCTCCAACAGTGCCGGCTCGAGTAGTTGGCCTTCAGGCCATTGCTGCAAGAGAGCAGAAAGGGCCAGGGCCAGCAGCAGAGCCGCCAGGGGCCGCGCCGCCAGCAGCCAGGGCTGACCGGGAAAGGCGGCCCAGGTGCTCGCCAGCACGATCGGATTGAGCACCGGTGCGGCAAAGAGGAAGCCCAAGGCCGACCCCAGCGGTGCGCCGCCGGCCAACAACCGCCGCGCCACCGGCACATTGCCGCACTCGCAGGCCGGTAGCGCAAAGCCCAGGGCAGCGCCGGTGAGCGGAGCCAGCAGTGGCTGGCTCGGTAAACGCTGCAGCCAGCGGCCTCCTGGGGCGATCCAGCGGGCGAGCCCTGCGATCAGCACGCCGATCAGCAGAAATGGAAGCGCCTCAAGCAGCAGCCCTTGAAAGACGGCCCAGATGGTGACCAGCCTGCTCAATCGGGTTCAGCCACGTCGCGTAGCCAGGGATCAGGCGCGCATCATGGCCGCGTCTTCAGGGCATCTGGAGAGCCGCCGATGGCGTGAGGCGGCTGGGGTTGCGCGATCGGCAGGATGGTGGGTCGTTCTTCCACGAGTAGGGAGCCCAGCAGCTCAGGGCGATTGGATTCGAAGTGGAGATGGGGCCCTGTGCTCCAGGCGCCTGTGCTGCCGCAGGTGCCGATCAGGTCGCCTCGGCTGTAACGGCCGGCTGGCATCGCCGAGTGGAGGTGGCTGTAGCTGGTTTCCAGGCCATCGGCCCCCCGCAGTTCGAAGGTGGTGCCGTGGGTGTGGCTGCGGCGCACGCTGCCGATGCCGTCGTGGGCGGCGCGCACGGGTGCACCCGTGATGCAGGCGATGTCAATGGCGGGATGGCCTTCTCGCACCCCCTGCGTGATCACCCCTGGCATGGGGTGCAGCAGCTGCAGGGCTGGCAGGAGCAGGGCAAGGGGCAACAGGCTTCCGCGAAGACGAACTTGCGCGACGCAAATCTGAAGCAGATCTTAAGTTGCGACCCGCTGGACCTGTCTGTTGTCTATGCAGTCTGTTCGTCGCGCTCGCGACGCGGCGCTGCCGTTAGGGAGTCATCGCATCAAGTCTCCTGTAGGGCGGTAGTAGGGGAGAAATGGGGGATGATCCGTGCCGTGGACGTCGCTGTGGCGCCCAATTCCTCTTTTGGTGTGAGGACGATGAAACTGTTCCAGAAGCTTCTTCTGGCGCCTGCTGCCCTGGGCCTGATGGCTCCCGTGGCTGCATCCGCCGCTGATCTCAACATCGCTGGTGTGAGCCAGTACGGCTCGGAAGAGCAGGTGACCTCGATCACCCAGTTCTCCGACGTGAAGCCCACCGACTGGGCTTATCAGGCACTGAGCAACCTGATCGAGCGCTACGGCTGCGTGGCTGGCTACCCGAACGGCACCTTCCGTGGCGAGCGCGCCATGACCCGTTGGGAAGCTGCTGCTCTGCTCAACGCTTGCCTCGACCGGATCACCGAAGTGACCGACGAGCTCAAGCGCCTGATGAAAGAGTTCGAAAAGGAACTCGCCGTGCTGAAGGGCCGTGTGGATGGCCTCGAGGCCAAGGTTGCTGAGCTGGAAGCCACCCAGTTCTCCACCACCACCAAGCTTTCGGGTTTGGCCACTTTTGTGGTGGGTGCGAACGCCTTCAGCGGTTCAGCCATCAACACGGGGGCTAACACCGTGAACCGTGCGCCCAATTCCATCACTGGCGCAGCGCGGACGCCGGTATCCCTGCCGAACGCGGCCACGTTCAACTACGACGTGCAGCTCACCTTCGACACCAGCTTCACGGGCAAAGATTTACTGCGAACCAATCTGCGCGTCGGCAACTTCGGCAGCAGTGTTTTTGGTGGCGAGCCCCATGCGCTGGGTTTGTCGGAGTTGGAAATTGCCTTTGAAGAAGATGCTGGCCCCAATATTGTGGGCATTGATAAGCTCTTTTACCAATTCCCTCTTGGTCAGTTCACCTTCACTCTCGGTGGTCGTGTCGGACAAGAAGACATGCTGGCACTCTGGCCCAGCGTGTATCCCGCTGACACCATCCTCAACGTGATGACGGTGAATGGCGCTCCCGCCGCTTATGCCAAAAACCTTGGTGCTGGTGGTGGGTTCTGGTGGCAAAACGGTGGTTTTAGCCTGAGTGCTAACTACGTCGCTTCCAACGGTCAGTCCGGTAATCCCTCCGTGCCTAAGGGCAAAGGTGGTGGAGGAATTGGTAACCGGTATTCAGGTTCAACCGGCAGCATTCAGTTAGGATATCAGCAGGAGCAGTGGGGGTTGGCTGCTATCTGGAGCTATGTGCAGCCTGAGACCCAGTTTGTGCCCGGCACGACTCCGTTCACCCACAGTGCGATTGATCACAACGTCAACGCCAAAACCAATGCCCTTGGTCTGAGTGCCTACTGGCAGCCTCTGCAGAGTGGTTGGTGGCCGTCGGTAAGCCTGGGCTGGGGGATCAACAGCACCACGTACAGCGTGCCCCAGCCTGCCGGCAGTCTGAGCACCAGTCAGTCGTGGATGGTGGGCCTGCAGTGGACCGATGTGTTCCAGAAGGGGAATGACTTTGGCTTTGCTGTTGCTCAGCCCGTGTTTGCCACAGCGCTCACCGGCGGGGTGACGCCCAACGACGGTAATTACGTGTGGGAGTGGTGGTACAAGTTCCAGGTGACTGACAAGATCAGTGTCACACCGGCATTGATCTACTTGAGCCGGCCCCTGGGTGAAGCCACACCAGCGGGTGAGAGCTTCAGCCAGTTCGGCGGACTGGTGAAGACGAGCTTCCGCTTCTGATCGGAAGCTCGTCGGTGAGCCGGGCGTTCGGCAGCTCTCAGGCGCCCCTACTGAGGGGCGTTCTGGGGAGCTGTAGATCCTTGCTGTGAGGTTTGCGCGGGAGGATTGTGATGTGGTTCGCCCGGGCGTGCTGGTTTGCGATAGCTGCCTGAGCCACCACCGCCGCAGGCCAGGGCGGAAAACGTTGCTGCCAGGAGGATGGCGACGAGAGCCAGGGGGAAGCGGCGCAGGGAGTTCATAGAATCAGTGGTGTGTGGAAGGTTGGCTGAGATGTTCTGAGCAGGGCATCCAGAGATCGCCCATGGCGTGCACACCCTCGCAGTCGAGTGCGCGTGCTTTCTCAAGTGCCATCTGTTTGCTGGGGTAGGCAACTAGCTGCTCCTGAGCCTCACCCTTGCCGTGCTGTTGATCGCCGCCGCCTGGGCTGAGCGCCCAAAGACCCATGGGATGAAGCCCGGCCACGAGCACGCCCATGCCCACCAGGCAGGCATTCACTACGCCCATTCCGACCACGCCAAGGCTGAGCACCCCCATGGGCACCACCCCAATGCTCACGACCCCCATGGGAACGACTCCAATGGAAATGATTCCCAAAGGAGCAATGCCAATGGCAATGAGCTTGGGTGGTTCACCGCAGTTGCCCATATTCAATTTCAGTGATTGTGTTGGGCATTTTCGTTTAACTGCCCATGGGTGGCGCAGGGCATCCATTGATTGCCCATCTGGTGGGCTCCGGTGCAGTTGAAATGCTTCTTGCCCGCTGCCTCTGCTTCTGCCTTGGTGGCGTACATGGCTGGCACAGCACTGGTGTTGGCCTGGGCGGCAGCGCCAACGAGTGAGGAGGCAGCCACTGCCAAGCTGCTTGCCATGCTGGCGACAAACCGGTGTTGGCTGACTAGGGACACGAACGCGTAGCGATGACCATTGGGGCAAGTTAGCGCCAATGTCTGGTTTGGCTCGAGTACTGGAGACTTGATGTCATGGATTCGAGTTCTGGCCGGGCTGTCTAGTGTTGGTGGAGATCCCTCGGAATCAAGCGCTGTTCGTGGATACTCCGGCCATGCGCATTGGTCAGGTAGCCGATGCTTCGGGTTTGTCAGTGAAAACAGTCCGTTTCTACTGTGATGAAGGCTTGATCGATGCCGCCTCCCGTTCGCAGGGCGGCTACCGGTTGTTTCATCCCAGGGTTGTTGACGAGTTGGCCTTGATTCGCTCTCTGCGTGCGATGGATGTGCCGCTCTCTGAGCTCAGGCGAATTCTTGATGCACGCCGCTCTGGGTTCTGTCATTGCTCGACTTTGAAAAGTAGTATCCAAAGCCGCATTGAGTCGATTGATGCCAGACTGAGTGAGCTGGAGTCGATGCGCGGTGAGCTCGTTAACTTGCTGGGGTCTTGGAAAGAGTGTGGTGGTGTGAAATCATCTTGAGGTGAAACTTCTCAAAATGTGGTTGTTATTCCTCCTGTGATTGTGCCTAAGCTGCTGTAGCCAACATCAAGAATGATTTTTGGGTGTAACAGCCTCAGCTTGGGGATGATCTCCACCTGATCGATCACGCCGGGCATGGCGCGAACCTGCAGCTCCAGCCAGGGTTGAACCCCCTCGTAGCGCGGTGGCGTGAGCCCAACGCCGGTGGTGGCGCTGAGCATCGACCGTTCCACCCCCTCGGCGAGAAACAGCTGTGCTTTGGCCTCCAGGCGCAGGCGCGTGTTTTCGATGTCGAATTGCAGGCCGGGGCGGGCTGCGATTCGCGTGGCGTTGATCCGTGGGGCGTTGCCCCCCTCGCTGCTCCAGGTCTGGTAGGTGCCCACACCGGCGAACAACCACAGATTGCTTTGGGCTCGCGCCATGTTCCAGCGCTTGAGCAGGTGGGTGCTGTCCACCAGCAGGAAGCTTTCGGTGGCATTGGCTTGGCTGCTGCCATGGCCGGCATGGCCGCCCGCCTCAGCCCCGCTCCCGGGGATCACCTGGGCTGAGAGACCCACGCCCAACTGGCGTTGCACGGCGTGGCTGAACCAGGCACTCGACCAGACGTGATCCAGTTCAACGCCAACCGTGGTGCTGCCTGGGTAGCTCATCGGCAACGCCAGGCTGGGGCCAGCGACGATCAGCTGACCAGCCAGTTGGCCGCCAACCACCGCAACCAGCGCGGATGTTTTCCTCATCGCCAGGCCAGCAGGGGCAGCACAAATGCAGCCACGCTGCCGATGCCGAACAGGGCGCAGGAGAGGGCGTAGAGCCCCAGGGCCTGGCGGCGGCGTCTGCGGCAGCGTTGCGCCGCTTCAGGATTCACCGGGCACGGCAAGCGGGCGCTCTGCCACAGGCCCACGCCCGCCACAACCAATGCCGCTGCCGCCAGGCCGAATACCACCGTTTTCTGCTCGGAGAGCACGGTTAAACCCGGCCACCAGCTCAACGCTGTGGCTAGCACCGATCCGGCACCGAGCAGCACCAGCAGGGCCGGCAGGGCGCAGCACACCAGCGTGCCGGAACACAGCAGCAGCGCGAACGCGGCCAGGCGGCGGGGAGCTGATAACAACGGAGGTGAAAAGAGTGGATGTATGCGGCGTGAATCGATGCTATTGAGAGGGACAGTGCATCGCTCGTTCGCCATGTTCGCTGCCCATCTGCGCCGCGCAATGCTGTCGCTGGTGTTTGTGACGGCAGCCGCACTGGTGGCGCCCGCCTGGTCGGCAGCCGTGGGCTCCCGCGTGGAGGTCACGGTGAACGGCATGGTGTGCTCGTTCTGTGCCCAGGGTTTGGAGCGCAATCTGCGGCGCTTGCCGGCCACCCAGGCGGTGTCGGTGGATCTTCAGCAGCACCGCATCACGATCAGCCTGAAACCTGGCGCGGCGCTGGATGATCAGCAGATCCGCAAGGTGATTCGCGATTCCGGGTTTGATGTGCGCGAGATCCGCACCATCAACCCGGCGCCTTGAACCAGGGCGGCATCGCCTCAAAGCAGGCCGCATTCTTTTCATTTTCGCGGGCTTCCACCTTCCAGCAGCAGCTGCGGCCGTCTTCGCGTTGTTGCAGCAGTGCGTTCGCCCACTGCCACACCAGCTGAGCGCTGGCTTCCATACCCACGTTGTCCATCACCCGCAGGTCGAGGGCTCCCTGGGCATGCAGGCTCTGCCATTGCTCCAGCAGGGGGTCGTCGGCGTTCACCAGAAAGGTGTGATCAAACTGCTCGGCCAGGCGCTGCTCGAGCTGCTTGAGGCTGGAGAAATCCACCACGAAGCCATGTGGATCCAGCTCCTGCGCCTGGAACCAGAGGGTGAAGCTGCGGCTGTAGCCGTGCACAAACCGGCAGTGACCGCTGTGGCGCCACTGGCGGTGGCAACAGGGGTAGCCGCTGAAGGTCTTCGAGCAGGTGAAGGCGGCGCTCATGCCCGGGCCTGGTTGGGGGTTGATCGGTGTTGCGGGAGGATCGGGGGAGATGGATCGGCAGCCCTTGCACGCATCATTTCAGCTCCCGGATCCCGCTTTGATCGGCTCCCTTCGTTTTAACGAGGCCGGTCTGATCCCCGCTGTGGCTCAGGACTGGCTGGATGGGGCCGTGCTGATGGTGGCCTGGATGAACCGCGAGGCGATCGAGCGCACCCTGGCCAGCGGTGAGGTGCACTACTGGAGCCGCTCGCGTCAGGAGCTCTGGCACAAGGGCGCCACCAGCGGTCATCTGCAGATCCTGCGGGGCCTTCGCTACGACTGCGATGCCGATGTGCTGCTGCTCACGATCGAGCAGACCGGCGACGTGGCCTGCCACACCGGCGCCCGCAGCTGCTTCTACGACGACACCCCGGCCCCCACTGGCGGTGGTGCTGGCGCCGCCTCGCCACCGGCGGATGTGTGCACTGAACTGATGCGGGTGATTGAGGGCCGCCGCGATCAACCCGAGCCCGGCAGCTACACCAACAAGTTGCTGGAGGGGGGCGACAACCGCATCCTCAAGAAGATCGGCGAGGAAAGTGCCGAATTCGTGATGGCCTGCAAGGACAACAACCCCGCTGAGATCGCCGGCGAGGCGGCCGACATCGTGTTTCATCTGCAGGTGGCCCTGGCCCATCACGGTGTGAGCTGGCGTGCGGTGCAGCAGGTGCTGGCCCAGCGCCGTGGCGCTCCGCGCCGGGAGTAACCGGCGGCTGGTTCAGCGGCTGAGCCGGATCGGGCTGCCGTGGCGCAGGCCCAGGGTGCCGCTGAGGATCACCCGGTCGCTGGGGGTGAGCCCTGCGATCACCGGATACCGATCGCCCTGCAGCGCTCCGAGCTTCACGGGCTGTTGCAGGGCCACCAGCGTGCCCTTGGGCAGGCGGCGCAGGCTGCCCAGATCCGCTTTGCCAGGGTCACGCGCCAACTGCTCCTGCGTGCCCACCACAAACACAAAGCTCTGCCCGAAGCGGCGCGTCACCGCCCCGAAGGGCACCGCCAGCTGCCGTTCGGCCCCCAGCAGCACGCGGGTCCGCAGCCGCTGGCCATTGCGCAGCAGCCCTTGGCTGTTGTTGATCGTGGCCTTGGCCAGCAGGGTTTGGGTGGCGCTGCTCACCCCCGGATCGATCTGGCTGATGCGCCCCTCCGCCAGGGGGCGAGGGCTCACCCCATCCAGCAGTTGCACCCGCTGACCCTTCGCCACGGCATTGGCCTGGTTGGCCGGGATGTCGATGCGCGCCTGGAGCTGCGCGTTGCGAATGATGCGGCTGAAGGGTGTGCCGGCCTGCAGCACATCCCCGGGTTTGATGCTGATGTCGCCGATCACGCCGCTGATCGGGGCGCGCACGTCCTTGTAGGCCAGATCCGCCTGCTTGGCGCGCAGGGCCTCGCGCGAACCGATCGCCTTGGCGCGCAGTTCATCGCGCTGCAGCGCCGTCGCCGCCCCCTGCGCCACCAGCCCCTTGTAGCGCTGATAGCTCAGGGCATCGCTCTCGGCGGTGGCCTGCAGGGCGGCCACATCCGCCCGCAGCTGGGTTTGATCGAGCACCACCAGCATCTGGCCGGCCACCACGGGCGTGCCGGCCTGCACCAGCAGCCGCTGCACCCGCCCGCCGGCCTGGGAGGCCAGCTCGACTTCGCTGGTGGCTTCGAGGCTGCTCACCGTATTGAGGCTGCGCTCGAAGGCTTCGGCCTGCAGGGGCTGGGCCTGCACCCGGGCGGGGGGGCGCGCGGCGGGTGCGCTGCAGCTGCTGAGCAGGCCGCTGCCGAGGGCAAGCATCAGGCCGGAGCGCATGGCAGCACCACAGTATTCAGCCATGCTGCCGCCCCCGGCTGAGCTCCCAGCCCTTCACCACGCGATACACCGCTGGCACCACAAACAAACTCAGCAGCGTGGACACCAGCAGCCCGAAGAACACCACGGTGCCGATGCTGATGCGGCTGTTGGCACTGGCGCCCTGGGCCAGCAGCAGCGGCAGGAAGCCCGCCAGTGACGAGATGGCCGTGAGCAGGATCGGCCGCAGGCGGCGGGTGGCAGCGTCCTGAATCGCCTGATCCAGGAGTAGCCCCTCCCGCAGCCGCTGATTGGCGAATTCCACGATCAAGATGCCGTTTTTGGCCGCCAGCGCCACCAGCACCAGCAGGCCCATCTGGCCGTACACATCCAGGGGCAGGCCCCGCAGCACCAGGCCCGCCAGCGCCCCCAGAAGGGCCAGCGGCACTGTGATCAAGATGATCAGCGGGTCGATCAGGTTGTCGTAGAGGGCCCCCAGCACCAGCCCCATCACCACCACCGCCAGCACGAAGGCGCGCAGGCTGCCGCCACCGGCCTGGCGCTCCTCGCGGGCCAGCCCGGCCCACTCCAGATCCAGGTCGCTCACACCCTGGGCTTGGTGCAGCTGCTCCAGCCGGGCCATCGCCTGGCCGGTGCTCACCCCCTCGGCCGGCAGCGCCTGAATCGCGATCGAGCGCACCAGGCGGGTGTGGTTGATCGCGCTGGGGCCTGTGGCCGGCACCACCTGCACCAGCTGGGCGAGGGGAATCAGCTGGCCGCTTTTGTTGCGCACCTGCAGCGCCAAGAGGTCATTCACATCCCGCCGGCCCCGCCCGTCGAGCTGCACGATCACCCGGCGCACCTGCCCCCCTTCGAAGCTGTCGTTCACATAGCTGCTGCCGAAGCTGGCCTGGAGCGTGCTCACCAGCCCATCGAGATCCACCCCCAGGGAGGCCAGCTGCAGCCGATCGGGTTCCAAGCGCAGCAGCGGTGCATCGGCGTTGAAGCGGGTGGACACGCGGCTGAAGGAGCCGCTGGCATTGGCGGCCTGGATGAAGCGTTTCGCCTGCTGGCTGAACTGCTGGAGGCTCAGCTGGCCGTTGCTGGTGTCGAGCAGCTCCAGCTCCAGGCCGCCCTCACTGCTGAACCCCCGCACCGTTGGTGCCTCGCTGAGCGACACCACCGCGTTGTTGATGCGTTGGGCGAGCTTGCGGTTCAGCCGCTCAGCCACCGCCGCGGTGGAGGGGTTGCCGGCCCCGCGCTCGCCGATCGGCTTGAGCCGCACGAACACGAGGCCTTTGTTGGGCCCGCTGTCTCCGAAGGAACGGCCCGCATAGAGATTGGCGCTGTTGAGCGCTGGATCGACCGCCAGGGTGCTCTGCACCTGCTCCAGCACCGCCTGGGTGCGTTGCAGCGAGGAGCCTTCCGGCAGCACCACCACGCCCCGCAGCTGGCCGTTGTCCTCCTGGGGGATGAAGGCGCTCGGCCGCAGGCTCAAACCTGCCGCTGTGATCAGCAGGCCCACGGCCAGGGCGATCAGCACTCGTCCCCGCTGTTGGAGGCTGCGCCCCAGCCAGCGGCCGTAGGGTCCCTCAAGCGATTCCAGCCAGCGCCGCGGCGGATCGATCCAGCGCAGCAGCCAGCCCGCTTCCCGCTGCTCGGCGTGGAGGATGCGGCTGGCGGCCACCGGCGTGAAGCTGATGGCGTTGAAGGTGGAGATCAAGATCGCCGAGCCGATGCTGATGGCGATCGGGGCATAGAGCCGTCCCACGCTTCCCTGCATCCCCAGCACCGGCAGGAACACCACCACCAGCACCAGGGAGGTGGCCACCACCGCGCCGCCCAGCTCGGCCATGGCGCCGCGGGCTGCAGCCAACGGCGCCTGGCCCTGCTCCAGCCGCCGGCCGATGTCTTCGCTCACCACGATGGCGTCGTCCACCACCAGGCCCGAGGCGAGCACCATGCCGAACAGGCTGAGGGTGTTGATCGAGGTGCCGCTCAGCAGGATCAGGCTGAGGGAGCCCAGCAGCGACACCGGCACGGCCAGGGCGCTGATCAGGGCCAGGCGGCTGTTGCCCAAGCCCAGCAGCAGGGTGACAAACACGAGCAGCACGGCATCCCGCAGGCTGCCGGCCGCCTCGCCGATGCTGTCGCGCACCGTGTCGGCTTCATTCACGATCAGCTGCAGATCGATGCCGGGCGGGAAGCTCGGCTTCAACTCCGCAAGGGCCTGCTCCACCGCCTCGCTCACCCGCAGGGCATTGCTGCCGTCTCGCTGATACACCCCCAGCGCCACGGTGGTGTCGCCCTTGAGGTTGGTGGCGATGCTGGCGTAATCCTCACTGCCCAGGCTCACCCGGCCGATATCCCGCAGCAGCACCACGCCTCCATCCGGTCCGCGACCCACCACCAGTTGCTCCAGCTCTTCGGGGCTGCGCAGGCGCCCTTCCATCTGCAACGGCAGCGCTGTGGCTTGCCCGGCGGGCACCGGTTCGTCGCCGAGCTGCCCCAGCGCCGCCAGCACGTTCTGCGCTTCCAGGGCGGTGCGCACGTCGTTGATCGTGAGCTGACGCTCCAGCAGGGCGGCCGGGTTGAGCCAGAGCCGGAAGGCCAGCGGGCTGCCCCCGAACAGGTTCACGTTGCCCACACCCTCCACCCGCTGCAGCCGCTCCTTCACCACCTGATTCACCCAGCCGCTCAGGAACACGTCGCTGTAGCGGCCGTTTTCGGCGCTGAAACTGAGCACCATCAGCAGATCGTCGGAGCTGCGGCGCACCTGCACCCCCAGCCGTGCCACCTGGGCCGGCAGCTGCCGCAACACCTGGCTCACCTCGTTTTGTGCATTCACCTGGTTGAGCTCAGGGGCGCCGCCGCTGAAGCTGAGGCTGAGGTTGCTGCCGTTGGCGCTGCTGGTGGAACGAATCGTGTCGAGCCGCTCAAGGCCATTGAGTTGGCGCTCCAGCAGGGCTGTGACCCCCTGTTCCACCACCTCGGGGCTACCGCCCGGATAGGTGCTGCGCACACTCACCCGACCCGGCGCAATCGGCGGCAGGTTTTCCACCTGCAGCTGCACCAGGCTGAGGCCACCGAGCAGCAGCAGCAGCACGCTCAGCACCAGGCTCAGCACCGGCCGGCGCAGGAAGAGGTCGGAGATCGTGCGCTTCGGTTGGCTCATGGCGCCGGGGCTGGCTGCAGGCCCGGTTGCTGCTGCAACCACTGCAGGGTGAGCCGGTCACGGGCACTGAGTAGCAGCAGCGGCTTAGCACCGGGTGTTGCCGCCATCACATCGCCGGCTTGATCGCTGTGCCCCCAGAGGCCGAAGGCATGGCCCAGTTCATGCAGTGCTGTGGCCTGGATGGCTGGCTGCGCCTGTCCGGGGCTGATCAGCACCGTCACCCTCGGCTCAAGCTGCCAGTGATCGCTGCGTTTCACCTCCAGCAGCTCGAGCAGGGCGCGGCCATGGCTGGCCCGTTGGTTCTGAAGCGGTGGTCGCCGCCGCTGCACCAGCACCTGGGCCTGATCCGGTTGCGTCACCAGGGTGATCGGTAAGAGCTCCTGCCAGGTGTGCAGGGCCTTGAGCACAGCTTGATGCCAGCGCTGCTCCCACAATGCCGCCGGGCCGCTGGCCTGGATCGGCTCCACCCACACGCACCACTGGCGCCGCGTTGGCCAGCCCGCGGGAGTGGGGCGCAACCGATGGCGGTAGTCGCTGCCGCTGGCCGCCGCTGGCGGCTGTTCTGCCGGGGGCGCCGGGGGTGCCAGCCAGGGGCGGATCTCCGCGGCGATGGCGCAGGGGGCGGTGAGGGGTGGTGGCAGCTCCACGGGTGGCAGCGCGGCGACCGCCGGGTCAGGCGCCGAGGGTTCCGGGCAGGCCCACGCCGCGGGCCATCAGGGTGGCCAGCAACGGAATCAGGGCAAAGCCCACCAACTCAATGTTGAGGATCCAGGCCAGGCGCTTGGCGAGGGCTTCGCTCACCTGGGGCAGTTCGCCCTTGCGCAGCGGGATCGCCCAGAGGATGTAGGTGACGGTGGGATAGAGCGACAAACCACCAACAGCCAGATAGAGGCCCACCTTCCACCAGAAGAGTGGATTTTCGGTGTAAAAACTGCCGCCTTGGCCGAAATACATCACCCGCAGGATGCCGCTCACCAGCAGCGCCAGCGCTGCCATGCCGTACACCACATCGGTGATCACCATCAAGGTGGCGTCTTGTCGGTTGGGATTGGCTTTGATCAGCCGCCGCTCTAACACCAGTGCTCCGAAGCAGAGCATGAAGCTCAGATAGTGCACATAGGCCACGCCGGCGCGGGGCAGCACAGCATCGGAGAGGTCGGAAAGCAGGGCCGCGAAGGCTGGCATGGCCGGTGAGGGGCGCACGGAGGCCCGACCGTAGCGAAACGCCAGGCTTGAAGTGTGGTGTGGGCGGCTGAGCAACACGGCGGATCCACCAACAAATTTTAGCTTTCTATCGCTATCTTCGGTATTGGAAGTGAATCTGCAGATGCGAAGCAATCTTTAAACCTGGAAGCCTTTTGGTTGCTTTCCTCGTTGAGCGGAAAAGCTTCTAGGTTCAATTCAGTGAAACCGTTCATGCATGGCCAGTTCGCTGAGTGCTTTTCTGGGTGAAATCGGCCGCCATCAGCTGCTTACACCGGAGCAGGAATTAATGCTGGGCCGAAAGGTACAAGCGATGGTGGCGTTGCATGAGCGCTGCACCACAGCTGGTGGTGTGGGTGAAGCCTGCGCCTACAACGACCTTGAAAAGCGCACCATGCGCGTGGGTGAACGGGCCAAGGATCAGATGATCACCGCCAACCTTCGCCTCGTGGTGAATCTGGCCAAGCGCTATCAGGGCAAGGGCCTTGATCTGCTCGATCTGATTCAGGAAGGCACCCTGGGGCTCACTCGGGCCGTGGAGAAATACGACCCCACCCGCGGCCACCGCTTCAGCACCTATGCCTATTGGTGGATCCGCCAGGGTTTGAACCGCGCCCTCTCCACCCAGAGCCGCACGATTCGCCTGCCGGTGAATGTGAATGAAAAGCTCACCCGCTTGCGCTCGGCCAAGGCGCGCTTGCTGCAGAGCCACGGCATGGCGCCCACGGCCCAGCAACTGGCCGCGGCGATGGCGCTGCCGCTGGAGGAGGTGGAAGACCTGCTTGGCTGTGAGTTGCGCAGCGTCACCGTGAGCCTGCAGGGGGTGGTGAAGTCGAAATCAGACCCCACCGAGCTGGTGGATGTGCTGCCCAGTGATGAGTTGCCGCCCATGGAGCGTTGTGAACTGGCCGAGCGCAATGCAGCGGTGTGGACGCTGCTGGATCAATCCAACCTCACCCCCAAGGAGCGCACGGTGGTGATGCTGCGCTTCGGCCTCGACGGCAGCCATGAATGGCGCACCCTGGCGGAGGTGGCGCGTTTGCTGGGCTGCAGCCGCGAATATTGCCGCCAGGTGGTGCAGCGGGCCCTGCGCAAGCTGCGTAAGGCCGGCATCCAGGCTGGGTTGGTGGAAGTGGGCTGAGTGCCCCATCGTGGTGGAATTGAGCGAGGGAGCTGTTGCATCCATGGCTGCTGATTCCTCCACGGTGGATGCACAGGTGCTGGGCAGCACCGAGGTTGATGAAGGTGCGCTGCGGCGTCTGCTGCGTCGTGCTGGCCGCACCCTGGCCCGTCCGGCCCTGGAGTGTCTGGAGCTGCTGCTCGATCCCGCCACCCCACCGCAGGTGCGTCTCACGATGGTGGCGGCGCTCACCTATCTGCTGATTCCGCTCGATCTGATCCCCGATTTCATTCCAGCCGCTGGCTTCAGCGACGATCTCGTGGCGCTCACCGCCCTGCTCGGCCTCTGCTCCACCCACATGACCGACGCCATTCGCCTGCGGGCGCAGCGCAAACTGGATCGCTGGATTCCCCTGGGGCGTTGATGGCCAGCCTCACTGCCGATCAGCTGGATGATCTCCAGTCGTTTCTGAAAGACTGGCTGCGCCATGCCGGCCGCACCCAATCCGACCTGCGCCGGGCGCTTCGGGCCAGTTCGATCCGCATGCCCGTGCTGCTGGAGGAACTCGCCCGCACCCACAGCCGCGACGGGCTCAGTGGCCTGGCCCAGCGTTTGTGTGAGATCGAGTCTCTCTGGCATGGGGAGGATCAGGGGCTGGTGGATAACGCGCACTCCCCCCAGGCGCTGGAAGATTCGCTCGGTCAGCTCGATCTGCTGCTCCGGGAGATCCGTCTCGACAGCGGCGACGCCTGACGCCCCTGTCGGAACACGTCAAAGTGGGGGCACGCTCCGCCGCCGCCATGACGCTGCCTCGTTTGTTCGCTGTTCTGCTTGCTGCCGCGCTGCCGATGCCAGCCATGGCCCAGGCGGAAAGCTTCCTCTGGGGACCCGGCAGCAATGTGGGCCCCGCCACCAAGGTGGAACCCAAAAACTGCGTCACCGCCGCCGACGGCAGCATCACCTGCGACACCGAGATCGTGAATCCTCCGGGTGATACGCCGGCTCGCCCCCAATACCGCCCGTTCACCTATTGAGGCAACGGTTCGATGCAGCTCCTGGATGACCGCACCTTCTTAAGAGCCATAACCGCGTTCGAACGCAGCCTCGCCAAGGTGCTCTCCGTGGTGCTCACCGCTGTGTTGGTGGTCGCCACCCTGCAGCTGTTGATCGTGTTGGGTATGGATCTGCTCGATCTGCAGATGAACTGGACCGGTGAAGGCTTGATTCGGTTGCTGGATCAGGTGTTGGTGATCTTGATTGCCCTGGAGGTGTTGCAGAACCTCACCGCCTACACGCGTGAGCATGCTGTGCAGATTGAGCTGGTGCTGGTCACAGCGCTCACGGCGGTGGCCCGCAAGGTGATCGTGATGCCACCGGGGGTGCAGAAGAATCCGGCCGATCTGATCGGCCTGGGTGTTGCGGTGGTGTCGTTGGCGGCGGCCTACTGGATGGTGCGGCAATCGCACTTCAAGCGTCTGCCCTCCAGAAGAGAGCCAGCCACAGCGTTCCAGGATCCGGATCGGTTGTAAGCAGGCGATGGCGGCGGTGGGGCGCGATCACCAAGGTGTCGCCCACGCAGAGATCACGCGGTTTGGCCTCATCCTCAAACTGCAGCGTGGCGCTCCCCCGCAGCACCAACACCCATTCCGTCTCGGTTTGGTCGTACCAGAACCCTGCTGGGCTGCTGGCCAGGCAGGAATGAATGCGCTCCAGGCGCCAGTGCGCACCGCTGGCGATCAGGTCCACGCGCTCCTGCCCGGCCGCTGGGCAGCTGCTGCTGAACAGATTGAGCTGGTCGGCGGGAACGGGTTGGCTTTGGAGCGGTTCTGTGCTGCTGTCGCCCCAGCGCCGACTAATCTCGAAGCCGTGCTCAGCTGCGAGCGCCACCACGTCATGGTGCTGGCTGCAGGCCCGGAGCGCTTCCCGCAGCGCTGGTTGGGCTTCGCTCAAGGCCACGAAGGCATTGAGCTGGCGCACTTTCTCCAGAAACTGCTGCAGTTGAGCTTCAGCCATCGCTGCAGTATTACTGCCGGAGCTGTTGGTGCATCCGAAAGCGCTGAAAGTGCACGCCGGCAATCAGCAGCTCCTCGCGCCAGCTCACCCGCCAGCCCAGGGATTCGAACAGCGGCCGCGAGATCAAACTCGCTTCGGTGCGCAACACGGTTTCACCCTCGGCTGCTGCTTCGGTGGTGCAGGCCTCCAGCACGGCCCGGCCGTGGCCGCGCCGTTGTCCCCTGGGATCGCTGTAGAGCAGGGCGATCCGATCGCTGGGATCCCGCAGACAGAACGCCACCACCTGGCCATCGCTGCTGCAGCTCACCAGGCCGCGGCCCTGCTCCAGGGCTGGGCGGATCGCATCACACTGGCTGGCCCAGGCGGATTGCTGCGCCGCTGAATAGAACGCTGTGGTGGATGTGAGCACCGCTTGGCGATAGATCTGCACCAGCGCATCGTGATCCCTTTGCTCAAGGCTCCGGATCCGATGTGTCATCGATAAAGCTGGTGCGTGCTGTCAGATTGTCGTTGATGCTGTAAGTTCTTGTTGTCTTCTAAACCGAACCCGCACAGGCAATGCTCACTGGATCCGAACTGCTGGCCAAGGTCAAAGAACTTGGCGACGTGAGCAAATCTGAGATTGTCCGCGCTTGCGGCTACATCTCCACCAAGAAGGACGGTGGTGATCGTCTGAACTTCACCGCATTCTACGAAGCGCTGCTCGAAGCCAAGGGCGTTGAGCTGGGCGGCACCAGCAAGGTGGGCAAAGGCGGCCGCAAGCTGAGCTATGTGGCCACCGTGCAGGGCAACGGCAACCTGCTGATCGGTAAGGCTTACACCGCCATGCTCGATCTGCAGCCTGGCGACGAATTTGAGATCAAGCTCGGTCGTAAGCAGATTCGCCTGATCCCCGTTGGCGGTAGCGACGAAGACGAGGAGTGATCAGCGTTCGCTGAGGCTCACGCGCACAGCATCGATCCCCTCGCCCTTGGCGGGGGGATTTTTTGTATCTGGTTCGATCAGATCGCTGTAATCCTCTGGGTGGCAGCTCAACACAATGATCTGGATACCCTGATCCAAGCCCCGCTGCAGCATTCGTTTGAGACCCGCCAGTCGCTCGCGGTCGCTGTTGGTGAAGGCGTCATCAAACACCAGGGGGAGCACATCGCCATAGGCGGGTTTGAGCACCTCGGCCATCGCCAGGCGCACGGCCGCGGCTAGCTGTTCCCGCATGCCACCACTGAGGCGTTCAAAGGCGAAGGCTTCCCCCGACTGATTGAGCTGCAGATCGTGGAATCCCCGCTGCGGATCGAAGTCCACCAGTGGCTGCTGTTGGGCATCCGCCAGGTAGGGCTGAATCGCCTGGCGGAGTGGTTCGCTGTAGCGGGATGCCAGGTCGCTGCGCACCGCATCAAAACGCTCCTGAAGCAGTTGCAGCGCCCTGGCGCGCTGATCCAGGTTGCGTCGCTCTGCTTCGGCCTCCTCCCAGGCCGCCTGGCGTTGTTCCAGTTCGGCCGTGGGATTGATCGCCCCCAGGCTGCTGCAGCGTTGTTGCAGCTGCCCGCGCTGGCTGAGCAGCTGATCCTTCTCCTGCTCCAGGGCTTCGATTTCCAAGGCCACCTCGCTGCGCCGTTCCCCCTGAAGGCGCTGGCGTTCGTGCAGGAGTTCGGTCAGCTGCGCCTGTTGCTGCTGCAGCACCTCGCCATCGCCCTGCTGATCGCCCAGGCTCTGCAGCCGCTGGGCGATCACCTGCAGCGATCCTTCGCGTTGTGCCAGGCGCATGCGGCCGGCCTCCACCTGGCCCTGGTTCTGCTGCAGGGCTTGCTCCAGCTGCTGCAGGGCGCGGTTGAGCTGCTCCTGTTGGCGCGTGAGCTCGGTGCTGCTGCGCCGCAACTCCTGCTGGCGAGCCTCCAATCCGCTGCGTTCGCTTTCCGGTTGAGCGCCGGCGGCTGCCAGCGCCTCCTGGAGTTGTTGCCGCCGCGGTTCGAGTTCGGCCAGCCGCTGCTGCAGGCCCGACCAGGGAATGGCGCGGGCGGCCTTGCGCAGGTTCTCGAGTTCGGCGCTGAGCGCCTGGCGTTGCCGTTCGATCGTTTCGGCGGCTTCGCTGCTGTCGAGTTGCAGCTGCTGTTGCAGCCGCTCCAGTTCCCGCTGGCCCTGGCTGCGCCGCTCCAGCGCCTGGGGGAGGGCATCGCCTCCACCCGGGTTGAGTTGCAGCACAACGCCCGCACCGATCTGCAGCTGTGTGGCCGCCTGGATCAACCGCCGCTCTCCCGCTGCGATCGGTGCGCCGTTGAGCTGGATGCTCTGATCGCTGCTCAGCACCTCCAGGCTGGCGGCCATCGCTTCGCAGCGGGCTGAAGCCTGCGCCAGCAGCTGCTCCGCTTGCCGCAGCTGCTTCACCTGCTCGGAAGTGATCTCCGGCAGGGCCGCAAGCTGTTGCTTGATCGCGGCGGCTTCGCTCTGCAAACGCTCGAGCTCACGCTCGTGTTGGCGTAACTGATCCAGTTCAGCGCTCAGCTGCTGCAGATCGAGCTGTTGTTGCAGGGTGTCCAGCTCTCGGTTGGTGCTCTGCAGCTGCTGCTGGCTGGTGCTCAGTTGCTGTTGGCGCTGCTGCCGCTCGTTCAGTTGTTGCTGTTGTTGGGTGAGCAGCACCTCCAGCTGGCCTTGCTCGCGCTGCTGCTCGAGGCTGTCGCGCTGCTGTTGCTCCTGCAGCTGCCGTTGTTCGCGGGCCTGCAGCTGCAGAGGCTCGAGCTGCGCCTCCAGCAGCCGGATTTGTTGGCTCAGGGCCAGTTCCCTCTGCAACAGCGGTAGCTGTTGGCCCTCGATTGTCTCCAGGCGTTCGCTGATTCGCTGCCATTGCTCCATGGCGGCCTCCAGATCCGCCAGCTGCTGTTGCGCCTGGCTGAGTGCCTCGGCTGCCTTGGCCGAGCGCTGCACCGCCTCCGCCAGGGGGCCACCGGCCTTGATCCGGCCGGTGGCTGTGTAGAGCTCCCCCAGCTGCGTCTGGAGTGTGTCCAGCACCCGGCGATCGAGGCCGGATTCCAGCGCGTCGGGGCTGCCGCCGGATTGCTGCAGTTGTTCGATCAGCCGGTTGTGGTCGTAGCTCTCCTGGTTGCCGCCGATGGGGTTAAGGCCCGCATCCCCCTGCCGCACCCAAAGGTGGGCCCATCGCTCCGGTAGCTGGGCAATCCGGCGCCCCTCCACCGGTGCTTCAAAGCCCAGGAGGGCCGCCAGCTGCTCTTCGGCCGCAGCACCGCTGAGCGCCACTCCCTGGCCGTTGCTGAGCTGGCAGGTGCCACTGGAGCCAGCAAAGCGCTTGCGCAGCCGCCAGCTTGCGTCGGCCGTTTCAAATTGAATCTCCAGCTCTGGCAGGCCGGCGTGCAGTCGTGAGCGCAGCTCCTCCACCCCCCGGCCGGTGGCCGTGGCCCGCAGAAACAAGCCCTTGTGCAGCGCTTCCACCAGGGTGCTTTTGCCGGTTTCGTTGGCCCCGGTGATCAGGGTGAGGCGGCGACCGAATGCCATCTGCAGGTCCTGATGCCGGCGAATGTTGCGCAGCCGGCAGGCGATCAGGCGCATGGTGTGTCCCCGAGGCAGCTGTGCAGCTCGGCCAGGGCTCGCTCCAGCAGGCTGCGCTCCTCGGTGGCCGTGTTGAGTTCGGCTTGTAGCTCGGAGGCCACCCGGGCCAGCAGTGGGGCATCGGCCCGGCCGATCAGCTGGGCCAGTTCATCGGTATCGGGGCGCTGCTCGATCGCGCCCCGTTGTTTGAGCCGCAGCAGCTGGGCCTCGAGGCGCTCCAGCAGCTGTTGGTAGCGCTGATGGGCGCCCAGGCTGAGGCTGCCGCTCTGCTCCAGCAGCAGCAATTGCTGTCCCGGCTCGCCATGAAGCAAGGGCTCAAGCTGGCTTTCCAGGCGATCAAGGTCGGCGGCGCTGCGCAGCTCCACCCGCCGCTGCTGCCAGTCGAGGGCGGCGGTGGGGAGAGGCTCCACGTGGGGGCTTGCGCCACGCTGCACGGTGACGGCTAACACCTGGCCGCCCTGGTAGTCGTTGCT
>VGPW01000003.1 GCA_016882545.1 Cyanobacteria bacterium M_surface_10_m2_179 | reverse complement strand
ACTCCGATCCATCTCGAACTCGGCTGTGAAACGCTGCAGCGCCGACGATATTTGGGGGGTAGCCCCCTGAGAAAATAGGTCGATGCCAGGTAAAACATTCTTTGCTCCAACCCATTTCATCCCATCAACCGCTCCGCTGAGGAGCATGGTGGGTTGAGACAGAGAGGCCACCCCTTGCGGGTGGCTTTTTTGTTGGGAGATTCCGTGCCCGTGCGTGTTTTGCGCTTAGGTCGTATCGTCAACTCAGGTCCCCGCGATTGGGCTGCCGCCTGAAGGATGTTGTCCTCGCTGAGCTTTCCCTCCTGGCGTTCTTGTGTGCGGTTGTTTTGGCGGTCTTATCGCCTCTGGGATCGTGAAGACTGTGTGGATCTGAGCGCTGCGTTCGCTTATCACACACTCCAATCTTTCTTTCCCATCCTGTTGATTGCTCTGGGCGTAGCTGGCAGGGTGCTGGGTCGGGTGGACGGCCTGGTGGATCAGTTGCTGGCACTGGCAGAGCAGGTGTTGCCGCCTTCCGTGCTGCCTGTGGTGAGCGCCACGCTGCTGAAGTTGATCCGTCAAGGCACCGGTGCGGGATTAGTTGGTGCCGCCTTTTTGCTCATTTCATCCACGAATGCCTACCTGAGCCTGCAGCGCGGTGCCGATCGGCTTTGGGGGTTCAGGCCTTCTTTGCAGCCCGTCGACCATTGGACCCATCCGGTTTGGCGTTTTGTGCGGGCGCGGATTGAGTCGTTTGCGTTGGTGGTGCTGATCGGCTTTTTTGTGGTGCTTGACCAGGTCACCACCAACCTCCGCTTGCTCAGTCCCGGGAGTTGGCGATTGCTGTTGCAATCTTGGTTGCCGAGCTGGCTGCAGCTCTGGCGGCCAGTGCCGTGGGTGATTGATGTCTCACTGTCGTTGGTGATCGCCTGCGCCTTGGCGTATGCGCTGTTGGCGTTCTTGCCCACACGTCGTGTGCCTGTTCGCCCCTTGTTGCCCGGGGCGATCCTGATCGGTGTGGCGCTCACTGCGTTTAATGCTGCCCTGGGCCGTAGCTTGCTGTCGCTTGGCAATCGCTTCCAGGCCTACGGCGTGATCGGAGGTGTATTGCTGCTCAGTCTTTGGGTGTGGCTGGTGGCGTTGGTTGTGTATTACGGCATGGCGGTGAGTGTGGTTATCAGCCGCCGGCGCGAGGGTGAGACATCCGTACGTCCGCCCCTATCCGGCACGGCAAGGATGCAGGGAGGATGAATCCGGCCATGCTTTGCGGCTGATGCAGCGTCCTGTTCCCTGGTTGTGGATCGTCGGCTTGGCGGTGTTGTTGTTGGCACCGGGCTTCACGGCACGCCTGTTTGTTGATGTGCTCGAGGGCGTCACTCTGCTGCTGGTGTTCGGACCGCTTGTGCTCGCCGCTGCGGGTTTTCTGGCTTGGCAGTGGTTCAAACGGCGTCTGGTGACCTGTCCGGCCTGCGGCACACCCAGCGTCGGTGCAGCGGTCTGTCCGGCCTGCGGCACCTCACTCAGGGATGCGGCAAACGCGCAGAACAAGGCTCCAGCCGATCAACCGGCCAGCACAGCCGTGATCGACGTTGAGGTGTGTGATGTCTCTGATCAAAGCTGAGCGAGGTTTCAGCTGCCGCCTGAGTTGCGCGCCAGTTCAGCAAGCCGACGCTCCCGCAGGAACAGAAAGAACGGCGCTGCAAACGCGAAGGCGATGGTGACCGAACTCAGCAGCACCACCCACAGATGCCGCATCCCCAGTCGCCGGCTCTCCACCACCATCCAGATCGTGATCGCTGATGCCCCCACCAACAGATCCCGCGACAGGGATTGGGCGGCTGGATTGGCGTTGGCCAGGTTGATAAACACAGTCACGTCGAAGCTGTTGCCGTAGACGCGCATGAAGTCGAGATTGGCCAGCCAGGGCAACACGGCTCCGGCGATGGCCAGGGCGAGATAGAGCCAGGCCAGCCAAGGCGCGGGTCTGGTGGTGAGTGATGGCACAGACAACGATGAGTTCAACGACGGGCTCAACGACGGGTTCGACATCAGCAGGACTTCAGCGACCGGATGGGTCCCATTCGATCACCTGCTGCTCCACCCCCTCCAACACCGCTTGGCAGCGCTGGGCGTAGGCCTCGGCCCGTTGATAGAGGCCGGCCATCTCCTCCACCTCCAGATCACTGGATTGCAACTGCGCCATCGCCAGCTCCAGGGCGGTGTGCGCCTCCTGGTAGCTCAGCTGTTGCACGTCGCTGAGCCAATCCTCGCTGTTGGCTTTGCTGGCTGGGCGGCGGCTGCGGCGGGCTTTGCTTTCAGTCATGGCTGGTTGGGCTCACCTGCTGCACAACGGTGTCGATCCTGCCGTCCGCCAGCCTCAGCTGCAGCCGCTCTCCTTCCTGCACCTGTGCCACTGAACGGAGCAGGCGGCCATCTTCCTGGTGCACCAGCGCGAATCCACGTTCCAGCAGCCGTTGGGGAGAGAGCGCCTGCAGCACATCGAGGCGATGCTGGAGCTGCTGGCGCAGCTGCTGGAGCAGCGTTAAGGGATGCAGCTGTTGCAGCCGCTCGCGGTGGGCCTGCAGCCGCAGCTGCTCCTGCTGCAGGCGGTGCCGCAGCAGTTGCTGGAGCACCTGGCGTTGCTGCGTCAACGCCAGGCTGAGGCTGACGCGATCTGGCAGCAGGGCAACGATGGCTGCGGTGGGCGTGGCGGCGCGGTAGTCCGCCACCAGGTCGGCGACGGTGGTGTCGTCCTCATGGCCCAGGCCGGTGACAACCGGCAGGGGGCAGATGGCCAGGTCGCGGGCGAGAGCCTCGCCATCGAACACCGCCAGGTCTTCACGGCTGCCGCCGCCGCGGGCCAGCACGATCGCCTCGATCCCCAGGCCTGCAGCTGCGGCGATCACCTCCGCCAGCCGCTGGCGGATCTGGGCCTCCACGGGCCCCTGCACCGGGATGGGCACCACATGCACCTGGGTGGCCGGCCAGCGTTCCTGGGCCGTGCGCAGCATGTCGGCCAGGGCTGAGCTGGGGGAGCTGGTGAGCAGGGCGATCGCAGCGGGCATGGCCGGCAGCGATCGCTTGCGGCTGGGGTCCAGCAGCCCTTCCGGCTCGAGCAGGTCGCGCACCCGTTCGAACTGGCGCAGCACTGCACTCAGGCTGGGCCGCAGGTCGAGGATCTGCACGCACAGCGAGGCGCGGCTGGCCCAGAAGTTGAGCTTGCCCACCACGAGCACGCCGTCGCCTTCGCGGGGCTCATGGCTGAGCTTGCTGAGCTGGGAGGCCCACACCACCCCCGAGATCGAGGCCTGCTCATCCACCAGGGTGAGCCAGAGATGGCCCCTTTTGAGCTGCGGCCGCGAGACGGTGGCCTCCAGCAGGAAGCGCGGCGCAAAGCCACGCTCCAGCAGGGAGCCGATCGCTTGATTCAGTTCGCCAACGCTGTAGCGCGGCAGGCCTGGTTCGCTGCTCAACGCTCCAGGCGCCGGTAGCAGCTCCACCAGTAGAGGCAGATCAAGGTGCCGAGGAGCGCCACCACCTGCCCGGCGGGATGGTCGATGCGGATCCAGCCCACGCTGGTGATCACGAGCCCGCTGCTCAGCATGCGGGCGCCATCGCGGCGATTCTTGGCAAACAGCTGGGCCAGACAGGCGCACCAACGCGGTGAGGGCAGTCTGGCCCATGCCGCTGCAACAGCGGGCTGTGGCAACACGGTGTTGGGCGATACGGTTGTGGCCACTTGCCTGGATCGGGTGGTTGGTGGCCGTCAGCTGTTTGAGCGTCAGCTGGCGGCGCCACTGCCTCGAGACCCTGAGCTGGTGTTGGTGACCGATCTCGACGGCACCTTGCTGGGGGGACCGACGGCTGATCGCCGTCGCTTCTACCACTGGCTGGCGGAGCAGCGGCAGCGGGTGTTGCACGTGTTCTGCACCGGCCGCGACCTGGGCTCGATCGCACGGGTGCTGCAGGAGGACGAGCCGATCGGGTTGGCGGCGCCCCATCTGGTGATCGGTGATGTGGGCTGCACTGTGGCCTGCGGCAGCTCGCTCTTGCCCTTGCCCCTGGCGGTGGATCCGATTGAGGCCCGTTGGGCCGGCTTGCAGGAGCGGTTGCTGCCGCTCCTGCAAGGCCAGCCAGGACTCACTTCCCAGCCCATCCACTCCGACCGCCGCCTGGCCTACTACGTGGATGTGGAACGCTTCGACCACAGCCTGGTGCCCCAGTTGGAGGCCTACGGGGTGGACTGCTTGCTCTCGGATAACCGCTATCTCGACCTGCTGCCCGCGGGGGTGAACAAGGGCTCCACGTTGCTGACGCTGCTCGAGTGGTTGGAGCTCGACCACGCCAAGGTGGTCACCGCCGGCGACACCCTCAACGACCTGGCCATGTTTGAAACTGGCCTGAACGGCGTGATGGTGGGCAACGCCGAGGCCGCGTTGCTCGCCCATCTACCTCGGCTGCCCTCGGTGTATCTCGCGGCTGGCGAAGGCTGCGCCGGCATCGCCGAGGGCTTACGCCACTTCGGGTTTGATCACCGCTGGGACTGACGCCGCTCCAGCGCCCGGGTGGTGAGGGCAGTGGCTGGCGTGTTGGCGGGGTCCTCCGGCCAGGGATGCCGGGGGTAGCGGCCGCGCAACTCCTTGCGCACTTCCCGGTAGGCGCCGCTCCAGAAGCCTGCCAGATCCTGGGTGATCGCGGCCGGGCGCCCCGCCGGCGACAGCAGCTGCACGGTCACCGCCAGCCGCCCGTCCAGCACCGTGGGGGTGGCGGCGGCTCCGAACAGCTCCTGGAGTTTCACCGCTAACACCGGTTCTCCGCTGCTGTAGTCGAGCCGCGCTTGCCGTCCGGAGGGGATCGGCAGCGTTTCCGGCAGCAGCTGATCGAGGTGGCGGCGCTGCTCCCAGTTGAGGCCGCTCCACAGGGCCTCCTGCAGATCGAGGGTTTGCAGGTCGCTGCGGCAGCGCACCTGTTCGAGTTGCTCCCCCAGCCAGGCCTCGGGAGCCGCCGCCAGCGCCTCGGTGCTGCGATCGGGCCAGGGTGTCCCCAGCTCCCGGTGGGCCAGCGCCAACCGCTGCTGCAGTTGGCGGCTCGTCGCATCCCAGGGCAACGCCTCAGGCCCCAGATCCCTCAGGCCCTCGAGCACGGCGGCCCGCAGGGCCGCCGCCGGTGCTTCAGGCCAGGGCCGGCGCTCCAGCACCAGCGCCCCCAGCCGCAACTCCTGTTCGGCGCGCACCCGCTGCTGGCGGCTGTCCCAGCTCACCTGCGGTTCCACACCACCGGCCTCGGCGGCGATGGCTTCCAGGCTGGCGGGGGCTAGGGGCAGGGCGAGTTGGATGCGGGCGTCGCTCCCAGCGCCATCGGCGGCGGCGATGGCGAGGGCAGGGCAGCCCAGCAGCGGATCGCCAGGATGCAGCACCGCGCCGCGCCCCCCTCGCATCAGATAGCGCCCAGAACCCGGCGAGCGCTCCAGGGCGACCCGCTCGGGATAGGCATGGGCCAGCAGCTCGGCGGCGATGGCGGCTTCGTCGGGGAGTGGGGCCTGCCGGCCGGAGGTAACGCCAAGTTGTTTGAGGAGCTGACCCTGAAGCTGCTGCAGCTGCAGCCGGCGAGGATCGCGCCCCGGCTGACGCAGCCAGTCGAGGCGGCGCATCAGGTCGCTGCCGGCCTCGTCCTGGCGCAGGGGATCCCGCTCACTGAGCAGGGCCGCCAGGGCACACCCCAGATCGGTGGCTCTCAGCTGCCGCGCCCGCAACAACAGCTGAGCCAGGCGTGGATGCACCCCCAGCGCCGCCAGGGCGCGGCCGTGGGGCGTGAGGGTGCCGGTGGGCTCGAGCGCCCCCAGCTGCATCAGCAGCTCTCGGCCTTCCAGCAGATGGGGCCGCGGCGGAGCTTCCAGCCAGGGCAGCTCCTCCCCGAGCCCGGCACCCCACTGGGCCAGCTGCAGCACCAGTGGTGCTGGATCGGCTTCCAGCACCGCTGCGGGGTCGAAGGGGGGCCGCCGTTGCTGTTCCGCCGGGCTCCAGAGCCGCAGGGCGCGGCCGGGACCGAGGCGACCGGCGCGGCCTGCCCGCTGTTCGGCGCTGGCCAGGCTTGCGGGCAGTGTCACCAGCGCCTCCATGCCGGTGGCGGGATCAAAGCGGCTGCGCCGGCTGAGGCCGCTGTCGATCACCAGCGACACCCCCTCGATCGTGAGCGAGCTTTCGGCAATCGCCGTGGCCAGCACCACCTTGCCGGCTTCGTTGCGGCTGGGCTCGATCGCCCGGCTCTGGGCGGCCAGGGGCAGATTGCCGTGCAGGGGCGCCAGCTCCAGCGCCTGGCCCCAACCGGTGGCGGCGATGGCGTCCTGGGTTTGTTGAATCTGGCGCTGGCCTGGCAGGAACACCAGCACCGTTTCGCCGCTGCCCCGTTGATCGAGCCAGTGGCTTTCCAGGGCCCGCACCACCTGAGCGGCCAGGGGTTCGCGCTCTCGGGGTGGTTGATGGCTGATCGCCACCGGATGGCTGCGGCCCTCGCTGGTGAGCAGCGCCGCCTCTGGCAACTGCTCCACCAGCGGCTGGAGATTGAGGGTGGCCGACATCACCAGCAGCCGCAGCTGGGGCATCAGCAGCGGCCGGGCCTCGCGCAGCAGGGCCAGGGCTAGATCGGCATCGCAGCGCCGTTCGTGAAATTCGTCGAAGATCACGCAGGCCACGCCCGCCAAGCTCGGATCGGCCTGCAGCTGCCGCAGAAACAGGCCATCGGTGAGCACCTCTACGCGGGTGGCGGCGCTGACGCGGCTCTCGAGGCGCACCCGATAGCCCACCCGCTGGCCCACCGGTTCGCCCAGCTCGCTGGCCAGCCGTTCGGCGGCAGCCTTGGCCGCCAGCCGCCGCGGTTCGAGCATCAGGATCCGCCCGTGATCGGGCCCCGCTTCGGTGGCGAGGGCGGCCTGCAGAGCCAGCGGCACCCGGGTGGTCTTACCGGCCCCGGGAGGGGCCTGCACCAACAGCGTTGCCCCGGCCGGGAGCTGCTGCACCAGCTGGGGCAGCAGAGGCTCGATCGGCAGGGCGGGAGCTGCGGCCAAGCGTGAGCGGCCGTTCAGCGCACGTGGCGGGCGCCATCCACCGGGTGATACACCTCGCCGGTGGTTTCTTCGTAGACGATCGCCGGCAGACCCGTTTCAAACATGGTTTGCAGGGCTTCTTTCAGATAGGGGTTCCAGCCGCCGGTGTTCACCTTGCCGTGGCGCACGGTCCAGTCCCAGGTGCCCTGCAGGTCGCGGGGCACACGACCTTCGCGGTCGCGGCGGGCCACCAGATCCTGGGATTCCACCAATCCCACCAGGATCGGCTCCTTGCCGTAGGCCGGCGTGAGGATCAGCTCGAGGCGCACGGGGTCTTCCTTCACCAGCTTCAGCTGGAAGCGGGGGGGCAGCTTGATGGCCTTGAGCACCGCAGCCACGATCCGGGTTCTTTGCTCCACTCAGCCTCCGCTGTGTCCACAAGCACTCAACGGTTGTACCAGCTGAAGGGCCCGCGCGGGCTCAGCTGGGGTCGTTCGGTGAGGCGGGCTGCTCGTTGTCACCCCCGAATCGCACCGTGAGCAGGTCGTCGCGGGTGAGCTGCCCATCCGCATCCAGCAGCTCTGGATGGATGGTGAGCCGGCCGGTGCGATCGCCCCGGGGCACCCGGCTCGGCGGGTCGCCGGGCCTCGGCACAGCGCTGAAGCCGCGGCCCATGATCCGGAAGGCTTGCCAGAGCAGGGCCAGGAAACAGGCCCCGTAGAGCAGCGGCAGCAGCTTGGAGAACACCTCGGAGACCATGGCAACCCAGCCGGGGTGGAACGCTCATCATCGCGCGCACTGGGCCTGGCTGGTGAGGAGATCCTCCTCAGCGGGGTGCTTGGCCGGGCGGCTGAATCTGCTTACGGTCGAGGCCTTCGCGTGTTGGCTGCATGGCTGCTGTGCGTTCCCAGGTGTTGCCCTTAGCTCTGGCCACGGCGCTGGTGTGTGGCGGGCTGCCGCCGCTGCTGGCCCAAACCCCAGCCGCCTCGGGCAGCCTCTCGCGTCAGTCGTTTGTGGCGGAGGCGGTGCGCCGCACCGGGCCGGCGGTGGTCACCATCGACACCGAGCGCACGGTGGTGGTGCCCGGGCGGCAGGTGATGCCGGCCTTCCCGTTCATGGATCCGCTCCTGCGTCAGTTCTTCGGATTGCCGCAGGGCAGTGGCTCCATACCGCCCTCCCAGCGCACCGAGCGCGGCCTGGGAAGCGGTTTCATCATTGATCCAGCGGGGCTGGTGCTCACCAATGCCCACGTGGTGGCGGGCAGCAGCCGGGTAACCGTGGGGCTGAGCGATGGCCGCCGTGTGGAGGGCACGGTGGTGGGTGCTGATCCGGTGACCGATCTGGCGGTGGTGCGGCTGACGGTCGGTGGTGGCGGCTGGCCCGTGGCTCCCCTGGGCAATTCCGATGCCCTGCAGGTGGGGGAGTGGGTGATCGCGGTGGGCAACCCCTTCGGATTGGACCAATCCGTGACCCTGGGGATCGTGAGCAGTCTCAACCGCAACGCCGCCAAGCTCGGCATCACCGATAAGCGTCTGGAGCTGATTCAGACCGATGCCGCCATCAACCCCGGCAACTCCGGCGGCCCGCTGTTGGATGCCGATGGCGCTGTGGTGGGCATCAACACCCTGGTGCGTTCGGGGCCGGGCGCTGGCCTGGGTTTTGCCATTCCGATCAACCGGGCCCGCTCGATCGCTCAGCAGCTAGTGAGCAAGGGGCGGGTGAGCCACGCCATGGTGGGTGTGGGTCTGGATGCGGTGCGCAACAGCAGCGGCGCCCTGCAGCCCGGAGCGATCGTGCGCAGTGTGGTGCCTGCCGGCCCCGCCGCCCAGGCCGGCTTGAAGCCCGGCGATGTGATCACGGCGGCCGGCGGCCAGGCGGTGCGCGATCCGGCGCAGCTCACCCAGTTGGTGGAGAGCCATGGGGTTGGTCGTGCCCTGGCGCTCACGGTGCAGCGTCAGGGGCAGACGCTGCAGCTGCAGGTGACGCCCGTGGAACTCTCCAGCCTGATGGGTCCGCGCTGAGCCGGATCAGTCGGCCTCGCGCAGCACCTCCACGCATTGGGTGACGCACTCGCCGTCATCGACGGAGCAGGCGGTGATGCACTCGAAATAGGTTTCCACCGGATCAAGGCCGATCACGGCGTGATCGCCACCGGGTGTGGTGCTGGCCGCTGGTTGCGAGGGGGTGGGAAGGATGCCCATGGCCAGACCTCTCAAGGGGGAAGTCTTCAGCGTATGAACACCGTGCGACCACGCCAAGAACAATGAGTCGTCTTGCCTAGTGGTGTGTGAAGTTGTTTTGAGAGCGCCGCCTGAGCTCAGGCAGCTTTCTGCTTGCGGGCTTCGGTCTTGGCCTTCTGTTTGTCGCGGTTGGCCTTGCGTTTGGCCTCCTGGGCCGCCTCCAGTTGGGCTGCTTTAGCCGCAGCGGCTTCTTCGGCTTTCTTCTCGCGGTAGTAGGCGTAATCGCCGCGGTAGATCACCAGCTCGCCATCGCGGATCTCCACAATCTTGTTGGCCACCCGCGAGATGAAATAGCGGTCGTGGCTCACCACCAGCACCGCTCCGTCGTACTCAATCAGGGCATCCTCGAGCATCTGCTTGGCGGGGATGTCGAGGTGGTTGGTGGGCTCATCCAGCACCACCAGATTGCAGGGCATCAACAACATCAGGGCCAGGGCCAGCCGCGCCTTCTCCCCGCCGGAGAGCTTGCCCACCTCCTTGAACACGGCATCGTTGCTGAAGCAGAAGCTGCCCAGGAGCGAGCGCACCTGGGTTTGGGTCCAGTCGGGCACCGCTTCAAACAGCGTGTCGATCACCGTTTTGGAGAGATCCAGCGCTTCGGCCTGGTTCTGCTCGAAGTAGCCGGCGATCACGTTGTGCTCGCCCAGGCTGGCGTGGCCGTCGTCGGGCGTTTCGATGCCCATCACCAGCCGCAGCAGGGTCGACTTACCGGCGCCGTTGGGGCCCACGAAGGCGATCCGATCACCGCGTTCCACCTCGAGGTTGGCCGCCAGAAACAGGATCTGTTCGCCGTAGCTGTGGCTGAGGTCTTTGATCTCGGCAATCAGGCGGCCGCTGCGTGGGGCCGGTGGGAACTGGAAGCGCGGACCGCTGACGCTCTCGATCGGCGCATCGAGGCGCTCCACCTTGTCGAGCAGCTTTTCGCGGCTCTTGGCCTGGGTGGAGCGGGTGGCGCTGGCGCGGAAGCGATCGATGTAGGCCTGCTGGGTGGCCAGTTCCTTCTGCTGACGCTCAAAGGCCGCCTGGCCGGCTTCACGCTCGAGGGCCTTCTGCTCCAGGTGTTGGCTGTAGTTGCCCAGATAGCTGCGGGAGATGCCCCGCTCGGTTTCCACGATCTGGTTGCACACCCGATCCAGAAAGGCCCGGTCGTGGCTGATCACCACCAGCGGGCAGGTTTGGCCCACCAGGTAGTCCTCCAGCCACTGGATCGTTTCCACATCGAGGTGGTTGGTGGGTTCGTCGAGCAGCAGCAGATCCGGCTCCTGCAGCAGCACCTTGCCCAGGGCGATGCGCATCTGCCAGCCGCCGGAGTAGTCGCCCACCAGCTGTTCAGCGCCCTCCGGCGTGAACCCGATCGTGGGCAGCAGTTTGTCGATGCGGGCATCCAGTTCGTAGCCGTGCAGGCTTTCGAAGCGGCTCTGCAGCGTGCCCAGCTCTTGAATGAGCTCGTTGAGGTGATCGGGATCCTCGGCGGCTTTCTCCGATCCCATCGCGTCTTCCACCTCGCGCTGGCGGTTGAGCACCGCAGCGGCTTCGCCGAAGGCCTGGAATAGTTCCTGCCGCACCGTGCGGCTCACATCCACATCGAATTCCTGCTGCAGGTAAACGATGCGCGGATCGCCCTGCTTCACCACCTGGCCGCTGCTGGGCTCCTCCATCCCAGCGATGATCCGCATCTGGGTGGATTTGCCGGCCCCATTCACCCCCACCAGGCCGATGCGATCGCCCGGTTTCACTTCCCAGGTGACATCCCGCAGCACCTCACCGGTGGGATAGATCTTGGAAACGCGTTCGAGACGAAGCAAGGGGATGCGGCTGGAGGGCGCCTGGGGCCCGGTCGTTTCAGCATCATCAACCCTGGGAGGCCCAGCCCTGCAGACTGTTGGCTGACCCCTCACTGGCCGGCGCCATGGTGAAGCGACTCGAGCAGGTGGCGGCCCTGGTGGTGGCAGCTGGCCTGGCGATCGTGAGCTACTGGCTCTTCTTCAGCTGGATGGGCACCGACAAGCGACCGCGGCGCTCGGCGTTAGAGACCGCCCCGGGCCTTGAGCAGCCACTGCTTGGTTTCGGGGTCGTCGATCGCCTGGAGGTGGGCTTTCACCTCGTCGCGGCTCACGGGCAGCCCCCAGCTGCCGCCGAGATCGCAGATGCGGCTGAGGGCGCCTGAAGGGTCCTGGAGGGCCTGGCGGAACAGCTCCTGGGTGAGCTGTTGATCGCTGCGGATGCGCTCGTAGAGGGCGGGGGCGTTGCCGGCGCTCATGGGCTTGCTGGCCGATGCGCTCACCCTATGAATGCTGCCCGGTTGTGCCCGATCTTCGTGGCGGATCGTGATGAATGGCTGCTGGGGTGGGCGCAGACCCCCAGCACCGCCGGCCTGCGGGCCCCTGTCACCGCTGGCAGGGAGCCGGGCACGCCCCGGTGATGCCACCAGGCGAGCAGGGCAAAGGCCAGGGCTTCGCGGTCGCTGTCGCCGATGCCCAGCTCGGCGAGGGGGCGCAACGGCAGGCCGCGGCAGCGCCGCCGCAGCTGCGCCATCAGCGTGCGGTTGCGGGCGCCGCCGCCGGCCACCAGCAGCTCCGCAGCTGCGGGGGCACGGGCCAGGTCTTGGGCCACCACGGCTGCGGTGAACGCGGTGAGCGTGGCCAGCGCATCGGCTGCGGAGAGCGCGCCTCCGCGGCAGTGGGCCGCTGTTGCCAGGTCGCTGAGGCGTTGCTGGAGATCGGCCTGGCCGAACAGTTCGCGGCCCGTGGATTTGGGCGGTTGCTGCTGCAGATAGGGCAGTTGCAGCCACTGCTCGATCAGGGCCTCATCCACGCTGCCCTGGGCCGCCCAGGCGCCATCGGCGTCGAAACGTTGGCTGCTGCCGCTGAAGTGCTCCACCGCCAGATCCAGCAGGGTGTTGGCGGGGCCGCAGTCCCATCCCCGCACGGCCGCGCCCCGATCGGGCCCCGTGGCGGGCGGCAGCAGCGTGAGGTTGGCGATGCCTCCCAGGTTGAGCAAGGCGCGCCAACCCCCGATCGCCGGCAGCAAAGCCGCATCGGCGGCGGGCACCAGCGGCGCGCCCTGGCCGCCGAGGGCCAGATCGGCAGCGCGGAAGTCGAACACCACCGGCCGTTGCAACAGCTCCGCCAGCAGCGGCCCCTGCAGCAGTTGCCAGCTGCAGCCGCGGCGCTGCTCGTGGGGTGGGCGATGCCAGAGGGTCTGGCCGTGGCAGCCCACCAGCTCGGCGCGGCCCTCGGGGTCGCAGGCCCGGGCCGCTTCGGCCTGGAGTTCGGTGAGCGCCTCGCCCAGCTCCAGCACATCCGCGGCGTTGAGCGGTGTCCCCTGGCCCGCGGCGATCAGGCGGCTGCGCAGCGCCACCGGGTAAGGCACGGCGGCGCTGCTGAGCAGGCGCCAGCGGGGCTGGCGCGGTGATCCTTCGAAGCTGGCCAGCACGGCATCCACGCCATCGGCGCTGGTGCCGCTCATCAGACCCAACACCCGCATGGCCACAAAAAAGCCCCCGGGTCATTCTCCCGGGGGCTGGCGTTGCGGCGAGCCTCAGTGGCTCACTTGTTGGGCTGCGGGGTCATGCGCAGGTAGGGCTTGATCTCGGTCACGCCCTTGGGGAACTTGTTGCGGGCTTCGTCGGTGGGGATCGAGGGCACCACCACGCAGTCGTCGCCGTCTTTCCAGTTCACCGGGGTGGCCACCTGGTGGTGGTCGGTGAGCTGCAGCGAGTCGATCACTCGCAGGATTTCCTGGAAGTTGCGGCCGGTGCTGGCGGGATAGGTGATCTGCAGGCGCAGCTTCTTGTTGGGGTCGATGATGAACACCGAGCGCACCGTGAGGTTGTTGAGCGAGTTCGGGTGGATCATCCCGTAGAGATCGCTCACCTTCTTGTCCTCATCGGCGAGGATCGGGTAGTCAACCGTGGTGTTCTGCGTCTCGTTGATGTCGCAGATCCAGCCGCCATGGCTCTCGGCGGAGTCCACGCTCAGAGCGATCGTTTTCACATTGCGTTTCTCCCACTCGCTGCGCAGGCGCGACACCTCACCCAGCTCGGTGGTGCACACGGGCGTGTAGTCGGCTGGGTGCGAGAACAGCACCACCCAGCTGTCGCCAGCGAAGTCGTAGAGGTTGATCGGACCCAGCTGGGAGTTCTGGGTGAAATCGGGGACAGTGTCGCCCAGTTGGAGCGCCATGGAGCCGTGATTGCGAATGGGCCAGATGCTGACATAGCCACCCCCACGCCTGACGTCAATCGTTGGGGTGGGTGTCGCTGAACAGCCAGTGGCTCAGGTTCTCCAGCCCCAGCCCAGCGGTGGCCGAGATAAACAGGGCGAGGGGGTCGAGGGCTCGGGCCTGGGCCACGGCTTCGGCGGGGCAGCGATCGATCTGGTTGCCGATCAGCCGCCGCGGCGTGTCGCTGCCCAGCTCATCGAGGATCGCGTGAACGGTGTTGAGCTGCTCGGCCCAGCCCGGATCGGAGAGATCCACCACCAGCAGCAGCTGATCAGCCTCCAGGGTTTCCTCGAGGGTGGAGCGGAAGGCTTCCACCAGCGGCGGTGGCAGGGCGCGGATGAAGCCCACCGTGTCGGTGAGCAGGAGCGTTTGCGGCGGGCCTCCGGCTGGGTCGGGCCGGCTGATGCGGCGGGTGGTGGGATCGAGGGTGGCGAAGAGCTTGTTTTCGGCCAGCACCCCCTCGCCGGCGGTCGGTTTGCTCAGAGCATTGAGCAGGGAGCTTTTGCCGGCGTTGGTGTAGCCCACCAGGGCAAAGCGGTGTAGGCCATGGCGGCTGCTGCGAAGGCGGGCCCGGTGTTCCCGCAGTTTCTGCACGTCGCGCTGCAGCTTGTCGATGCGGCGGGCGATGGCGCGGCGATCCTTCTCCAGCTGGGTTTCGCCGGGGCCGCGGGTTCCGATGCCGCCCCCCTGGCGCGAGAGGCTCAGGCCGCGGCCCACCAGCCGCGGCAGGCGGTAGCGCAGCTGGGCCAGCTCCACCTGCAGCCGCCCGGCTCCGCTGGCGGCCCGTTGGGCAAAGATGTCGAGGATCAGCTCGCTGCGATCGCTCACCGGCAGATCCAGGATCCGCTCGAGATTGCGGGCCTGGGCTGGGGTGAGTTCGCGGTCGGTGACCACCAGCGAAGCCCCCAGGCGCCGCGCCTCCAGGGCGGCTTCGCGCAGCTTTCCTTCGCCCCAGAGGGTCTGGGGAGATCCCGAGGCCTTGCGTTGCACCACCAGCCCCACAGGCACCGAGCCGGCGCTGCGCACCAGACCTTCCAGTTCGGCGATCTCCCGGCGGGCTGCCTCTGGATCACCCGGGCTGAGCACCAGAAGCAGCACCTGCTCCAGCCCCCCGGCTCTGGCCACAGGCTGCACCGCCGTGCGCTCCGGCGGGATCCATTGGCAGAGCTCAGCCAGGTCGTCGTCGGCCTGTTGCTGCCAGGGGTGGGCTGGATCGCCACCCGGCAGGTAGGCGGCGGCGGGCCAGTGGCCACCGGCCTCGGGGTGTTGCCCGTAGCGCAGCCACAGCTGGGGATCGAGGTCGAGCCCCACCACCGCCTCGCTGCCATGGGGCTCCAGCTGTTTGGCGCGGCCCACGCAGGTGATCAGGCGCAGATCGCTGCCCTGGCGGCGGGGGCCGCCGGGCAGCCGCTCCAGCAGCCGCCCCGATTGCTCCAGCGGCCCCACCCACAGCAGCCGGCAGAGGCCGCGGCCGTCGATCACCAGGCTGAGGGGCAGCTCCAGCTCGCTGCTTTCGGCCGCCAGGCGCTGCAGGGTGAGCAGGTCGGCGCCGAAGGCTTCCGGGTGCCGGCGGTGGCTGAGCCGCTCCAACCGCCGGGTCTGCGCCGGGCGCAGGCCGGCGGTGCGGCCCAGCAGGGCGGTTTGTTTCAAGCGGCTGTGCTGCTCGGGGTGCCGGCCGGTTGACGTCGTTCGATCAGAACGCAGCGCACCCCGGCCGCCCTGGCGCCGGCTTCATCCTCTGGGCTGTCGCCGATGTGCCACGCCGCTTCGGCTGGTAGATCGAGCAGTTGCAATGCGTGCTGAAAAGGCCGGGGATCGGGTTTGGCGGCACCCACCTGCGACGACACCACCACCGCATCCAGCAGCGCCGCCAGGTGCAGCTGCTCCAGCAGCGGCTGCAGGCGCTGATCAAAGTTGCTCACCACCGCCAGCTTCAGCCCAGCGGCGCGCCAGCGCTGCAGGTGCTCGGCCACATCGGCATACACCTGCCACGGCTCAGCCGTGGCGAAATGCTGGAACAGCGCCGGCCCCAGGGCGGGGGGCAGGGGCTCGTTGTGGCCGCAGGCCTTGAGGCAGGCCGCAATCAGCTCAATCCACCACGCCTGCTCGGCGGCCAGCAGCGCCTCGCCTTCCACGCCGGGAAAGGCCAGCGGCGGCGCCGCCCGGAACAGCTTCGGGAATACGGCATTGATCGCCTCCGCCTTCACGATCACGCCGTGTTCGGCGGCAAAGGCGGCGTAGGTGCTGCCCACCGAGCGCCGCAGGCCGATCAGGGTGCCCATCGCATCGAGCAGCAATCCCTCGGGTTGGCGCTGGTGGGTCATCGGCAGGGCGGGGTGGGTCTGGTTCAGAACCAATCAGCCAGCCAGCCGCCGGCCACGCGCAGCTGGTGCTGCAGGCCCGGCATCCGGGCCAGGTAGGCGAGGCGCCGCAGCTGGAATGCCGCGGGGCCGGCCAGGGTGAATCCCATGCCCGTGAGCGTGGCCTGGCCGATGCCCAGCCCCAGCATTTCGCCCAGATCCTTCCAGATGAAGGGCTCGAGCGCGTCGCCGCGGCGTTGACGCAGCACATTGGCCGCCACGCAGGCGGCCTGTTGATAGGCCACCTGCGCTGTGGCCGGTAAGGCTGAGGCGGGCAGGGCGCTGCCGCTGGCTTCGGCGCAGACCGCCGCATCGCCGATCGCAAACACTTGCTCGCAGCCGATCACCCGCAGCTCGGCATCGCACGGCAGTCGCCCCCGGCCATCGAGCTCCTGGGCGGGCGTGAGGGCCGGCACGCTGCCCACCACACCGCCGGTCCAGATCACGCCATCGCAGCTGAGCTGTTCGCTGCTGTTGGCGGAGCGCTGCAGGCTCAGGCTATCCGCTTGCACGCTGGTGACCCGCGTGCCGGTGCGTAGCCGGATGTCGCGCTGCAGCAGCGCCTGGCGCGCCTGATCACGATTGAATGATTTGGCCTGGGGTAGCAGGTCGTCGCCCTGCTCCACCAACTCCACCACCGCGGCGCCCTGCAGCAGATCGGCGAGCTTGCAGGCCAGCTCCACACCACTGGCCCCGGCTCCCACAATCACCAGCCGCTGCAGGGGGCGTCGCTGCAGCTTCAGCTGCTCCACCAGCGCCTTGAGGCGATCCACATCCGCCAGGCTGCGGAAACCCAGGGTGTGCTCCAGCACGCCGGGAATGCCGTAGGTGATCGGTTGGCCGCCGGTGGCAATCACCAGCTGGCTGTAGTGCAGCTGGCGGCCCTGCTGCGTGATCAGGGAGCGCTCGCTGGTGTTGATGCTGCTCACCCGCTCCTGCAGCCAGGCCAGCCCGCGACCCGCCAGCAGCTCGCTGTAGCGCGGTGCGATCTCCCAGCGGCGCAGTTCACCGCTGAGCAGCTCGTAGAGCAGGGGCAGGAACAGGAATCGCTCCTGGGGCTCCATCAGCAGCACCGGTGTGCTCGGGCTGGCCGCCGCCAGCTCCAGGGCTGCGCTGAGGCCGCCGAATCCGCCTCCCACCACCACGATGGGTTGCTGATCGGCCTCGGTTGGCGGCACGGTTTCGCCCGGACACAGGGTGTTGCGCGAACCCTAACCAGCGGCTGCGGCCCTGACGCAGCTGTTCCCGCGGCAGTGGAGGATGGGGGGATGACCACCTCTACGGCGATTGACTCGCAGCGGGCCTGCGCGGAACTGGAGCAGCTGGATGCCCTGGGCTGCATGGGCTGGGGGTTGGCGCAGTTTGGAGATGGTTTCGCCCTCACCACCAGCTTCGGGATTCAGGCGGCTGTGTCACTGCACCTGATCAGCCAGCTAGAGCGCTCCGTGCCGGTGATCTGGGTGGACACCGGCTATCTGCCGCCGGAGACGTATCACTACGCCGAAACCCTGATCGATCGGCTGGGCCTGCAGGTGCATGTGGCCCAGTCGCAGCTGTCGCCGGCGCGGATGGAGGCCCTGCATGGCCGCCTCTGGGAGACCGGCCGGATTGAAGACCTGGAGACCTACCACCGCCTGCGCAAGGTGGAGCCCCTGGATCGCGCCCTGGAGCAGCTGGGAGTGCGCTGCTGGGCCAGCGGCGTGCGCGGCCGGCAGACCGATCACCGCAGCACGATGCAACCGCTGGCCCAGGTGCGGGGGCGCTGGGCGCTGCGGCCCCTGCTGGCCTGGACCAATAAGGACGTGTACTACTACATGCAGGAGCACGACTTGCCCCAGCACCCGCTGTTTGAGCAGGGCTATTCCACCGTTGGTGATTGGCATTCCAGTGCCCCCGACGATGGCGGCATCAGCGGCCGGGCCACCCGCTTCGGCGGGTTGAAGCAGGAGTGCGGCATCCACCTGCCCGGGATGGCCGGCGAGGGGATCTGAGGTGGCGCGGCTGTTGCTGATCGGCAACAGCCGCTGGCATTGGGCCGAGGCGGGATCCGCGCCCTGGCGCTGCTGGCACGAGCTGCCTCCCCAGGCGGGGATTGCCCCTTGCTGGGAGGAGCTGCAGGCCTGGGCGGCGGTTGGCCCCACACCGGCCCTGGCGGCACCGCCGGCTCACGCCCAGATTCAGCTGGCGGATGTGCCGTTGCAGGGGCTGCCGAGCTGGTTGGGGGTGGATCGGGCGCTGGTGGGCTGGGGGGCCTGGCGGCAGCAGGGCGCTGGCGTGCTGGTGGCGGATGCCGGCACCGCCTTGAGCCTCACCCGCATTGATGGGGCCGGCTGCTTTGGCGGCGGGCGCATCAGCGCTGGGGTGCAGCTGCAGCTGCGCAGCCTCCATGGCTCCACCGCCCAGCTGCCGGCAGTGGAGCCACTGGCTTTACAGCTGCAGCAAGCCTGGCCGCGTGACACCGAAGCGGCGATGCTGCAGGGCTGCGCCCGCAGCGTGGCCGCGGCGATCGCCCAGGCCTGGCGCGACCTGCTGGTGAGCGAGCCCTCCGAGCCCTGGACGCTCTGGCTCACCGGTGGTGACGCCACCCTGCTGCACCCCTTGCTGGTGGAGCAGCAGCTGGAGCCGGTGCTGGCTCCGGATCTGGCGCTGCAGGCCCTGGCGGCGTTGCCGGCGGTGGGCCTGCTGGCTTGAACCGCTCAGGCCAGGCCCAGATCCCGCAGGATGTCGTCGGCCATGGTTTCGGCTTTCACCTTGGTGTAAGCCTTCTCGATCGCGCCGTTGGCATCCACCACGAAGGTGTGGCGCATCATCCCCATGTATTCGCGGCCCATGAACTTCTTGAGGCCGTAGCTGCCGTAGCTCTCGGCCACCGGGCAGGGTTCGGCATCGCTGAGCAGCGTGAAGGGCAGCTCGTATTTGGTGATGAATTTGCTGTGGCTGGCGGCACCGTCTTTGCTGATGCCCAGCACGGCGATGTTGTGTTGCTCGAAGGCCGACCACTGGTCGCGGAAGTTGCAGGCCTCCTTGGTGCAGCCCGGGGTGTCGTCCTTGGGATAGAAGTAGATCACCACACGCTGCCCCCGGAAAGAGGCCAGGCTCACAGCTGTGCCGTTCTGGTCAGGGAGGGTGAAGTCGGGTGCGGCATCACCGATCTGCAGAGCCATGGGGTGTAGCGAGTGCGATGGCGGGAGCCTAAGGGGATGGCTGAAGCCTCAGCTGCCGCGCCGATGACCGCCCGCCCGCATCTCTGGCTGCTACCGCTCACGGCGCCGCCAGCCTTGTGTCTTTCGGAGGCGGAGCAGGCCTGGAGCACCGCACTGCCCGCGCCGCTGCAGCAGCGCTACCGCATCAGCCGCAGCCTGTTGCGCGGGCGCCTCGCGCCGCTGTTGCAGTTGCCGGCCGCGGCGGTGCCGTTGCACAGCCCCCCCGGAGAGGCGCCTCGGCTGGCGAGCGGCCATGGCCATGTGAGCCTCAGCCACAGCCGGGAGCTGCTGCTGCTGGCTTGGTCGCCGTGGCCGATCGGGGTGGATCTGGAGTGGCAGGCACGCCCCCTGCAGGCCGACCTGTTGGCGCGGCGCTTCTTCCCTGCGCAGGAATGGCAGCAGCTCCAGGGGCTAGCACCGGAGCGCCGACGCGAGGCGGTGTTGGCGAGCTGGGTGCGGAAGGAAGCGGCGATCAAGTGGCAAGCCAGCAGCCTGGCGCGTGATCTGCGCCATTGGTGCTGGGACGCCGCCCAGCAGCGCCTGCTGCATCTGCAGGAGGGATGGCAGCCGCCGTGCCAGTGCCTGCAGCGTGACGGCTGGTTGTGTGGGGTGGTGGGGGAGGCTGTCGAGCCGGGAATCTGGGGCTAGGGTCCGGCCGTTTCAAGCCGCTGTGGGGCCTGCACCCATGTCGATCGCCCTGCGTGTGAGTGTGCTCAGCCTGCTGAGCCTGCTCGGGTTGGCGGGGCTGGCCCAGTGGCGCTTCGCTCCGCCGCTGGCCATGCGCACCGGCGCCCAGACCGACCGTGTACTGGCAGATCTCGCCAGCCAGGAGGCGCAACAGGATGGCCAGGCTCGCGCCACCGAGGTGTTGGGCCGCTTTGTGGGCGGTGAAATCACCCGTTATTTCTGGGGAGGTTTCAGCGGTTACCTCGATGTGCTGGGGATTGAAGCCCCTGAAGACATGGAGGCCCGCATCCAGGAATCGGCTGACATGGTGCAGCTGTTGCTGATTCCCCGCGCCGGTGAGGAGCGCTACGTGGCGCGGGTGCAGGCGGAGGAGGGTGTGCCGCGGGGTGTGGCCTGCCGGGGGCGGGGCACACCTGAGGGGTTTCGGGTGCAGCGCGATCAGCTGCGCTGCCCGGCGGGATGGCTGCCGCTGGAGCGGGCAAGCCGCAGCAGTCGGGGCGAACGATCCTGAAGCGACGTGCCGTTTTCTGATAACCGATTCTTAAAACAGGCTTCAGATGGCCGACCCCGCTCGAAGGGATCGCCATACCGGGAGAGTCATCCTCTGCTCAACCATGCGCAAGGTTCTTCTCCCCTTGGCTGGCGCTGGTGTCCTGCTCGCAGGCCTCTCGGCTCAGGCCATCCCCCAGGGCCCCACCACCATCAATTCGGATCAGGCCGGCGTGCGCTACGGCTCGCCCACCTTCATCCAGGAAGGCCTGCCCACCCAAACCGCCCGTGCCGTGAGCATGGGATTCGTGCGCTCCAACACCTTGCTGCCCCTGGGTGGCACTGAGGTGATCAACAACCCGGTGCCGAAGGATCTCAAGGATCTCTCCGGCTGGACCCGTGACGAGCTGCAGGCTGGCCTGCAGAAGGAATACACGGTGGATGTTGTGGCTGTGGCCGACTTCCTCTATTCATCCAAGGGTGAGCAGTTCCTGTCTGAAAGCATTCAGCAGAACAACTACACCCCCTATTACAGCCAGCAGAAGAGTCTGGAGGCTGTGCGCAGCGCCATCATTCTTGATTCCGCTGACGGCAAACTGTCCAGCTACGGCATGATGTCGAATCTGCCCACCGACCAGCGCCTGCATGGCGCCATGAAGGTGTGCGATGTGAATGATGCCTCCAACAGCCAGCGCGCCACATCGCTGCTCAGCTGGTACATGAACACCCCCGCCTGCATCGCGGCTTACACCGCTGAAGCTCCGGCTGCCGCTCCTGCTCCAGCCGTTCGCGGCCTCTGGTGATTCGGGCGGGTTGCCTGCAGCCCAACCAACGAACATTCCGGCCCCTGCCTTAGGCAGAGGCCGGTTTTTTTGTGGCTGGTTGCCGACTGGCAGCCAACAACTGGTGGCTGAGTTGCTGGGGGAGCTGCAGGCCCACCAGGCGCTGCAGTTCTGCTTGCAGCTGCTGCAGCTCGGCGGCGTTGAGCAGGCCGGCCAATTGGCGCCGGTAGGGCGCTTCGGCTCCCAGCCAGCGCTGAATCAGGGCTTCGCTCAGGCTGAGCTGGAGTGGTTCGTCCCAGGCCTGCCAGTGCAGCTGCCAGCCCCGTTTCTTGAGGCTGCGCTCCAATCGGGGGCGATCAGGTCCGTTCTCCAGCCAGGTGGTTTCGGCCGCCTGCACCGGCTCCAGCCGCTGGCGCAGCGGAGCCGAGAGAGCATCGGTGGCCAGCAGGGCTGCGATCGGGCCCAGGGCCGGTTGGCTGAACAGCAGCCTCAGCTGGGCTGTTGGGGCGGCCAGGTGATCGAGCTGTGCGATGGCCTGATCCAGCTCTTGGCCAGCCAGGTGGCTCAAGGCCTGGCGCCCCGCCATCCACTCAAACTGCTCACCCGGTTCCACCCCGGCGGCCACTGCCTCGAGCGAGCCCTGCAGGATCCGGGGGCGCTGCAGGCTGTCGAGCACCTGCAGCTGCGCCTGCAATCGCTCGGCATCGGCGGCAGTCGCCACCTGGATCACAACGCCGCCTTCGGGGGTGTGTTGCAGCGGATCGATCGCCCACAGCAGAGAGCGGGCCTCCAGGATCAACACGCGCTCGTGGCGCTGCCAGTGCACGTCCTGCCAGAGGCGGCTGCGCAGTTGATCCAGCCGCTCCCCCTCGCTGCCCAGCTGCCGCTGCAGCCAGCGCTCCAGGCCGGGATCGTCGGGGCCGCTGCTGAGCACCTCCCCCAGCTCGGCTTCCTGCTCCACCGCCGCCGCCAGCTGGGCGGCCCGGCGTTGTTGCAGCAGAGTGCGCCGCGATCCCTCCCAGCCCAGGCTGCCGGGCTGCCAGAACACCTGGCCCTGCAGGGGTGTTGGTAGATATTGCTGCGCCACCCAGTGCTCGGCGTAGGCGTGGGGGTAGCGATAGCCCACCCCATCGCCGAAGGCTTGGCCATCGCGGTGGGCATCGCGCAGGTGGGCCGGCACCTGCTGGCGGCTAGTGGCCTTCACGCTCTTGAGGGCATCGAAGAAACCCAGCAGGCTGTTGCTCTTCTCGGTGCCGGCCAGATAGAGGGCTGCCTGAGCGAGGGGGTAGAGCCCCTCCGGCAGACCCACCCGCTCGAAGGCCGCGGCGCAGGCTTCCACCACCACCATCGCCTGTGGATCCGCCAGGCCGATGTCTTCGCCGGCCGAAATCAGCATCCTCCGGAAGATGAATCGCGGGTTTTCGCCGGCCTCCACCATGCGCGCCAGCCAGAAGAGCGCGGCATCGGGATCACTGCCCCGCAGCGATTTGATGAAGGCGCTGATCGTGTCGAAGTGAGCATCGCCCTGCTTGTCGTAAAGCACCGCCCGTTGCTGGATCGATTCTTCGGCGATGGCCAGGTTGATGGCGATCAAGCCGTTGGCATCCGGATCGGTGGTTTCCACCGCCAGCTCCAGGGCATTGAGCAGGCTGCGGGCGTCGCCGCCGGCCACATCCACCAAGTGGGCGGCGGCTTCGTCGCTGATCGCGACCGCTTGGTTGCCGTAGCCATGCTCTGGATCGCGCAGGGCGCGTTGCAGCAGTTGTTGCAGGTGATGGGGGTGCAGTGGCTGCAGGCGGAACAGCCGTGAACGACTCACCAGTGCCTTATTCACCTCAAAGAAGGGGTTTTCGGTGGTGGCGCCGATCAGCGTCACCGTGCCGTTTTCCACCCAGGGCAGCAGCGCGTCCTGCTGGGCGCTGTTGAAGCGGTGCACCTCGTCGATGAACAGCAGGCTGCGCAGACCGTGCTGCTCCAGCCGCCGCCGTGCCTCCTCCACCTCGGCCCGTAGGTCCTTCACCCCCGCCAGCACGGCATTGAGGCTGCTGAAGTGGGCGCGGGTGCTGGCGGCGATGATCCGCGCCAGGGTGGTTTTGCCAACGCCCGGTGGGCCGTACAGAATCAGGTTGCCAACGCGATCAGCGGCGATCGCTCGGCGCAGCAGTCGGCCGGGACCGAGGATCTCCTCCTGGCCCTGAAAGTCGTCGATGCTGCGGGGGCGCATCCGATCGGCGAGGGGGGCCAGGCTCTGGCGCAGTTGCTCGCCGCGATGGCTGAACAGGTCGCTCACACCGCTCGTGATCCAGCACTCATCATCTGATGAAAGGCTGCTGCAGATCCGTTAAGTTGCGCGCCGCTGTCGATGATCCGTGCGACGCACTCTGGCCCCACTTCCCTTGATCGCCCTGCTGGCGGGGTGTGGAGCCCAACCACCAACTCGGCCGCCGCTGGTGGTGCAGGTGGAGCGCATCGGCGAGGCCGATTTCAATCCATCGATTGAGGTGATCAGCGTTCTCAGCTCCACCAAGGATGTGGCGCTGCGGCCCGAAACCGACGGCAGGGTTGTGAAAATCCTGGTGTCGCAGGGCCAGCGGGTGTCGGCAGGTCAGCCGATCCTGGTGCTCGACAACGTGCAGCCCACGGCCCAGCTGAATGCCGCCCAGGCCGAGGCACGCAAGGATCGCCTCAATGCAGAGCGCTACATCTTCTTGAACGAACAGGGTGCCGTATCCACCCGTGATCGTGATTTCTATGTCACGCAGGCGATCCAGAGCCGCGATCAGGTGAAAGCGGATGCTGCCACCCTTGGATATAAATACGTCACAGCTCCGATCAGTGGTGAGATCGGCGATCTCGACACGGTGAAGGTTGGTGATTACGTGCGGCAGGGCCAGGCGATCACCGGGATTGTGGATAACTCCAATCTCTGGACCCTGATGGATGTGCCGGCCACCCAGGCGCTGCGGGTGAAGATGGGGCAGCCGGTTGAGCTGAAAACGCAAACCAATCCACCGCTGGCCGCCAAGGGCAAGATTGTGTTCATCTCCCCCTATTTCGGCGTGAGTGGCTCCAGCTCATCGCCCAACACGGTGTTGGTGAAGGCGGCCTTCCCGAATGCCAAGGGCAACCTGAAAACCGGCCAATATGTGAAAAATCGGATCGTCACGGGTAGCACCCGTCAGCTTTCCGTGCCGGTGAATGCGGTGCTGATGCAGGCGCAGCAGCCGTTTGTGTATCGCATCGTGACCCTCGCTCAGGCGCTGCCCAAGATCAAGGCGTCCACCACGATCACAGAGGGCCAGAAACAGAAACTTGAGGCCTTGCCACCAGCCACCCCGATTGTGGTGCAAACCCCCGTTCAGCTCGGTCAACTTCAGGGGGATCGCTACCCCTTGCTCTCCGGGTTGCAGAAGGGTGAGCGCATCGTGGTGAGCAACACGGCGTTATTGCGAACGGGGTTGCCTGTGAAGATCGGCCCCGCGGCTGCGAATTGAGGATCTGACATGTCGCTTTCTGATAATTTCATCAAGCGTCCGGTTCTCACAACCGTTTGCAGCATTCTGATTGTGTTGGTGGGCTTGATTGCGATCCCCACCCTGCCGATTGAAAACCTCCCCAATATTGCCCCTCCTCAGATTCAGGTCACCGCCACCTATGGCGGCGCCAACTCGCTGGTGACCGAGCAGGCGGTGACCAACGTGCTGGAGCAGCAGATCAATGGTGTGCCGGGTGCGGCGTATATCTCCTCGCTGAGCACCAACACCGGCTCCAGCACGGTGAACGTGTTCTTTGATGAAGACACGGATATCAATATCGACCAGGTGAACGTGCAAAACCGCGTGTCACTGGCGATGCCGCAGTTGCCGTCGCAGGTGAGCAGCACCGGTGTATCGGTGTTGCAAACCACGCCTTCGATTCTGTTGGCCTACCAGGTGGGATCAACGGAAGGTCAGTTTGATCGTGCCTATATCAACGGTCTGATCTACGAGCAGCTCTTCTACCAACTGGAGCGCATTCCAGGCGTGGCGCAGGCCACGCTGTTTGGCGGCAGTAATCCGGCGTTCTGGCTGTTTGTTGATCCCGTCAAGCTCACGGCGAACCAACTCACCGCCGATCAGGTGGTGTCTGCCGTGAAGAGCCAGAACTCGGTGGCCATTGGCGGTCTGGTGGGTGGTCCGCCGGCTGGTGGCAACCAGATGTTCACCTATCCGATCCTGGTGGAGGACAACGGCAACCTCGTGTCCGTTGAGCAGCTCAACCAGTTGATTGTGGGCAAGTCGCCCGCCGGCAACCTGCTGCGGCTGAGTGATGTGGGCGAAGCCTCCTACGGCTTCAACACCTTTGCCACCGCCGGTGTGGACATCGCCAATCACGCGGCGATCACGGTGGGTGTGTATCAGACCCCCGAGAGCAATGCTCTGCAGGTGAGTGAGGCTGTGGTGCAACTGATGGATCAGTTCCGCACTCAGGTTCCGCCCGGGATCACGATCACCGAGATCTACAACGTGGGTCAGTTTATTGAATCGGCTGTCGACGGTGTGACCGACGCCCTCGGTCTGGCGATTGTGTTGGTGCTGGTGATCCTGTTCCTGTTCCTGCAGGACTGGCGAGCCACGGTGGTGCCCAGCCTGGCGATTCCGATCTCCCTGGTCGGCACGTTTGCGTTCATCAAGGCCTTTGGCTTCTCCATCAACCAGCTCACCCTGCTGGGCCTGGTGCTGGCCACGGGTCTTGTGGTGGACGACGCCATTGTGGTGATTGAGGCCGTTGCTAAAAACCTGGAAAGCGGTATGCGGCCGCGCCAGGCGGCGCTGGCTTGCATGGGTGAATTGATCGGAGCCCTGATTGCCACCTCACTGGTGTTGATGGCTGTGTTTGTGCCGGTGGCGTTCTATCCCGGCGGCATCGGCATCATCTATCGCCAGTTCGCGCTCACGATTGCGTTTGCGATTGCGATCTCCACCTTCAACGCTCTCACCTTCTCCCCGATGATGGCGGGCCTGATTCTGAAAACGGAGAAGCCGCCCAAGCCCAAGGGTTGGACCTGGACCGTCGCCGGCATTGTGATCGGCCTGGCCTTTGGACGTTTCAGTGCAGCCTCCTTTGGCTTTGGTGCCTACGTCTTCGGTGTGCTGCTGTTTGGCTTTGCCGGCAGCCGGCTGGCGGTGATCTTCGATGGGTTCAACAACTTCTTCCAGCGTTTGGAGCGCACCTACGCCAATCTGCTGAAGCTGCTAATCGATCGCCGCCGCCTGATCCTGATGGGCCTGGCCAGCGGCATCGTGGTAACGGCCATTGCCTTCAATGCCCTGCCCTCCGCCTTCATTCCTGAAGAGGATCAAGGCTACGGCCTGGGCATTTTCCAGCTGCAGAACGGTGCCTCGCTCTCGCAGACCGAGCAGGTGGCCGGTCAGATCGCCAAGGTGCTGAGCGAAGAAGACGACATTGTTTCCGGCAGTGTGATCAGTGGTGCCGGCTTCAACGGCAACAGTCCTGATCAGGGGTTGTTCTTCTATGGCTTTAAGCCCCTTGAGGAACGCTCGGGTAGCGACAACAAAGCTCCTGCCATCGTGGCCCGCCTCAACGCCAAACTCTCCAAGTTCGACACCGGCCTTGCCGTTGCTGCACAGCCTCCGGCCATCCCCGGTTTCTCCGCCCAGGGTGGCTTCTACTTCCAGTTCAACGATCTCAGCAACGGCGCCTACACATTCACGGAGCTGAGCAACCTGGCGCAGCAGTTGGTGAGCACGGGTCAGGCGTCTGGGGAGTTTTCCACGCTCTACAGCCAGTTTGTGCCCAGTGCCCCGGCATTCGGGTTGAAGATTGATCGCTCCATCCTCGGTGCCCTCAACGTTGACTTTCAGCAGGCGATGCAAACCATCGCGGTGCTGGCCGGTGGCAACTACTCAGGCCTCACCTACGAGAGCGGTCAGGTGCGCAACATCTATGTGCAATCGCAACCGGATCAGCGCAGCAATCTCGACGACGTTCTCAGCTACTACGTTCGCAACCGCGACGGCAAGATGGTGCAGGTGTCGGAGTTTGCTGAGGCGGATCTCACCAGCGCACCGCCGGTGATCAGCCACTACAACCTCTACCGCACGGTGCTGGTGCAGGGGGCTGAGGCGCTTGGCAAGAGCTCAGGTCAGGCGCTCACGGCGATTCAGAACATCTTCAACACACTTGATTTCAACAACATCGGCTTTGCCTTCACCGGCATTGCAGCCCTGCAGCTCTCCGCTGGCAGCGCCAGTGTGTTGGTGTTCGCCTTGGGCATCCTGATCGTGTATCTGGTGCTCTCGGCTCAATACGAGAGCTATGTGACGCCGGTGATCATCTTGATGACCGTGCCTCTGGCCATGCTCGGCGCCCTGGTGTTTTTGGCGGTGCGCTCCATCGACCTCAACATCTATGCCCAGGTGGGCCTGGTGACGTTGATCGGCCTGGCGGCCAAGAACGGCATCCTGATCGTGGAGGTGGCCGAGCAACATCTGAAGGCTGGCATGAGCATTCCGGAAGCCGCGATTGCGGCAGCCGAATCGCGCATGCGTCCGATCCTGATGACCGCCATCGCATCCTTGGCCGGCTTCTTGCCCCTGGTTGTTGCCACCACGGCTGGCGCTAATAGCCAGCAGTCACTCGGTACGGTGATCTTTGGTGGTCTGCTGGTGGCCACCGTGTTGTCGCTGGGTGTGGTTCCGCCGTTCTACGTGGCGATCAAGAACCTTGAGGAGCGGTGGTTTGGTGAAGGTGGCGGCCGTGGCGGCGATTCCAGCAGCCCTGCAGCGCCCACCCTCGCCGGCCCCACTTGATGACATCCGATCGTCGTCAGTCAAAGCCCAGGGGTTTTGGCCTGTTCTCCAGTGCTGTCTACGTCCACCAGGTGGTTTTGCTGGTCATCTTCATGGCTGGCCTTCGCGTGTATCCAGCCCGCGGCATCGATGAGCTAATCCTGCCCCACGCTCTAGGGATTGTTCTCTCGCTCGCCGTGATCATCGCGATGTTTGGCGTGGCGATGCGGAAGTCGTTCAGTGCTCTGAATTGGCTGCGGGTGATCTTGTGGGTCGGCGTGGTGAAGATCTTCGTGGTGCAGCTGTGGCTGCTGGCTCAGGGCCAAACTGAGGTGGTGGATTACATCCGCACCATGTTGATCAACGAGGTGGTGGCGATCCCGCTTGCCGTTTATTGGACGCGCCCCATTCACGCCAGCTATCTGGCTTCGCTGCAGCGTGCGTGAGGCCCCTGCAAGGCAGAGACAAGCTGAATCTCAGCGCATCTCTGCCTGCCGTTGTGTTGGTTGTGGGATCAGGTGATCACGGTGGGCTTGTTCATGCCGGTGCGCGTTTTGATCTCCGCCAGCGCATCGATGGCCGAGATCAGGTCGCCGAGGGCAGCCTGAGGATCTTGGTTGAGATCGCCGCTCGGGGGCACGTAGCTTTCGAGATACACGCGAAGCGTGGCGCCCTGCGTGCCGGTGCCCGAGAGGCGAAGCACCACACGGCTGCCATCGTCGAGCAGCAGGCGTAATCCCTGACCGCTGGTGAGCGAGCCATCCACCGGATCGGTGTAGGCGAAGTCGTCGGCAGTGGCGATGGTGCGCCCGGCGAAGCTCTGCCCCACCAGCGCGGGCAGCATCTCTTTCACGCGGTTGTAGAGGCCGTGAGCTGCGTCGCTGGCGATGGCTTCGTAGTCGTGGCGGGAGTAGTAGTGGCGGCCGAAACGGCTCCAGTGCTCCGCCATGATCTGAGCCACCGGCTCACGGCGCTTGGCCAGAATGTTGAGCCAGAACAGCACTGCCCAGAGGCCGTCCTTCTCGCGGATGTGGTTGCTGCCGGTGCCGAAGCTCTCTTCGCCGCAGAGGGTGATGCGGCCTGCATCGAGCAGGTTGCCGAAGAATTTCCAGCCGGTGGGTGTTTCGAAGCAGGGGATGCCCAGCTCCTTCGCCACCACATCGGCAGCGGCGCTTGTTGGCATCGAGCGGGCTACGCCGGCTAAGCCAGCGGCGTAACCCGGCACAAGGGTGGCATTGGCGGCGAGCACCGCAAGGCTGTCGCTGGGGTTCACGAAGCAGCGGTTGCCCAGGACCATGTTGCGGTCGCCGTCGCCGTCGCAGGCGGCACCAAAGCGGTAGGCATCACTGCCCATCAGCAGCTCGGCCAGCTCGTGGGCGTAGGTGAGGTTGGGATCGGGATGGCCGCCGCCGAAATCCTCCAGGGGCTCGCCGTTGCGCACGCTGCCCGCCGGTGCCCCCAGCAGCTCCTCCAGGAGCCGTTTGGCATAGGGGCCGGTCACGGCGTGCATCGCGTCGAAGGCGATCGGGAAGTTGTGGCTCAGCAGATCGCGAATCTGGTCGAAGTCGAACAGCTTCTGCATCAGGGCGACGTAGTCGTCGACCCCATCGATCACCTCGATCTGCAAGCTGCCGATGCTCTGCTCACCAGGGGCGTCGAGGTTGAGGTCGATGGCGTCGTGGATCTGGTAGCCGTCCAGCTGCTGCGTGCAGGCGTAGATCGCATCGGTGAGCGATTCAGGAGCGGGCCCGCCATTGGCACCATTCACCTTCACGCCGAAATCGCCGTCCGGCCCGCCGGGGTTGTGGCTGGCGGAGAGGATGATCCCCGCCGTGGCCTGCCGCTGACGGATCAGGTTGGAGGCGGCTGGGGTGGAGAGGATGCCAGCGGTGGTGGTCACGATGCGGGCCACGCCATGGGCCGCTGCCATGCGGGCGATCACGGCAATGGCGCGGCGGTTGCCGTAGCGACCGTCGCCGCCCACCACCAAGGTGCCGCCTTGCACGCCAGGCACCGTGCACAGGATCGCCTCGATGAAGCTCTCGAGGTAGTGGGGCGTTTCGAACTGGCGACTGCTTTTGCGCAGTCCCGAGGTGCCGGGCTTCTGATCGCTGAAAGGCTGATCCAAGCGGATCTGCTGCACGCCGCTGGTCATCGAGAGCTGCCTTGGGGGCACCAAGTTAGTCGCCCTGAGCGCTGCTCTCGCTGCGGTGAACGCCGCTCAGCGGGGTGGGCCACCCAAATTGATGCCGCCTCGGCCGGGCGGGGTGGCTGGTGTGGCCGATGCTTCCGGTTTCTCGCTGCTGCGGCAGACGAGCAGCAGCCGTTCCGCCGGATCCGCGATCTCCTGCCGCCGGCTGTAGCTGTTGGTGGCAGCGGGGGTGGCCTTGCTGAGCAGCTGCCAGATCAGGTCTTTGCACTTCGTGGGCAGTCGTGGGTGGTCGAGCAGCGGATCACCCAGCTGTTTGGCTTTGGTGCAGCTCTCGGCGGTGTTCTCCCGCGCGCAGGCCAACGCGGTCAACTTCATCTCCCGCAGCGTGTCCTGGCTGGGGAAGGCCGCATCGGGCGAAGCCTGGCTGGCGCCCGATGCTGTGAGCGCCGCCAGCGCGGTTGCGGCCGCGATCAGAGGTGTTCGCAGGTCCCGAAGGGTGTGCATCACAACTGCCTGGATCGGCTCATCATGCAACGGGTTCGATGGCTGTGCTGTACCCCAGCTCCTCCAGTTGCTTGGCGTAGGGCTCAAGCAGCTCGCGGTAGTGCAACCAACGGCCCACGGATCGGCTGCTGATCGGTGCTCGAGCCTGCACAACGCTGGCGGTGTGAATCACCCGCTGGCTCTGCTCGGGATGTAGGTAGGCGTCGTGCCAGGGGAAGCCACAGGCCGCAATCAATGCGGGCACCTCGCGTTCTGGCGCGCGGGTTAAACGGTCGTAATTGATGTGCTGCAACCGGCCGGGCATGGCTTGTTCATGGGCTGCCATCACCTCGCGATAGAGGTGGTAAAAGGCCACCGATTGCTCGAGGTTGTAGCTCCACTCGTTGCTGCTCGTGAAGTGATTGGTGAAGGTCGACCAGATGTTGTCCATCGGGTTGCGATAGACATGCAGGATGCGGCAACTTGGGAACGCGGTAGCCAGGATCTGGCAATAGGCGAAGTTGTAGAGGAACTTGTCGCTGATGGCCTGGATGGCCGGCGTATAGCTGGGGTGGGAGTAGGCGGACTTGAGATAGTGCGTCCGAATCGCTGCAATCGCGTGGCTGTGTTGCAGGGCCCTGTGCAGATGGTTCACCTCGCCGAGATCGAGCAGGGTGCTGTTCTGGCTGAGGATCGTTTCCACCAGGGTGGAGCCTGAACGCGGCAAGCCCACGATGAACACCAGCGTTGGATCTGCGGAAGCGTCGTCCGCGTTGTAATCGGCCGACCCTGAGCATTCATTGCCCTGCTCCAACACGCTGCGGTTGAGATTCAGCAGGTCGTTGGCTTGAGGCAGCATCCAGCGGCCTGCTAGTTGTTCACAGCGGATGCGATTGGCCTCGCAAAACCAGGCTGCTGCCTCCGGGTCCTGCCGGTCGAGTTTGTATTTGGCGATGGTGAAGTGCAGGTGATAGCGCTTGGGGTGATCCTCAAGCGCCTCGAGGCTTGCCAGTGCCTGCTGTTCCGGCTCGTGCTCAACGCGCCCATCCACGCAGTAGATGAGATGCCGATGTGCTTCGGGGTAGAGGGGGTTGAGCTGCAGCGCCCGTCGAAAGCACTCGGCCGCCTGCTGAATCTGTCCCTGCTCCATCCAGAGCAAGCCGAGATTCGAGTGCAGTTCTGCTTGCTCTGGGCTGAGCGCCAACGCCTGTTCAAAACAGCCCAGTGCCTCTTTCCTTCGCCCGGCAGCTTGGAGGCTCAGGCCCAGATTGTTGAGTAGATCAGGCGCTTGGGCCCTCTGCATGAGGGCTTGTTGCAGGCTCTCGATCGACTCGTTCAATCGACCCAGTTGGCGTAGGGCTACGCCACGCCCCGACAGCACCTCGGGATAGAGCGGTTGTTGCTGCAGAGCAAGGTCGTAAGACTCCAGGGCGTGCTGGGGTTGATCCGCCGCCAGGTAGGCATGGCCCAGGTTGGCGTGCGCTTTGGTTAGCCCCGGCTTGAGCGTGGCAGCGCGGCGGAAGCTCTCCATGGCCGGTTCGAGCTGCTGCAGCGCATGCTGCGCCGTGCCGAGGTTGAGCCATGCTTCGGCGTTGTGGGGAGCGAGCTGCAGGGCCTGTTGCAACAGCGCAATGGCCTCGTCGACGCGTCCCGCCTTGAGCTCCAGCGCCGCCAGATTGCTGCAAGCTGCTGCACTGGCGCCGCCCTGCCGAATCGCTTGCTGGTAGAGCTCGGTTGCAGCAGCAAGATCGCCGTTGCGGATCTGTTGCAGGGCGGCTTGCTCCAGTGCCGCCGTTGCTGGTTGAGCACCGCTCATGATGCGTTGCCTTGCCGCTGCCAGAGGCGTTCGAGCGATGCCCGAACGGCTTCGGTGCTGTTGGGCATGGCTGCCAGCGGCTTCCTCAGCCAGCGGCCGAGCTGCCAGGCCTTCAGGCCGGCTGCCAGCGCAAACACGCTCCACGGCAGCAGGATCAACAGGGGCGACTGGTTGACGTTCAAGGCAGCTTCAAGCAGCCACGCTGGCTTTGGTTCTGGGCAATCAGGCGCTCACCCTACGGGCGCTGACGGTGATCCACCACGAAATGACTCCTGCTTGGGTGCCATCCGCTCCACCCCACTCCCGCATCGTCTCCGATTCGCCGCCAGCTTGCGGTTGAGCCGTTCCGTGATCCCCAGCTCCGCCCCCTTCCAGAGACGATCCATCTCGCGGCTGAAGTGCGCCGCCAGCAGGGGTGAGTCGATCACCAGCAGCACCTCATCGTTCTTATGCGCAGCGGAGGGGCTCCAGTTGAAGCTCCCTGTGATCACGGTGCGGTTGTCGATCACGGCGAACTTGTGGTGCAATTTGTCGCCGCGCGACAGGCGGGGGCTGCCGATTCCTTCTGCGGCTTGCTGCAGGGGTTGGTTGTGGGCTTCGAGCTTGCAGTGGCGATCGGCGAGGGAGACGCCCCAGAGGTCGAGCAGCTCCGAGAAGGAGCGGCTGGCGAAACCAGGATCACCCAGCACCCGTAGATGCACGCCGTGGTCTTGCAGCGCTTTGAGTGTGACCGTGATCGACTGGGCTGAGAACACAAACAAGGCCAGATCCACCTGCTGCTTTGCTCCAGCCAGGGTGGAGGCGATCAGCGCCAGACCGTGATCAGGATCGCTGGGCGACTGGGGCGCGAACAGCACCTGCACCCGTGTTGGCCCCACCAGCACCGTGGTGGCAGGTCCGGACTGTTTGGCCAGGCCGAAGCGGCTGTCGGTGGCGCCACCGGGGCCATCCCCCCACATCCGTTCGAAATCGTCTGCGAACAGGCCAGCCAGCGCGGCGCTGTTGAAGCGCAGCAGATGGTTCACGTTGCCGCGGCTCTGGGGGGCGCCGGGATCGCCGTGGATGCAGGAGGCCGTGAAGTTGGCGGAGCCGGTGACCACCACGCTGCGATCCACCACCAGATACTTCGAATGCATCAGGCCGCTGCCCTTGCTGCCATCGGCGGTGTCGTCGATCAGTGGCACGCCGGCGCGTCGCAGGATCGCGACCGCATCCCCTTGCTGCTGTTCCTCCTGGCTCAGCTGGCCATCGCCATTGCGGTCGGCCAGGGCCATCAGCTGTTGGCGGCGTTGGCGCAGATGCGGGCTCAGGCCAGCGTCGTGCTGTTCGCTCCAGGGCGTGCTGTAGCTGTTCTCCAGCACCACCTGCACCTTCACGCCACGCCGGTGCTGTTCCGCCAGCGCCGTGGCGATTTCAGGCAGGGAGAGCTCCTGCACCGCCACCAGGATTTCCCGCTTCGCCTGCTGGATGGCTTCGATCAGCAGAGCCTCGAGGTTGTCGCCGGCGCGGTTCTGGCGGTTGATCGGGCTGCGGTAGTGACTGCCCTCCCGGTGGTTGAAGGCCCCAGTGATGCCGGGGGGCAGCGGCAGAGGCGCCGAGCCACGCCCCAACAGTTGGCCAGGGCTGACGCCACACCCCTGCAGGGCCAGCGTGAGCAGCAGGGGCAGGCCGCTGAGCGGTGCACGGCGCTGGGCCATGGGGAGCAGATCTCGCTCCGCTCAGCGTTCCCCGCCGGGGGCTGGTTCAGCCGTGTTCCGGCAGTTCGGAGGTGAGCAGCATCGCCACAAACCACAGGCTGCTGATCACCACGGCGGCGAGCACGCCGGCGCCGATGCCCACCTTTGCCATCAACACACACACCAGCAGCGGCAGCACCACCGCGCCGGTGATCGGAGTGAGGGCAACCAGGGCTTTCATCGCAGCGGCTTCAGAACCATTCGGCTACAGCCTGGTCACTGGGGTTGCTGTTGTCTTCGGGGGTGCTGCGTTCGAAATCGAGCGTGATGTTGCGCTTCTGTTCGCCATCGACGGCCACGGCCTCGATGGCATACACCTGCTGGCCATCGCGGAAGGGCACCTGCACCCGGAAGGTGCCATCGCTGGAGAGGGGCACCTCTTCACCGCCGATGCTCAACCGCGCTGAGGGGTCGGTGGCGCCGTAGACGATCAGCTCGGCATCGGCGACCAGCCAGAAGGAGCGCTGGCGAGGTGCCACCACACCCGAGCCCGATTCACTGCGGCCGCTGGCCCAAACGCCGGCACCGGAGGCATTGAGCCCCGCGCCGCTGCCCTCCTCCAGCTCATGGAACGTTTCGGAGCCGCGGCCGAGGCGGCGGGCCCCCAGCGTGGCGGTTTGATAGAGGCGCTCGTGCAGGCCGTTGTCGCTGCTGGGCAGCGTTTGCGGCGTGATCGTGGTGGGCGGTGTGTCGAGCGAGAAGGGCACGAACTGATCGAGGATCTGCTCGCTCGGATGCAGGGCGGGCACCCGTGCCACCGAGGAGAAGGCCAGAGAGATCCAGCCCCCACCACCGCCCACGCGGTAGCCGAGTTCCACGCGGTAGTCGCGATCGCTGAGGGGAACGGGGAGATACCACTCCGTTGCATGGCTATCCACCGGCACCTCTTGCAGGGTGTGGGGGTGGCTGCCGCCGTTCTGCATCCCCGTCACGTCGGCGACGCGCAGGCACAGCTGGCTGGCGCCGGCCTTGAAGGCCTGCTGACGATCCTGTTCGCTGATCTCCCAGAACACGTAGGCCCACTGGGGATCGCGCGGCAGAAACACCACCCGGGTGTCTTCGGTGTTGCGCGAGGGGGCGTGTTCCTGCTCAAGGCTGGAGAGATCGGCCTGGCGCTCGCCGATCGCACTCACCAGTTCGTCTTTGGTTTTGCGGCTGTAGAGCGTCACACCCAGCTCGCTCGCCACCTGGCGCAATTGGCGCAAGGTCATCCGGGCCAGCGATGACAGGGTCTGACTCACAGGTCCTCCGGATTGTGTTTGGGATCAGTCTGGCCAACTTTCACAGGTCTGCCCCGGTCTTTGATCCCGCAGTCAGCATCCCAAGACCGGCTTCGCGGCTGTGGCCTGGGCACAAAAAAGCAGGGGTTGCCCCCCGCCTATCCAAAGAGCTTGATGGCCCTGCGATCAGCGGCCGATGCTGCGGTAGGGCACCTTGGCCAGGTAATCGATATCGGCGCTGCCGGCGGCACTGGCGCCACGCAGAGCAGGCAGTGTGCGTACCCAGGGCATGTAGTCCTGCGGGAAGCCGCCGCGGCGCTGGAGGGAGCGCTCGGGCAGCTTGCGGGCCGTGCCGGTGTACACAATCTGGGGGAAGCCCAGGACGCCGCGGTAGTAGGCGTCGTAGCGGGGGCTGGTGATGTTGAAAGGGGTTTCACCCAGATCACGGCTGCCCACCACCCGGTTGCGGTGGTAAGGAACGGTGTCGTAACCGAAGGCGTTGAGGTACTCCTCGCTGTCGAGGATGTCGTCAACCATGCCCTTAACCCCACGGGTCATCAGCACGGCAGACCAGGCAATCTCCTCCGACTTGCCATGGGTCTTGCGGCCCAGCAGCTTTTCCACCAGGTGGCGAGCCACCTTGTAGTTGCTGTTGAGGGTGTAGAAGCTGCGGTTGAAGGTGTCCGACAGGCAGAGGGAGCGAATGAAATCGCGCACTGTGATCTGACCGTTGCGCAGCTGTGACTCCAGGGTGCGGTCGCGGTCGACCTTGAAGGCGTGGAAGAAGATCTGGCGGTAAGCCGCTTCCATCACGAAGTTCTGATCTTCGCGATCCATTGCCTTGTCCATGGACGCGGCTTTGGGATCCTCGTCCGAGCCCACGCGAAGGGGATCCACACGCGAGTTCTGCGTTGTGGGCGCGTACTTCAGGAGGGGAAGGGCCACTCGAACTTCGGCATCCGTCGTGGCTGATCGTAGAAGTGCTGTTCGGGCTCCATTGAGCGGCCTCAGTCAGGACTCACAGTCCGTAACGTTCGCCACCAAGCCGGATCACCAGCCCAGCAGCGACAGGGCCGGGGTTGCCATGGCGTTGGCCTGGGCGTCGGTGCTGGCTCCGGGTCGGGTCTCGCTGCTGTCGTCGCAGCGGGTCTCGATGCAGAAGGAGGCGTTGTTGGAGAGCCCCTCCACGGTGCTGCTGCGCACGCGGATGTTGGGGCCGGCGAAGGCGAAGCGCTCCCACACGCTCATCGTTTCGTAGTCGGTGTTCAGCAGCAGCCCATCGCGCTCGTCCATGCAGAAGCGTGAGCTGGCCGGCGCTTTTTCGGCGTAGCCCAGATCCCGCAGCAGGATCCCTTCGCGGCCGTGCTCATCGGTGGGGATCAGACCGATCACGCTCTCGCCCGTGTGGTCTTCGCCGGCTTTGTCCCAGGCCATCGAGGCGCTCCAGCGCACCCAGCAGCCGCCCACCAGGCCGTCGGGATCCTGGCCGTGCAGCTGCGCTAGCTCGATGAGGCGCTGATCGCTAGGGCTGAGCTCCTCCACCACGATCAGCGATCCACCCGCCTCGGCCCGCCGATGCAGCAGGTGATGCACGCTGCGCTGCGAGCGCCAGCGGCCGCAGCTCAGCTGAAAGAAGCTGAGGGCGTTGTCGATGGCGAGGGTCACAGCGGCGGCGCGGTTGCAGCGATGATCGCAAGCCAACCCCGCTATTGAGTGGTGCTGATCGGCGTCCTGGCTGCCCTGGCCGCCGCCCTCTGCTGGACCCTCGCCTCCGGACTCTGGCGGGCACTGCCCACCTCGCTCTCGGCCGGGCAGCTGAATCTGCTCAAAAATCTGTTGGCTGCTTCGTTGCTGCTGCCCCTGGTGTGGGGCCGGCCCTGGCCGGCAGCGCCGCAGCCGTTGTTGCTGCTGGTGCTCAGCGGGGTGCTCGGCATTGCCTGCGGCGACAGCCTCTATTTCGCGGCCTTGCGGCGTCTGGGAACCCGCCGCACCCTCACCCTCGATGCCGGCGGTCCGGCGGTGACGGCCGTGGCCGGCATGGTGTGGCTGGCGGAGCGCCCCGCCGCCCTCGATTGGTTGGGGTTGGCGTTGATCACGGCGGCCTTGTTGCTGGTGGCCATGCGCGACCAGGCGGGAGGGGCGCAGACCCGGCGGCAGCTGCAGGGTGTGGCCCTGGCCCTGGGGGCTCTGCTCTGCGGCAGCGCAGGGGCGTTGTTGTCGCGCGCAGCCCTGCGCGATCTGGCCATCGATCCGTTGCAGTCGGCCCTGGTGCGGCTGCTGGCGGCGGCGGTGATGCTGCTGCCGCTGCTGCTCAGCCTGCCCCGGGCTCCGTCGGGACCGCGGCCTGCCCGGCGTCGCTGGCCCCTGGCCTTGTTGGCCACGCTGTTGGGCACCACCGCCGGGATCGCCCTGCAACAAACGGCGCTGCAGCGGTTGCCCGGCGGCCTGGCGGTGGCGCTGCTGGCCACGGCGCCGGTGCTGGCGATGCCTGTGGCGGCTTGGGAGGGCGACCGCCCCGGCTGGCGCGGTTGGCTGGCAGCCCTGCTCGCGCTGGCGGGCGTTAGCTGTGTGGTGGTGTGAGCGGATCTGAGGTCGCCGCATCGGCCAGGCGTTGATCGGCCTGCTGTTGCCCCCAGCCCACCAGATCAGCGATCTCCAGGCGCAGGGCCGGCTTGCCCACCGCTGAGCCGATCTCCTGCAATTGCAGGGCCGCTTTGCCCAGCTGATCCACCAGCACAGGAATAAAGGTGGGATCCACCGCCAGGTTGGGCTGTTGACGGGCCCAGGCCAGCAGCCCGGCCTGGGCGGGCAGGGTGTCGCTGCCGGCGGCGGCCTGCTGCAGGCAGCGCAGGCTGTGGGCAAGCAGGCGCAGGTGGTGGCGCTCCAGCGCGGGCAGCAGTGTGCTTTCGAGTTCCTGCAGGTCTTGTGTGCTCAGCACGGTTGGAGCAGGAAGCCACAGGCGTGGCCACCGTCGAGCAGCCAGTGCACACGCTCCACCTGGCAATCGGGGAAGGTGTGCCGGATCAGCTGCAACTCCTGATCACACACACAAGGGAATTGCTCAGCGATCTTCATCACCGAGCAGTGGAATTCGCTAATCACCCAGCCGGCGCCGTCGGGGTTGGGCTGGAACTCCGCCATGTAGCCCTCGCGGCGGCGCAGTTCCACGAGGCGCTCCAGCCGTTGCTGCAGGTTGCCGTCGCCCAGTTGCTGGCGGTAGTCGGTGGCCTTCTCCGCCGCCTGGCGCTGCAGCAGCTGTTCCACCATCTCGGTGGGCAGGCTGGTGGCCATGGAGCTCAGCAGCCCCAGCGCAAAGTGTTCGCTGCCGTTGGGGAACTGGCGGCGGCCCGCGCCGGTGAGGCGCCAGCGATTGGAGGGGCGGCCGGGGCCATCGGTGCTGGGGCTGGCCTCCACCAGACCGTCTTCTTCCAGGGCCCGCAGGTGGCGCCGCATCACCTGCACCGACACGCACAGCGATTCAGCCAGCTGAGCTGCGGTGGCTTCGCCTTGACGCAACATCAAGGTGAGCGCGGCTTCACGCGTGGGTGCCTGGGTGGCGCTCATGGCCGAAGGAGTGCATCCACACCATGCCACGGCTGTTTAGGCAATGGCGAGCGATGGGCGCTCCACCACACGCCACAATGTCCCCTCACCCGAGTGATGCAGGCGTGCTTTAGGGTCAACTTGCGAAACACTTGCGTTTCGTAACCAGCCTGGGTTCACCTCGTTCACTCCGATCCGCCCCTGCGCCCATGTCTGCAGCTCCTGCCCCTTCAGCCAGCGACAGTCTTGAGGTGATCCGCAAGTTTGCGGAAACCTACGCGCAGCGCACGGGCACCTATTTCTGCAGCGACCCGAGCGTCACCGCCGTGGTGCTGGAAGGGCTGGCGCGCCACAAAGACGAGCTGGGCGGCGCCCTCTGTCCCTGCCGCCACTACGAAGACAAGCAAGCGGAAGTGGCTCAGGCCTTCTGGAACTGCCCCTGTGTGCCGATGCGTGAGCGCAAGGAGTGCCACTGCATGCTGTTCCTCACGGAAGACAACCCGTTCCGCGGCGAGAAGCAAACCATCTCGCTCGACGAGGTGAAAACCCTCACGGCCGGTTGAGGTTGCATTGATGAGCAGCTCGCAGGCCGTTGGTGATTTGGTGAGTCAGCCGTACAAATACGGCTTCGTCACCGATATCGAAACTGAAAAGATCGCCAAAGGCCTCAGCGAGGATGTGGTGCGGCTGATCTCCAGCAAGAAGGAGGAGCCGGCCTTTCTGCTGGAGTTTCGGCTGCGGGCCTATCGGCAGTGGCTCCAGATGCAGGAGCCCGATTGGGCTGCGCTCGGCTACCCGCCGATCGACTACCAAGATGTTGTTTATTACGCCGCTCCCAAGCAGCAACAGAAGAAGGCCAGCCTCGATGAGGTGGACCCCAAGCTGCTGGAAACTTTCGACAAGCTCGGTATTCCGCTGAGCGAGCAGAAGCGCCTCTCCAATGTGGCGGTGGATGCGGTGTTCGACAGCGTGTCGATTGCCACTACCTACAAGGAGAAGCTCGCTGAGCACGGTGTGATCTTCTGCTCGATCAGTGAAGCGGTGAAGGATCACCCGGAGCTGATTGAGCGTTATCTGGGCACGGTGGTGCCGAGCAACGACAACTATTTCGCGGCGCTCAATTCCGCGGTGTTCAGCGACGGCTCCTTCGTGTTCATCCCGAAGGGTGTGGAGTGTCCGATGGAGCTCTCCACCTATTTCCGGATCAACTCCGGCGACACCGGCCAGTTCGAGCGCACTCTGATCGTGGCGGAGCAAGGCGCTTCGGTGAGCTATCTCGAGGGTTGCACCGCGCCGATGTTCGACACCAATCAGCTGCACGCCGCTGTGGTGGAACTGGTGGTGCTCGAGGATGCCTCGATCAAATATTCAACGGTTCAAAACTGGTATGCCGGTGATGAAAACGGTGTGGGTGGGATCTACAACTTCGTGACCAAGCGTGGCCAGTGCCGCGGCGATCGCAGCAAGATCAGCTGGACCCAGGTGGAAACCGGTTCAGCCATCACCTGGAAGTATCCGAGCTGCGTGCTGCAGGGGGCGGATTCCGTGGGTGAGTTTTATTCCGTGGCGCTCACCAACAACAAGCAGCAGGCTGATACGGGCACCAAAATGATTCACGTGGGGCCCCGCACCCGCTCCACGATCGTGAGCAAGGGCATCAGCGCCGGTCGCTCCGCCAACAGCTACCGAGGCTTGGTGCAGATCGGCCCGAAAGCCGTGGGCGCCCGCAACTACAGCCAGTGCGATTCGATGTTGATCGGCGATCAGGCCGCCGCCAACACCTACCCCTATATCCGCTCCCAGCAGCCCCAGGCTTCGGTGGAGCATGAGGCCAGCACTTGCCGCATCTCCGAAGATCAGCTCTTCTACCTCCAGAGCCGAGGCATCGGTTTTGAAGAGGCTGTTTCGATGATGGTGAGCGGTTTCTGCCGCGATGTGTTCAATCAGCTGCCGATGGAATTCGCGGCTGAAGCCGACAAGCTGCTCGCCCTCAAGTTGGAGGGTTCCGTGGGCTGAGCCCAGGGCGCCATTTCCTCTGCTTCTCGCTGTCGTTCTTTTTCGCCAACACCGTGATTCGCCCCGACGCCCCCGTTCTGCTTGAGATCCGGGATCTGCACGCCCGGGTGGAGGACAAGGCGATCCTCAAGGGCGTGAATCTCACCATTCGTGCCGGCGAGATCCATGCGGTGATGGGCCGCAATGGCAGCGGCAAGAGCACGCTCTCCAAAGTGTTGGCCGGTCACCCTGCTTACACCGTTACCGGCGGCAGCGTGACCTACCGGGGCGACAACCTGCTCGAGCTTGATCCTGAGCAGCGGGCTCGGATCGGGGTGTTCCTCGGCTTCCAATATCCAGTGGAAATCCCCGGGGTGAGCAACCTCGAATTCCTGCGGGTGGCCACCAATGCCCGCCGCACCGAGCAGGGCCACGAGGAGCTCGACACCTTTGCCTTCGAAGATCTGGTGCGCGAGCGGCTGAAGGTGGTGCAGATGGATCCTGCCTTCCTGGATCGTTCCGTGAACGAGGGCTTCAGCGGCGGCGAGAAAAAGCGCAACGAGATCCTCCAGATGGCGCTGCTAGAGCCTCTGGTGGCGATCCTCGATGAAACCGATTCAGGCCTCGATATCGATGCGCTGCGCATCGTGGCCGGCGGTGTGAATCAGCTCGCCAATGCCGATAACGCCACGCTGCTGATCACTCACTACCAGCGCCTGCTGGATGCGATCACCCCCGACTACGTGCACGTGATGGCCGCAGGCCGGATCCTGCGTACCGGCGGCAAAGAGCTGGCCCTCGAGCTCGAGCAGCGCGGCTATGACTGGGTGGATCAGGAGCTGGCCGCCTTGGCGGCGGAGGTGGCCTGATGGTCGCCAGCACCAGCACCCGGCAGCTCTGGGTGGAGCCCTGGCTGGCGGCGTTGCCGGCTCCCGCTGGTGAGCTGGGGCCGGTGCAACAGCGCGGCCGTGCCGCTCTGGCCCGCACACCCTTGCCTGCCGCGCGCGCTGAGGAGTGGCGGTTCACCGATCTCTCGCTTCTGGCCCAGCTGCCGGTTGCGTCCGTGGCGGCAGCGGTTGAGCGGCCGCTTCCGGCCCCCCAGCCCGGTGCGCTGCGGCTGCACTGGAACGGCCGGGAAGATCCCCTGCAGGGTGTGGAGCTGCCGGCTGGTTTGCAGGCGCTCACACCCACCGACCTCGCCCAGGGGTTAGGCCACACCCTGGCGGCCACAGGCTGTGAGCAGCACTGGCCTGTGGAGCTCAACCAGGCCTGTGCGGAGCGGGTGCTCGCCCTACGGGTGGCCAGTCGCCAGCGGGTGAACCTTGAGTTGATCAGCGCAGCGGGTGAGGGCTTGCAGCCCTTGCGGCTGTTGCTGCTGCTGGAAGAGAAGGCCGAGCTCGATCTCTCGCAGCTGGTGAGTGCCGAGGCGGCCGGGTTGCACAGCCTGGTGGTGGAGGTGCATCTGGCCCGCAGTGCCCGCCTGCAGCACGGACTCGTGGCCTTCGGGCGCTCCGATGCGGCGCTGTTGGCCCACCTGGCCATCGAGCAGGAACCGGAAAGCCAGGTGAGCCTGAGCCAGGTGGTGGCCGGTTGGGGTCTGGCGCGCCTGGAGCCGCGGGTGGTGCAGGTGGATGGGGGTGCCCACACCATCCTGCGGGGCCTGCAGGTGGTGGATGGTCAGCAGATTGCCGACACCCACAGCCAGCTGGAGTTTCGAGGCCCGGAAGGGCAGCTGGATCAGCTGCACAAGGCCGTGGCGGCTGGTCAGGGCCGCAGTGTGTTCAACGGTGCCGTGCGCGTGCCCCGGGAGGCCCAACGCACCAACGCCGCCCAGCTCAGCCGCACCCTCTTGCTCTCCGATCGCGCCAGGATCGACACCAAGCCGGAGCTGGAGATCGTGGCCGACGACGTGAAGTGCGCCCATGGCGCCACGGTGAGCAGCCTGCAAACCGATGAGCTCTTCTATCTGCAGAGCCGCGGCATCGGCGCCGACCAGGCGGCTGGCCTGCTGCAGCGTGCCTTCTGCGAGGAGGTGCTGCGGGATCTGCCCGCCGCGGCTCGCGCCTGGTGCCCGCTGGAGCGTTTGCTGGAGGCGCGGGCATGACCACCACTCTCTCCGCACCACCCATGGGTGTTGTGGCGCAGCCCGACGATCTGGCGGCGCTCACCCGACCCGATTTCCCGCTGCTGGCGCAGACCGCTTGCCTGGGGCAGCCGCTGATCTATCTCGATCACGCCGCCACCAGCCAGAAGCCGCGCCAGGTGCTCGAGGCGCTCCAGCACTACTACGACCACGACAACGCCAACGTGCACCGCGGCGCCCACCAGTTGAGCGCCCGCGCCACCGAGGGTTTTGAAGGGGCACGCGCCAAGGCGGCGGCCTTTGTGGGCGCGAGCAGCCCCAACGAGATCGTGTTCACCCGCAACGCCAGCGAGGCGATCAATCTGGTGGCCCGCAGCTGGGGGGAAGCCAACCTGCGCCCCGGCGATGAGGTGCTGCTCACGGTGATGGAGCACCACAGCAACCTGGTGCCCTGGCAGCTGTTGGCCGATCGCACCGGCTGCGTGCTGCGCCACGCCGGCCTCAGCGCGAGCGGTGAGCTGGATCTCGACGACCTGCGCAGCAAGATCAGCGAGCGCACCCGGCTGGTGAGCCTGGTGCAGGTGAGCAACACCCTTGGGTGCCTCAACCCGATCGCCGCGGTGGCGGCCCTGGCCCACGCCGCCGGCGCGCTGGTGTTGGTGGATGCCTGTCAGAGCCTGCCGCATCTACCGGTGAACGTGCGCCAGCTGGGCGCTGATTTTCTGGTGGGCAGCTCCCACAAGCTGTGCGGGCCCACCGGAATGGGTTTCCTCTGGGGCCGCGAGGCGTTGCTGGAGGCGATGCCTCCGTTCCTGGGGGGCGGCGAAATGATCCAGGACGTTTACCTCGACCACAGCACCTGGGCCGGGCTGCCCCACAAATTTGAAGCCGGCACGCCGGCCATCGGCGAGGCCATCGGCATGGGCGCTGCCATCGACTACCTCCAGGCGATCGGGATGGAGCGCATCCACGCCTGGGAGCAGCACCTCACCCGGCATCTGTTTGCGCGGCTGCAAGCGGTGGATGGGTTGCGCATCCTTGGCCCCACGCCGGGGCAGCAGCCCGATCGCGCTGCGTTGGCGGCCTTCCACGTGGAGGGCGTGCACGCCAACGACATCTCAGCGCTGCTGGATTCAGCCGGGATCTGCATCCGCAGCGGCCATCACTGCACCCAGCCGCTGCATCGCCACTACGGCCTGAGCGCCTCAGCGCGGGCCAGCCTCAGCTTCACCACCACCCTCGAGGAGATCGATCGCTTCGCCGACGAGCTCCAGGGCTCGATCAGCTTCCTGCGCGAACACAGCTAGGCCGGCGCTAACACCGCCATCGCCGCGGCGCGGTGCTCCATCGGGTCCTGCTCCACCACGGCCCGGTAGGAGCTCCATTGCCGCTCGAACAAGTCCACGCTGCGCTCGCCTCAATCCACCGGCTCATCCCAGCCTGACGTGTGGTTGTTCGTGCCGTCTGGCCCCAGCAGCTAAGCGGTTGCACGGGCGGCCCGTTCACCGGCTTCGATCGCGCCTTCGAAGTAGCCGGGCCAGCGGGGGGATGCCTCGCTGCCCGCCCAGAACACCCGCCCGTGGTGGGCTGGGCCTGGTCCGCCATCGCTGCCGGCCGCCAGGCGGGCATGGCTGCTCCAGCAGCCCGGGGCCAGGAAGCTGGTGAAGCCGCCGCCGCTAAAGGGCTCGGTGTTCCAGACTTGCACCACCAGCTCCAGCGGTTCGGCCGCCTCGGGGGCCCAGTAGGTGGCGAGGTCCTGCAGGATCCAGGCCCGGCGCTGCGCCTCCGGTTGAGAGGCCAGCACCAGATCCCGTCTCCCGCGTAGTAGCTGGTGGTGCGGCTGATGCCCAGCTCACTCAGCAGCGCAGCAAAGCGGTGATGGGTTGTGCCCCCCCACTGGCCGCCCAGGTCCACCACGGCGCCATCGCCCAGGGTGTGGCTCACCATGCGCCCGCCGATGCGCGTTCGGGCTTCCAAAACCTGCACGCTCAGCCCCTGGCGCTGGAGGCGGCGGGCGGCCACCAGCCCGGAGAGGCCGGCCCCCACGATCAGCACATCCACAGCAGCGCTTGTCATCGAACCGCGCACCCGCTCTCTGGTGGGATGCTGGCGGCGATCCCAGATCCAGACCAGCGTTGGAGTGGCCCAACCCCCTGCTGTATCTGGCGGTGTTGGGCGGCCGCACCGCCACCAGTCACATCGAGCTGCACGACGTGCGCTTTGTGGCGGGCGGCTGCATCGACGACACCCTCCCGGAGCTGCGGCGCCAGTGGTTCGGGAGGCGTGAGGGCCTGCACCTGGACAGCTATATGGCGGTGCGGGCGATCGATGGCTGGGCGGTGAGCCTCGGCCGCGAGCCGGCCGCGCCCAGGCCCGAGCGGTTGTGGTTCGTGAATCTGGGCGCCTACCGCCCTGATGCGCTGGCGGAGTTGCACCAGTTTGGTTTGGTGGTGGCCCGCTCCTCCCAGGGGGCCAAGGCGGCCGCCAAGCGCCAATGGCTGCAGGGCGCCCTGCAGCAGCACAAAGACGACCTCTGCGCCGTGGACGATTGCTTGGCCCTCGAGCAGCTGGAGCTGCTCAACGGTGTGCGCTGGCATGTGCAGCTCAGCCCCCATCCGGAGGGTTGGAGCCAGCCCCAGGTGCCGGATTGGTTCGGCTACCGGCGGATTGATCGCGCCTGAGCGTTCCGGTCGGGCGGCAGCATGGGGCATTGGCCCCGGCAGCGCACCCCCATGAAGATCGACGGCAAGGCCTGGCGCACCATCTGGCTGGAGCCGGATGGTGGCTCGATCGGGGTGATCGATCAGATCCAGCTGCCGCATCGCTTCACCACCCGCACGCTGCGCAGCTGCGATGAAGCGGCCGAGGCGATCCGCACGATGGTGGTGCGGGGTGCGCCGCTGATCGGGGTGACGGGGGCCTATGGGCTGATGTTGGCCTTGCAGGCCGACCCTGGTGATGCCGCGCTGGCAGCGGCGTTTGAGCAGCTCAACGCCACCCGGCCCACGGCGGTGAACCTGCGCTGGGCGCTGCAGCGGGTGCGCGATCGCGTGGCGCCCCTGCCGCCGCCCCAGCGGGCCGAGGCGGCTAAGGCCGAGGCCGCGGCGATCGCCGATGAAGACGTGGCCATGTGCGAAGCGATCGGCGAGCACGGCCTGCGCATCTTTCAGGAGCTGGCGGCGGCGCGGCCGGCGGAGCGCCAGGGGCAGCCGTTCAACGTGCTCACCCACTGCAACGCCGGCTGGCTGGCCACGGTGGACTGGGGCACGGCCCTCGCCCCCATCTACAAGGCCCACCGCGCCGGCCTCAACATCCATGTGTGGGTGGATGAAACCCGCCCTCGCAACCAGGGCGCCTCGCTCACCGCCTATGAGCTGGGGCGGGAGGGCGTGCCCCACACCGTGATTGTGGATAACGCCGGCGGCCACCTGATGCAGCACGGCCAGGTGGATGCGGTGATCGTGGGCACCGACCGCACCACCCGCCGCGGCGATGTGTGCAACAAGATCGGCACCTACCTCAAGGCCCTCGCCGCCCACGACAACAACGTGCCCTTTTATGTGGCCCTTCCCGCCTCCACGATCGACTGGACGATCGACGACGGCGTGGCCGAGATCCCGATCGAGGCCCGCAGCGCCAGCGAGGTGACCCACATCCAGGGGCGCGGCGCCGATGGCGCGGTGAGCCAGGTGCAGCTCACGCCCGATGGCAGCGCCGGCTTCAACCCTGCCTTTGATGTCACCCCGGCGCGGCTGGTGAGCGCCCTGATCACCGAACGCGGTGTGGCGCCGGCCAGTGAGGCGGGCCTGCGCAGCCTCTACACCGACTCGTGATGGCGATGAGCGAACAGGAGTTGCGCCAGCAGTTGGTAACGGTGGCGCGCCGCATGCAGAGCAGCGGCATCAACCAGGGCACCTCGGGAAACCTCTCGGTGCGCATCCCCGGCGGCATGCTGATCACCCCCAGTTCGCTGCCCTACGAGCTGATGCAGCCCACCGATCTGGTGGCCCTGGATCTGGCCGGGAAGCCCCTGCAGCCAGCCGAGCCGGGCCGGCCCTCGCGGCGGCCGTCGTCGGAATGGCGGCTACATGCCGATGTGCTGGCCAGCCGGCCGGAGGTGCAGGCGGTGTTGCACTGCCATTCGATCCATGCCACTGCCCTGGCCTGCCATGGCCGTGGCATTCCGTCGTTCCACTACATGACGGCAGTGGCCGGCGGCCACGACATTCGCTGTGCGCCTTACGCCACCTTCGGCACCCAGGCGCTCTCCGATGGGGTGGTGGAGGCGTTGCAGGGCCGGCTGGCCTGCCTGATGGCGCAGCACGGCCAGGTGGCGGTGGGGCCGACGCTCGATCGGGCCCTGGCCCTGGCGGTGGAGGTGGAAACCCTGGCGCGCATCTACCTGCAGGCCCGAGCGATCGGTGCGCCGCCCCTGCTCAGCGGCGAGCAGATGGAGCAGGTGCGCCATCAGTTCCGCACCCTGCTCTACGGCAACTAGCCAGGGCGTCGGCCCAGCTGGGTTATGAGCAGGCCGGCTCCACCGGCCAGCACCACGAGCGCGAAGCAAAAGCCTGTCCAGGTGGGCAGGCCCCAGCCCACCACGGCCAGGGGGGCCACCACGGTGACAACGCCACCGGCCAGGAACGGCTGCAGCATCAGTTGTTTCAAGGAAAAGGCCGGCAGGGCCTGGCTGTGGTCATCGGGATCGGCCATGCGCAGCAGCAGCAGGCCCGAGGCCGCCACGCCGGTGGCCTGACCGAACTCCAGCACCGCCCGCTCGAACCAATCGGCGGGCAGCAGTCGCGGCGCCAACAGCAACGTGACGCCCAGATTCCAGATCAGCCCGGCCAGGGCGAGCACCGTGAGCGGTAGCCAGTCGGCCGCCAGCAAGGCCAGGTTGAGGCAGGCCGTTGCTGAGGTGATCAGCAGGTCGGCGGAGAGGGTTCCGATTTCGCTTTGGATCGGCGCTGCAGCCCAGTGGCTGGTGTTGGTTCGCTCCAGCAGCCAGCGCACCAGCAGCGAACCGATGATCGCCAGCGGGAACACCGGCAGCGATTGCCCTACCTCGGCGACGCCACCGCCGATCGCATCGGTGCCCAGTTGCAGCAGCTGCAGCAGCCCCACGCCGATCAACACGGCGATGCCCACCAGGGCGAGGTTGACAGCCCAGGCGGCCCAGGGGGGCCTGGAGCTTGGCGAGGCCGCGCTGGAGGATCCATTCGCGGCTTGCGACGACGCGTCTTGCGGGTTGGCGGGCGTGAGCTGGTCCAAGAGCCAGCCCCGTTGCCGACCCAGCACCACCACCACGCCGCCCACCAGGGTGGAGCTCAGCAGGCCCACCGTGGCCATCGCCAGGCCGAGATCCTGACCGCCCGAAAATCCCAGGGCCGCATAGCTCGGCCCCATGGCAGCGGCCGATCCATGACCACCTTCGTAGGCCACTTCGATCAAACAGGCCATCACCGGACTCACGCCCAGCAGGGGTTGGAGCACCAGCAGCACCGCCAGGCCGCCCACCACGTATTGGCCGAAGGCCAGCACCAGCGCCAAGCACACCTGGCCGCTCACCGGGCGCCAGAGGCCGCCGAGCTGCGGCAGCGGCTTGCCCAGCATCAAGGAGCCGAACACGAGTGTGAGCAACACCAGCGGTAGCTCTCCCCACAGCTGCATCAGGTGGTCGGGCAGCAGGGGCAGCAGACCGGCGGGTGCCACCAGCAGCCCGATCAGCCCCGCCACCAGGGCTTCGGGCACACCCCAGAGCCTCAGCTGCAAGCGCCGCCCGATGCTGCGGCCGGCCACGAGGATCAGGCTGAGCGCCGCTCCCGCCAGGGCGAGCCAGGCGAGCTCCTCGAGGCTGCCGCCGCCCCAGGTGCCAGGCAGCAGTTGCCGGCTCACAGCTGAAAGTGGCGACGGAAAAACGCTTCCGTGGCTTCCAGCACCTGGATCTGCGTGGCTCCGTTGCGGAAGCCATGGCCTTCGTTTGCGAAGCGGTGCACCTCCACGGGCACGCCGTTGGCCTCAAGGGCTGCGGCCATCCGCTCGGTTTGCTCCGGTGGCACCACCAGATCCTCCAGGCCTGGAAAAAAGATCACCGGACAGCGGATGCGGCCGGCATGCTGCAGCGGCGAGCGCGCGTCGTAGGTGGCTTTCGCTACGGGCCAGGGCCCCACGAGGCTGTCGAGGTAGCGAGCCTCAAAACGATGGGTGTCGCCGGCCAGGGAGCTGAGATCGGCGACGCCATACCTGCTGGCGCCGGCGCGGAAGCTGGAGCTGAAACAGAGGGCGGCGAGGGTGGTGAAGCCACCGGCGCTTCCCCCCTCGATGGCGATGCGTTCCGCGCTGGCCATTCCCCTGGCTACCAAGGTGTCGGCAGCGGCCGCGCAGTCGGCCACATCCACCACGCCCCACTGGCCATCGAGCCGTTCGCGGTAGGCGCGGCCGAAACCGGTGGAGCCTCCGTAATTCACATCCACCACGCCCCAGCCCCGTGACGTCCAGAACTGAATGCCCAGGCTCAGGCCCGTGCGGGCCATGCTCGTTGGGCCGCTGTGGCTCTTCACGAGCAGGGGCGCCTCGGGGTGGCCCCCGCAGGCCGGTGGGTAAAACCAGGCGTGGGTACGCAAGCCGCCGTGGCCCTCAAACCAGAGCTGCTGCGCCTGGCTGATCGCCTCGGCTGGCACGGGGCAGGGGGCGGCGGGGTGATGGCGCCACTGGCCACTGCTCAAGGTCAGCTCGAGCAGCCCGGAGGGTTCCGTGGCGCTGCTGGCCACACAGGCGAGCTGCCCCGCTTCCGCACAGAGATCAGCGAGATCGCTGAAGGGGGTCGCGATCGCTTGCCACATGGCCGTGCTGCTCGGCTCGCTGGGCAGCGTGAGGGCGCCCAGCTCCCAGCTGCCTTCGCGGCAGCAGATCGCCACGAGGCGCTCACCATCCCAGGCGTGGGTGCTCATGCCGAACACCCATTGGGGCATGGCGAAGTCGGCCTGGTCCCGCAGGAGCGGCTGCCATTGGGGCTCTGAGGTGGCGGCTTCATCGGCGCCGGCCCAGCGCTCCAGGTTCCAGAAGCCGCTGCGGTCGTGGCTCACCACGAGATCGTTGCCGGCCCAGAGCGGCTGAAACACCGAGCAGCCCTGGGCCTCCGCCGGGGTGGAGCCCGCGATGGCCCGAGCGCAAGCGAGGCTGCCATCGGGCAGGATTTCGGCCAGCCAGAGCTGGCTGCGGTCCCAGGGCATGCAGGGCTGTTGCCACTCCACCCAGGCCAGCTGCCGTCCGCTCGGGCTGAGGGCCGGATAGCCGCAGAAATCCACTGGGCTGTGCAGGGGCTGTGGTTCACCGCCCTGGAGGGGCACCGCCACCAGCTGATCCTGGCCGCCCGCTTCCAACACACCGATCCAGCGGTTGTGGGTTGGATCGATCACGCCCCCACCGAGTGCTCCAGGGAAGCGGCCGTCGCTGGCGGGGGCTGTGAGCCGCTGGGGTTGTGGGTTGTCGCCATCAAGGGCGAGCAGCCAGAGGCAGCGATCGGCGTCGTGCACGAACACGGCCACGGGCTCACCGGAGCCCAGGCGGCCGATGGCGCAGGCACCGCCTCCGTATTCATGCACGCGGCACCGCAGGTTCCACGCCCCTGGCGTGAGTTCCACGGCTGCCTGATCGGGGCTGCGGCGCGCCATCAAGGTGGTGCGGCCCTGCTCCTGGGGGCGCTGCTCCAGCCAGTAGAGAACGCCGCCGAGCAGCTTGGGCTCCTTGAGGCTGGGGGTGCGGCCCAGCACCAGCTCGGCGGAGAGGGGGGCGGTGCTGGCGCTCACCGGAACCATTCATCGATGGCTTCTAGAATCGCCTGGCAGACCACGCCCGCGAGGACCAGCCTTGGCCAGCAGCTTCGCCAAACTGGCTCGTTCCGCCGAGCGCTCGGGTCGTCTCACGGTGTCGAAGGAGCCGGTGGATCGCCCCCCTTACGACATCCACAAGCTGGGTGATCAGGTGCTGCGGGAGCCCGCCCGCCGCATCGGCAAGGTGGATGACTCCATCCGCAAATTGGCCTGCGACATGCTCGTGAGCATGTATGCCGCCCGTGGCATCGGCCTGGCTGCACCGCAGATCGGAGAACCGGTGCAGCTGCTGGTGATCGATCTGGAGATCGAAGACCCCAACAGCCCGCCGCTGGTGCTGATCAACCCTGAGATCACAGCGGTGGGCGGCAGCCTCTGCACCTATGAAGAGGGCTGCCTGAGCATTCCAGGTGTGTATCTCGATGTGGTGCGCCCCAGCGTGGTGGAGGTGAGCTACCGCGATGAGATGGGCCGCCCCAAGCGCCTTAAGGCCGATGGCCTGATGGCCCGCTGCATTCAGCACGAGATGGACCATCTCAACGGCGTGCTGTTTGTGGATCGCGTCACCGATCACGACAAGTTGCGGGAGGGCCTCGATGAAAAGGGGTTCAATCCCGCTGACGTTCAATCCGTTGCCTGAGGCCCTGATTCCATGCCGATGAAACCCCTGGCCGGCGTGTTCCTGGCTCTGGCTTGCCTGCTCGGGATCGCCGCCACCGGTTCGGTGTTCGAGCTCGCCTATGGCGATCCTGATCTGGGGGTGTCCACCACCCGCTTGATTCTGGGTTTGGCGCTGCCCGGCACGGTGATCAGCCTGCTGGTGGCAATCCGGATCAATAAGCCCGCCTGAGGGGCTGGTCAGGCCATCGGGCGCTGCATACGATCCTCAGGCTGCGAGCCGCTCTCTGTGATGCATCCGATCCGCACCCTTGCCGCGCTGCTGCCGCTGGCGGGCGCCCTGGCTCTGGTGTCGCCCCAACCGGCGGCGGCCAAGGCTCTGTTCGGGGCCGTTGAGGTGGATCAGAGCAAGTTTGTGATCGTGGCGGCGCCCATCGGCGACGGCAGCCGCGCCCAGCTCAACATCTACGAGCAGCGCACCAATGCCCGCCCCTGCTTCGCCGTGCAGGCCGGCAAGCCCGGTGTGGTGGATCCGCTGCTCTCCAGCTTTGATTTCACCGGGATCTGCAACCGCTTCATCGACGGCAACGGCTACTCGCTGCGGCTTGGCGAACAAGACCTGGGCACCGTGTATCGCCTCAGTGTGGTGAAGGAGGCCAAGGACACCCTGCTGATGGCGCTGCCCACCAAGGCTGGCGCCGGCCCCGAGCTGGTGATCGCCCGCAGTGGCGGCGCCGGCAACGGTTTTCTGCTGCTGGTGCCCGAGCCCGGCTGGAAGCTGATGCGCCGTCAGTTCGGCGGCCGCGCCCTTGGCCACGTTTACGTGTATCGCGCCGCCGCGCCTGAGGCGATGTCCGGCCCCGCAGCGCCGCCGGCACCGGTGGCGGCCCACTGAGCCCCAGGCAGCACGCTTGCTACCATCTTCAAACTGCACAGATTCTTGATCGGTTTATGACCCAGGTCACCGTTGGCGAAAACGAGGGCATTGAGTCGGCGCTGCGCCGCTTCAAGCGCCAGGTGTCCAAAGCCGGGATCTTTGCCGACCTGAAGCGCCTGCGTCACCACGAGACCCCGGTTGAGAAGTACAAGCGCAAGGCCCAGCAGCGCCGCCGCCGCCGCTGATCCTTACTGATCCAAGCGTTGTTCAGGGAACCGGTAGAAACACCGGTTCCCTTTTTTTGTGGCGTGTCAATGATGGGTGAATCCCCTGCGGAGCACCCTGTGAAGCAGCTGTTTCAGGCCCTGAATCGCTGGTTTGGCACCAGCGTTGGCAATGCCTTTGGCAATCCGCTGGAAGAACGCCGCCATCAGCCACCCCCGGTGGGTGTGCAGCCTTACCGGGACCGTCCCCATCACTAGAGGCCCTGGCGGCGCTGATCAAAGCTGCGGTAGCTGAGCGCTTCGGCGATCGCGGCACTGCTCACCTGATCGGCGCCGTCGAGATCAGCAATGGTGCGCCCCACTCGCAGCACCCGTTCGGCAGCCCTGGCGCTGAGGCCGCGTTGGTCGATCGCCTGCTGCCAGAGATCCAGGGCGCTGGGCTGCACGGCGCCGCAGCTGCGTAGGGCATTGGCCGTGAGCTGACTGTTGTTCACGCCTGCGGGGTTGCGGGCCAGCATGCGGCCGCGGGCGGTTTCCACCCGCTCCCGCACGGCCCCACTGGCTTCCGGTGCGCTGCAGTGGCGGTAGCCGGCCCCCAGAGTGCTGCCTTCGAGGCGCCGCATCACCACCTGCAGATCGATGCGATCCAGCAGCGGGCCGGAGAGCCGGCTCCAATAGCGCTGTTGCAGGGCCGTGCCGCAGCTGCAGCTGCGCTCCGGATCTCCGGCCCAGCCGCAGGCGCAGGGATTGGTGGCGGCCACCAGGTTCACGCTGCAGGGAAAGCGCAGCCGCTGGCGGGCGCGGCTCAGCCACACTTCCCCCTGCTCGAGGGGTTGGCGCAGCTGGTTGAGCACGTCGCGTCGAAACTCCGCCAGCTCATCGAGAAACAGCACGCCGCGATGGGCCAGGGCCAGCTCCCCCGGGCGCGGCTGGCTGCCGCCGCCCACCAGGGCCGCGCTGGAGCAGCTGTGGTGGGGACTGCGAAACGGCCGTTGCTGCAGGAGCCCTCCCTGGGGCGGCAGCAAGCCCGCCACCGAATACAGCTGCGTGAGCTCGAGCCGTTCGGATTGGCTCAACGCTGGCAGCAGCCCCGGCAGGCAGCGGGCCAGCAGTGTTTTGCCGCTGCCCGGTGGCCCCACCAGCAGCAGGTGGTGGCCGCCGGCCGCGGCGATCTCCAGGGCGCGGCGCCCATGCACCTGCCCCCGCACGGCAGCCAGATCCCCCAGCGCCTCCAGCGGCTGGCTGGAGGTTTCGGGTTGCTCAGGGCTGGTGGGCACAGCCGGGGCTTGTTCCGGTTGCTGCAGCCACTGGATCACCTCCCGCAGGTGGGTGGCCGGGCGCAGTGGCAAGGCATCCACCAGCGCCGCCTCCTGCTGGTTGGCGGCGGGCAGCACCAGGGCTGTGGCCAGGGCCTCGCGTGCCGCCAGGGCCAGCGCCACGGCACCACGCACCGGCCGCAGCTCACCGCCCAGCCCCAGCTCTCCGGCACACCAGATGCCCTCCAGCAGCTTTGGATCCAGTTGTCCGCTGGCTGCCAGCACCGCCAGGGCGATCGGCAGATCAAAGGCGGGCCCCTCCTTGCGCAGGTCCGCTGGCGCCAGGTTCACCACCACGCGGGTTAACGGCATGCGCAGGCCGCTGTTGCGGATGGCGGCCCGCACCCGCTGCCTCGATTCCTGCACCGCCGCATCGGCCAGCCCCACCACCTGCAGGCCCGGCAGGCCTGGGGCGATATCCACCTCCACCGACACCGCCCGGGCCTCCAGCCCCACCAGAGCAGCACCGCTGCATCGTGCCAACATCGGCCCATCCGAAACCTGCAGTGGTGAAATGCCACCGCTGTTTCACCCCACTCCGCAGCGCCCACTGCCCGCCATGGCCGAGCCAGTGAACGACACCATCTTCGGCCGCATCCTGCGGGGGGAGATCCCCTGTGATCAGGTGTATGCCGATGAGCAGTGCATCGCCTTTCGCGATGTGGCCCCCCAGGCGCCTGTGCACATCCTGGTGATCCCGCGCGAGCCTGTGGTGAACCTGGCGGAAGCGGGGCAGCAGCATGGGCCGCTGCTCGGCCATCTGCTGCTGGTGGCAGCCCAGGTTGCCCGGGAGCAAGGCCTGGAGGGATTCCGCACCGTGATCAACAGCGGCGCTGAGGCGGGGCAGACGGTGTTTCACCTGCACGTGCACGTGATCGGTGGCCGTCCGCTGGCCTGGCCGCCGGGCTGAACCTAGAGCGGTGAGAATGGCGGCATCTGAACGCCGTCATGAACCCCCTGGAGGCCTTCCGCAGTCAGCTCGGCAAGCTGCGGCGCCTTGCCCAGCCCTATTTCCTGCCGGTTGAGGAAACCAGCGGCTGGCAGTTTCTGCTGCTGATCGGTGCCCTACTGGCGGTGGTGGTGGGCAGCACGCTGCTGCTGCTCACGGCCGTGGTGGCCGCCAGCGGTGCCCTGATCCCCGAGCTGCAGGCGCGCTTCCTGCCGGGCGTGCCCCAACAGGTGAACGCGCTGTGGGCCAGCCCCGCTGGGCCGGTGGTGATGGTGCTGTTTGTGGCGGGCCTGATCTGCTTCGGGGCGCTGCGCAGCAAATTGCGGCAGGGGCGGTGGTTGCCCTGGCTGCTGATGGGGGTGATCACGCTGCTGATCCTGGTGATCAACGGCATCAATGTGGGCATCAGCTACATCGCCCGCAACGTTGATAACACCCTGGTTGCTTATAAGGCTGATGAGTTTTGGCAGGTGGTGGCGATCTACGCCTTCTGTCTGGTATTAGCGCTGCCGATCCGGGCGCTGCAGAGTTATCTGATTCCCAAGTTGGGGCTGCTTTGGCGCGAATGGTTGAGCGGGCGCTTGCTGGGGCGCTATCTCTCCAACCGCGCCTACTACGTTCTCAATCCAAACGACGAAATAGCGGAGGAAATCGATAACCCCGACCAGCGGATCTCGCAGGACACGGCCAGTTTCACGGGCACCAGCCTGAGCGTAACCGTGGAGATTGTGTCGGCACTGCTCACTTTTGTGAGCTTCATTGTAGTGCTGTGGACGATCAGCGCCAAGCTGGCGCTGTGGCTGCTGTTGTATTCCGTGGGTGGCACAGCGGTGATCGTGTTCGCCAGCCGCAAACTGGTGGCACTGAACTACGACCAGCTGCGCCTAGAGGCCGACTTCCGCTACGGCCTTGTGCACATTCGCGACAACGCGGAATCGATTGCCTTCTACCGCGGTGAGCAACAGGAATCGCGCGAGGCCGTGCGCCGGCTGGATGGAGCGATCCGCAACTACGACAAGTTGATTGTGTGGGAAGCGTTGATCAGCGTGATTCAACGCTCCTACGACTACTTCTCCCGTTTCCTGCCCTGGCTGGTGATTGCGCCGATTTACTTCGCCAAGGAAGTGGATTTCGGCGTGTTCGGTCAGGCCAGCATCGCCTTCTCGCAGGTGTTGTTCTCGGTGAGCTACATCGTGAACAACATCGATCGCCTGGCGGCCTTCTCCGCCTCGATCAGCCGACTGGAAGGCTTCCAGGGCAAGGTGGAGTCGATCAATCGCTCCGAAGCCCAGCGCGATCTGTTGCTCGACGACCCCTCCCGCGCTGTGCAGTCGTTGCTGGTGCGGCATGTGGATCTGGTGCCCCCCGGCAGCGACCGTCGCCTGATCCACGACCTCAGCCTTGAGGTGGCCGCCAGCCAGCGGGTGTTGGTGGTGGGGCCCAGCGGTTGCGGCAAAACCTCCTTCCTGCGCTTGGTGAGCGGTCTGTGGCCGCCGGCCGCCGGCGAGGTGGAGCGCCCGCCGCTCTCCGAGCTGCTGTTTATTCCCCAGAAGCCCTACATGATCCTGGGCAGCTTGCGGGAGCAGCTCTGCTACCCCCAGGATCCGCAGCGCTTCAGCGATGAGCATCTGCGCAGCGTGTTGGAGGAGGTGCGGCTGGGGGCGTTGGTGCAGCGTTACCCCGATTTCGAGATCAAGCAGGACTGGCCGCGGCTGCTGTCGCTCGGTGAGCAGCAGCGCCTCGCCTTCGCCCGCCTGCTGCTCAACTCGCCGCGGTTCGTGGTGCTCGATGAGGCCACCAGCGCCCTGGATGTGAGCACGGAGCAGCATCTCTATCAGCTACTGGCGCAGCGGGAGATGGCCTTTGTGAGCGTCGGTCACCGCCCCACGCTCAAGAGCTTCCACAACCTAGTGCTCGAGCTCGATGGCCAGGGAGGCTGGAAGCTGATTCCAGCTGCCAGCTATACCTTCAACTCCGGCGTCTGATCCAGCGATGAGCACCACCACCAACTCCACTTCAGACAGCGCCACTCCGGCCACCAGCGCCACCACCAACGACGTGCCCGCCTTCGGCTGGAGCGCCTACGCCGAGCGGGTGAATGGCCGCTTCGCCATGGTGGGCTTTGCGGCTGTGCTGCTCGTGGAAGCGATCAGCGGCGACACCTTTCTGCGTTGGGCCGGTTTCGTGGGCTGAAGCCCGCGATCAGGGAAGTTCCAGCAGGTCAACCTGCCAGAAGCCGCCGCGGCTCACCTGCACCGCGATCACCCGACCATCGGCGCTGAGGCTCACCCGTTGGGGCACACCGGCCGGCTCGATCGGCAGCAGCTGCGCCGCCTGGATGGAGCGGCGATACAGCACCAATTCGCTGCGGTCATCGCGCTGGCGCACCAGGGCCAGGCGTTCGCCCTGCTGATCCACGGCCACGCTGATCGGCAGGCTGTCGGCGCGGTTGAGGCCCATGAGCGGCACCGGTGCACCGCGTTGCAGATCAATGAGCTGCACCTGGGCCCTCGCCCCGGCGCGGTTGGCGATCAGGGCCAGCCAGCCGCCGGCCAGGGATGGGCTGCCGCTGCTGCCGATGCGATTGAGCTGTTGGTTAACGCTGTTCACCGGCCGCAGGCCCCCCTGGCAGCCCCCCAGCAGCAGCGAGAGGCTAAGCAGCGCCCCCCAGCGTTGGATCCAGCTGCTGCTCATGGCGCCAGCCCCGGGCCGCCGCCGCTCTGCCGCAGCCCTGGAGCGCGATCGGGCTCGAGCAGGCCGCTCAGATCAAACAGCTGCACCCGCTGGCTGCCGCCGCTGATCACCTCCACGGCCATGCTCTGGCCATCGGGAGCCAGGCTGAGCTGTTGAGGCTCCTGGCCCGGCGGCAGAAAGAGTGGTTGCAGGCGACCGGTGGCGCGGTCTTCGATCACCGCCTGCCGCAGGGAGCCCTGCTGCACCAGCAAGGCCAGGTAGCGGCCGTTCCAGCTCAGCGATGGTGAGCTGTGGGGTTGGCGGTTGCGCAATTGGCGCAGGGGCAGCACCGTGCCGCTGCGCCGCTCCTGCAACAACACGGTGGTGCGGCCGGCCCGCTCCACCAGCGTTGCCAGCAAGCGGCCATCGCCGCTCAGGGCAGGTTGCTGGCGGGATTCGGGCCCAAGTCCCGTTGGCGCGGCAGCCTGGCGCCGCAGGGGATCAAGGCCACAACCCACGAGCGCGAGCGCCAGGGCCGCAGTCGCCAGCAGGGGCCGGGCGGTGCTGCGTTGCAGGGTGATCAGTCGTCGAAGCGGGAGCTGTTGTCGCGCGGGCCCGGGCGGCTGGAGGGGGGCACCGGACGGAACACGGCATCACTGACGCTGGCATCAGGAGCGCTGTTTGTGCTCGGCTGGGCAGCGGCGCCGGAAGGGCGGTAGGGAGCTCCCTGGGGCACGCCGGCCTGGCGTGAGTCGGGAGCAGCGCCGGGACGGGTGGGCTCTGGGGCACCGGGGCGGCGGCTGGAGCGCGGCATGTCGTCGCTGCTGCTCACCGGCCGAGAGCCGCGGCGGCTTTCATCGCGGCCCTGGCGGCGGGCGCCGAATTCACGGCCGCCACCATCAGCAGCGGGAGCATCGCCGGCGCGGAAACGGCTCCAATCGTCGCGGGAGGCAGCCCGCTCGGGAATGGCCGCACGGGCTGGGGCACGGCGCGGACGGTAGAGATCCTCCTCATCACGCTCGCCGAAGCTCTCCTCACGGGAGCGGATGCGGCGGCGTAAGGGTTGGGGTTCGTCGAAGCGATCGGTATCGTCGCGCCAATCGCGCCCACCGCCCATGCGCGGGCGCGGCGTGGGCTCGTCGTCGTCGTCGAAGTAGGAGGAGCGCCTCGCCTGTTCGGTGGTCACGCCCCGCAGGCGCACGCTCTCGTAGGCGAAGAACACCGTGGTGCCGGCCAGCAGAAACTGGCCGAACTGCAGGATCGGGTCGAGGCGCCAGCCCTGGAAGAAGAGGATGCCGCCGCAAAGCAGGCCCACGGCCGCGAAAAACACGTCGTAGTCGCGGGCAAGGGCCGGCTTGAAGCTCCTCATGAAATAGAGGAAGGCCCCGCCAACGGCCAGCACGATCCCAACGATGCTGGCCCAGTTCAGGCTGGCGTTAACCACGGATCGAGGTTCCCTTTCGGGCCACTCTAGGCCCGGCTCTCAATCAGAGCTTGCGGTCAACGCGATCGTTCTGGCTGATCAGGATCACCGCAGCGGTGATGGGAACCACCACGATCACCGCGCCCCACGCGAGGCTGCTGAGGAAGTTGGCGAGGGAGGGGGTCATGGCACTGACGAATCCGCCCGGGATCCTAGGCAGCGATGACCACTTCCTACGATCCACACACCACTGCTTAGAGCTTTGTGACGGGGAGCCTTGAGACGGTGAGCCTTGAGACGGCCTCGGGGGCAGACACCCTGGCGCTACTGCGCCAACTGCTGCCGCCAGTGCACCTGGTGCTCGGCGTGCTGCTTTCGGCGTGGACCTTGCTTTTCCTGTTCCGGATCGTGCTCACCTGGTATCCCCAGGTGGATCTGAGCCAGGGCCTCTGGCGGGTGGTGGCGATCCCCACCGAACCCTTGCTCGCCTTCAGCCGGCGGCTGATCGCCCCGATCGGCGGCGTGGATGTCACCCCAGTGATCTGGCTTGGTCTGGTGAGCCTGGTGCGTGAACTGCTGGTGGGTCAGCAGGGGGTGATCACCCAGATGATGATCCGAGCCAGCGTGCTGCCGGCTTAGGCCGGAGGCAGCATCTCCTGCTCCACAAACTTGGTGTGCACGTCGCCGGCCTGGAATTCCGGTCGATCCAGCAGCTGCAGGTGGAAATCGATGGTGGTGGGAATGCCGGTTACCGCGCATTCCGACAGCGCCCGCCGCAGGCGTTTGAGGGCATGCGGCCGATCGGTGCCCCACACGATCAGCTTGCCGATCAGCGAGTCGTAGAAGGGGGGGATCTCGTAGCCCGTGTACACGTGGCTGTCGAAGCGCACGCCGGGGCCGCCGGGGGGCAGCCAGCCTGTGATTTTGCCCGGTGAGGGGCGGAAGTTCTGGCGCGGATCCTCCGCGTTGATGCGTACCTCAATCGCGTGGCCGGTGAGCTTGATCTGCTCCTGGGTCACGGAGATCGGTTCGCCGCCGGCGATGCGCAGCTGTTCCGCAATCAGATCCACACCGCTCACCATTTCGGTGACCGGGTGTTCCACCTGGATGCGGGTGTTCATCTCCATGAAATAGAAGTGCCCGGTGCGGTCCACCAGGAACTCCACCGTGCCGGCGCCTTCGTAGCCGATGGTGCGGGCAGCGGCCACGGCCGCATCGCCCATCTGACGCCGCAGGTCGGCATCGATCGCCACGCTGGGCGCTTCTTCCAGCAGTTTCTGGTGGCGGCGCTGGATCGAGCAGTCGCGCTCGCCCACGTGCACCACGTTGCCGTGGCGATCGGCCAATACCTGCACCTCCACGTGCCGGGGCCGGTCGATGAATTTCTCCATGTAAAGGCCGGGATTGCCGAAGGCGGCTTCCGCTTCGCCCTGGGCGGCCTTGAACAGATTGTCGAGTTGATCGGCGGAGGGCACCAGCCGCATGCCCCGGCCGCCGCCCCCGGCGGTGGCCTTGATCATCACCGGATAGCCCATGGTGGCCGCTAAAGCGCGGGCCTCATCCACGTTCTCCAACAGGCCTTCGCTGCCGGGGATGGTGGGCACCCCCACGCTCTGCATGGTGGCCTTGGCGGTCGATTTGTCGCCCATGGAGCGGATCGACTCGGGCGACGGGCCCACGAAGGTGATGCCGTGGGCGCCGCAGATCTCCGCGAACTTGTCGTTTTCGGCGAGGAAGCCGTAGCCCGGGTGGATGGCATCGGCGCCGCGGGAGGTGGCGGCCGCCAGGATGTTGGGGATGTTGAGGTAGCTCTTGGAGCTGGGTGCATCGCCGATGCACACGGCCTCATCGGCCAGCTGCACGTGCAGGGCGTTGCGATCCACCGTGCTGTACACAGCAACAGTGGGAATGCCGAGTTCGCGGCAACTGCGCAGAATTCGAAGTGCGATTTCGCCACGGTTGGCGATCAGCAGTTTGCCGATGGGCATCCAGTGGCAAGCCGGCAGATCCGGCAGCGCAGGCCGCTGGGGACTGTATCAGTGCTCACCAGGTGGGATCACGCCGGGCTGATGGGTATAGTTCCGGAGCGGTGTTCAGTCGCCGTCTGCCCTCACGCCTGCGGCTTGATCGCAAGCGATCCAACCCCGAGCTCCGTCAGCCCTGTGCTGCCCTGCTCAACACAACCACGCGGATGTGGTGGAATTGGTAGACACGCACGTTTGAGGGGCGTGTGACTTCGGTCTTGCGAGTTCAAGTCTCGCCATCCGCATGCTTTGCTCCACCGTTCGTCGGTAAGCCCTTGTGACCGCAGCAGGCGCAGGCGACGCCGCGATCGTGCTGGTGTGCAACGGCCCCGGTGAGCTCGCCACCTGGGTTCGGCCCCTGGCCCAGCGCCTGCACCGCGAGCTGGCGATGCGGCCCCTGGCTGCCGACGCGGCGGTCGGGTTGCAGCTAGTGCTGGTGCCCTGCCCCAATGCCACCGGCACGGAACACCGGGTGGCGGCGGCCATGGGCCTGTTTGAGCGCATCCTGCCGGCCTCCCGCTTCTGGTGGTTGCTGCTGCGCCCCCGGCGCCACGGCCCCTGGCCGGCGCGAGGGGTGGTGGTGTTTCTGGGCGGCGATCAGTTCTGGACCGTGCTGCTCTCGGCGCGCCTCGGTTATCGCCACATCACCTACGCCGAGTGGGTGGCCCGCTGGCCCCGCTGGAACGATCGGATTGCGGCGATGGGCTCTGCGGCGGCGGATCGCCTGCCCCGGCGCTGGCAGCCCCGCTGCCGAGTGGTGGGTGATCTCATGGCGGATCTCTCGGAATCGGCCCGCAGCGACCAGCTGCTGCCCCAGGGCGAATGGCTGGCGCTGATGCCGGGATCCAAGCGCGCCAAGTTGCAGGTGGGCATGCCCTTTCTGCTGGAAACGGCCGACCGCATCGCCCGGGTGCGGCCCACCACCTCGTTTCTGCTGCCGGTTGCTCCCACCACCAGCGTGCAGGAGCTGTTGGCCTATGCGGGCGGGGCGAATCCGATCGCGGCCTTCTACGGCGCCGGCGAGCCGCAGTTGCTCGCGGGGGCGGAGGGCTCGGAGTTGTGCACCGCCGCGGGCACCCGCATCCGGCTGGTGGAGCAGCAACCGGCCCATGGCGTGTTGAGCCAGTGCCGCCTGGCCCTCACCACCGTTGGTGCCAACACCGCCGAGCTGGGTGCCCTGGGGGTGCCGATGATTGTGCTCGTGCCCACCCAGCACCTGCATGTGATGCAGGCCTGGGATGGCGGCCTGGGGATCCTGGCCCGCCTGCCGATTCTGCGTTGGCTGCTGGGGGCGGCGCTCACCGCCTGGCGGATGCGTCACCACGGCTTCCTGGCCTGGCCCAACATTTCGGCGGGGCGGGCGGTGGTGCCGGAGCGGGTGGGCGAGATCACGCCGGCGCAGATCGCGGCGGAGGCGCTCGATTGGCTGGAGCACCCGGAGCGGCTGGATGGCCTGCGCGACGATCTGCGCAGCCTGCGCGGTCAGCCCGGGGCGGTGGCGGCGCTGGCGGCGATGGTGCGGGAGCTGCTGCCGGCGTTGCCGGGGCAGGCTTCTTAAGTTGTGGGCCAGCCCATTCCCGCTTGCCATGGCCTCCGCTTCTTCCGCTGATCACGAGCAGTGGCGCGATCAGCTGTCTCCGGAGCAGTTCCAGGTGGCCCGGCTCGGCGGCACCGAGCGCGCTTTCACCGGCATCTATTGGGATAACAAGGCCAAGGGCATGTATCGCTGCGTGTGCTGCGGCCACGAGCTGTTCAGCTCTGATAGCAAATACGACTCGGGCAGCGGCTGGCCCAGCTTCTGGGAGGGCGTGAAGCCCGAAGCGATCACCACCGTGGAAGATCGCAGCCACGGCATGGTGCGCACCGAGATCAAGTGCGCCAACTGCGATGCGCACCTCGGGCACGTGTTCAACGACGGGCCCAACCCCACCGGCTTGCGCTACTGCGTGAATTCGGCCTCGCTCAACTTCGAGCCCAAGCAGGCCTGACCGCCAGCAGCGGCAGCCCTACCAGCGCTCACTATCGCGGGGGTCCATCGGTTCCACATCCAGGGGCCCCTCATCGCGCACGTAGCGGCGGCGGGGGGGTGCTTCCTGCTCATAGCCGCGGCGGGGTTGCGGCTCCATGGGCTCCTCGTCGAGGTAGCGGCGCTGGCGCAGCGGTTCGCGCTCGCGGCGCTGCTCCACCTCCACGTAGTCGTAGGCCTCGTCGGGTTCGAAGCGGCGATTGGTGGCGGGCTCGATGCGGCGCTGCTGTTCCTGAACGCTGGGTTGGCCCGCGGCCAGCTGGTTTTCCACCGGCACCATGTTGAGCCGGTAGCGCTCGCGCTCCTCCTGCTCCCAGCTGGGGCCGCCCACGCCCAGCTTTTCGAGCAGGCCGGTGCCCAGCTGCTTGAGCTTCTCCTCGGCGCCCTCGTACACGATGATCCGGTCGGGGCCGCTGCTCACGATTTCCTCCACCGTGAGCTCCCAGGTGCTGAGCACCCCTTCGCCCAGCAGGGGAATCCCGAGGGCACCGAGCACCAGCGTGGTGAGTTCGCCGGTTTCAATGTCGAAGCTGAAGCCGAGCACCTTGCCGAGCTGTTCGCCGGCTTCGGTGACCACCTGGCAGTTGATCACCTTCGAGTAGCGATCCGGGTTGAAGCCCTCGGCCAGGGAATCGGCCGAATCCACCAGGATCACATCGCCCACCTGGCGGATGCTCTGCAGCGGCATCCAGCGCGGCAGGCCCGGCAGGAAGCGGGTGAGCGGGTTGTCGCGTAGGCCCAGCGCTACCACTTCACGCCGGTCGATATCCACCACCACTTCGCCCACCACGCCGAGGCGACGACCCGAGTCACGGGTGATCACTTGGGTGCCCATCAGCTCCGAGCGCAGCCACAGACGATCGCTGGGGGGTGCCGCCATGGCGGTCAGATCGCTGCCGGGAGGGGTGGTTGTCATGGGCGCATTGTGGCCGAATGGCAAGGTCTGGCTTTCAGGCCGCAGGTGGTAATCCCACCACCTGGGTGTGGGCGCCGCGGGCCTGGGTCACGCCGATGGTGCGGGTGGCGGCGCCGATCATCGGGCGGCGGTGGCTCACCACCAGAAACTGAGC
>VGPW01000002.1 GCA_016882545.1 Cyanobacteria bacterium M_surface_10_m2_179 | reverse complement strand
AGGATCAGCGCCGCCGCGCCATCCATAACGCCTGGCTGCGCGGCCAGAGGCTGCCGACCGCCCAGAGCGCACCACCGCTGGCTGGCGCCAGCGCTGAGGTGGAACCGCTGATCCGGCTGGCCGCCTAACGGCGCAACCACAGGGCCAGCACCAGCCCCACACCGCCCCAGCGCAAACCCCACCACAGCCAGCGTTCCTGCCAGGCTGTGGGCTGCAGCGGCTGCGGCAGGGGATCCAGAAGCCGTTGCGCCAGGGCCATGCGCTGCCGCAAGCGCCGGGCCTGCAGGCTGTCGTCGGCCGCGGGTAAGCGCTCGGCGCGCGACACCTGCGCCATCAGGCTGGCCAGCTGGTGCAACCAGCGGATCGGTTGGTGCGGGGAGCGCGGACGCTGCTGCATGGCGTCAGGATGGCGCCCTGCCCAGGAGTTCGTCCAGTGTCCGCCCCGCAGCCGTGGCCTCCAGGCAGCCGAGAAACAGCGGAAACGCTGCACCGGTTGCTCACGATCAACAACCGCGATTGGCATGCCCTCAAGGGCCAGCCCCAGCGCCGCGCCGCTGAGCAGCTGGCTGCTGCCCTGGTGCAACTTCTGGATGGCAGCAATCCGCCCGGTGCACCCCTACCCACACCGCAGCGGCAGCAGGCCATTGCCCTGTTGGAGCACAGCCTCGGCTGGTTGCGCGGTGAACTGCGGGATCCTGGCTGCCCCAGCCACGGCCACTAGCGCCGCAGCGCTACTTGAACGCGGTTGCCGCGGGCACTCCAGCGCACGTCGTCGAAGCAGGAGTGAATCAGAAACAGCCCGCGGCCGCAGAGGGCATCGGGCTGAACCGGCAGGCCGGCCGCCCGGGCCTGCAGCGGCACGCCGCAGCCCTCATCCTGCACCTGAAACACCAGCCAACGGGGGGTGAGGATCCGCCGCACCCGCAGGCACTTGCCTGGGTCGCTGCCATTACCGTGGCGCACCGCATTCACCAGCACCTCCTGAAGGCCGAGCTGCAGAGTGGCCAGGGTTTGGGCGCAACTCACCGGCTCCAGCAACAGCTCCAGCAGCGGCGAGAGCTGCAGCGTTGAGGGGGTGATGAAATCGGCCCAGCGAAGGGTCATCGAGCCCAAGCCAGCAGGGATCTGCCAAGCGATCAATTGACGCTACCGCTCAGCGGATCAGCGGTGCTCAGGCCGCAACGCGCTGTTGCAGGCCCGGATGGGCGAGCAGCGCATCCATCAGGCGCACGCCCCGCAGCTGGTTCACCAGGGGCAAGTGCCCTTCCGGTGCGTCCAGCGACCAGGTGAAGGCGGAGGGGTAGCGGGTCCACACGCCGCCCTGCTTCCAGCCCAGGCGCGGCCAGAGCTGATCCCAGCGACCGGCCAGGCTGCGCAGCAGGCGGATCTGCACGGAAAAACCGAAGCGCCCCTGGGAGTACACCACCCACAGGCGATCGATGCTCTCCAGATCAACCGCGGCGATGGGCGGCACCTCGGAGTAATACACATAGCCCCGGCTCACGGCATCAGCGCCGGCCAGCTGACGCAGGTGCTCGCTGGTGAGGCGATCCGCTTCCTCATAGCGCTGTTCGATCAGCGCGAGCTGGAGAGGGGTGTAGTTGATGCCGCTGGCGCTGGTGGTGGCCAGCCAGCCCTCCGGGAAGCGCTGGCGGTAGGCCTGCGTGAGCGCGTCGTGCTCCCCCTGGAACAACAGCTGAATCAAGGTGCCAGCGGCCCAGTCATCCCCGGTGGCATCCAGGCGGTCGAGCTGATCGATCACCTGGGGGCGCAGCTCGGCCGCACGCTGCAGCACCTGGGTGAGCAGGCTGCGCCGCTGGCGGGGCGAGGCCTCCAGGAACCGCTCCAGCAGTTGGTCAGCGCTAACCGTGGTGGTAACGGGGGGTCCGGAAAGCATGAACGGGGGACAGACCTGCCTGGCAGCCAGCTTTGGCCCACTATGTCAGGCATGGCCAGGCTGAGGCGGACGACTTGACGGTTGGGGTGCGGCTGGAGCGACGACCGATCGAGGCCTTCCTGGCGGCAGCGGGCCCGGTGGTGGATGTGCGCGCCCCCGCTGAATTTGCCCAGGGTCACATCCCCTCAGCCCACAACCTGCCCCTGTTCAGCGATGAGCAGCGCGCGGCCGTTGGCACCACCTACAAACAGCAGGGGCGTCAAGCCGCCGTGCAGCTGGGTCTGGAGCTGGTGGGCCCCCGTCTGGCTCAGCTGGGGGAGCAATTGCAGCAGTTCTCAGCCCAGGCAGCAGGCGCACCGCTGCGCCTGCATTGCTGGCGGGGGGGCATGCGCTCGGAGAGCATCGCCTGGCTGGCGAGCCAGCTCGGGCTGGAGGTGGTGCTGCTCGAGGGCGGCTACAAGGCCTTTCGCCGTTGGGTGCTGGAGCGCTTCGAGCGGCCCTGGCCGGTGCATCTGCTCGGGGGCCGCACCGGCAGCGGCAAAACCGATCTGCTCCTGGCCTTGGCGCAGCAGGGCGCTGCTGTGATCGATCTGGAGGGGTTAGCCCATCACCGCGGCAGCAGCTTCGGCAGCCTCGGCCTGCCGCCCCAGCCGAGCAGCGAGCACTACGAGAACCGCATCGCGCTGGAGCTGCAGCGCCTGCGCCAGGCCAGCCAGATTTGGCTGGAGGCCGAAAGTGCCCAGGTGGGCCGTTGCCGCATTCCCGCCGGGCTGTGGCGGCAGATGCAAACAGCGCCGCTGCTGGAGATTCGCCGCCCCCTGGAGGAGCGGCTTGAGCAGCTGGTGGCCGTGTATGGCGTGCAGGATCCCGCCGCCCTGGCGGAAGCCACCCAACGCATCGCGCGGCGCCTGGGCCCCCAACGCACGGCGGCAGCGCTGGAAGCGATCGCGCAGCACAACTGGAGCGAGGCCTGCCGCCAGATGCTCGATTACTACGACCGCTGCTACGACCACGAACTGGAGCGCCATGGCCAGAGCGATGGCCAACGGCTGCTCGGCAGCCGCGATCTGGCCCAATGCAGCCCCGAGCAGGCGGCCGCGCAGCTGATTGCCTCTGGGGTGGTGGCCCCGCTGATCGGGTGAAGCCCAGGGCCGAAAGGCTGCCTAGGATCAGGTTTTGCAGGAGCGATCGATGGCCGCCATTCAGTTTTTCCGCGGTGTCGATGAGCCTGTCGTTCCTGATATCCGCATGACCCGCTCCCGCGATGGGCGCACGGGCCAGGCGATGTTCGTGTTTGATCAGCCCGAAGCCCTCTCGCCCGAAAGCATGGGCGACATCGGCGGCATGTACATGGTGGATGAGGAAGGCCAGCTGGTGACCCGCGAGGTGAACGCCAAGTTTGTGAACGGCAAACCCGCCGCCCTCGAAGCCACCTACACCTGGAAAACCCCCGAAGACTTCGAGCGCTTCATGCGCTTCGCCCAGCGCTACGCCGACAGCCACGACCTGGGCTTCTCCCAGAAGGGCGATCAGGGCGACGCCGCCGACGCGCCGAACGACTGAGGCGGCCGCCGTGAAATTCGGCCAGTGGTTGGGGTTGATCGCCTGCGCAGCGGTATTACTGCTGCTGTGGTCGCTGCGCGATGTGGTGATCCACCTGTTTGCGGCGGTGGTGCTGGCGATGGCCCTGTGCACCACCGTGGGGGTGGTGCGTGAGCGGGTGGGTTGCAGCCGCCCCCTCGCCCTGCTGATCAGCCTGGCGGGTCTGGTGCTAGTGGTGGCGGTGGCGATCGCAGCCGTGGTGCCGCCCTTTGTGGGTCAGTTTCAGCAGCTGCTGCTGCAGCTGCCGGTGGCCGCAGACAAAGCCATCACCCTGCTGCGCCAGGGCATGGATCTCAGCAGCCACATGATCTATGGCCAGGAAGCTCTGCACTGGCTGCGCCAGGGCATGGGCGAAACCAGCAACGGCGGAGCCAGCGCCGTGGGCCAGAGCCTGCGGAGCCTGCTCGGCCTGGCCGGCAACCTGGGCAGCGGCCTGGTGCAACTGCTGTTTGTGGTGGCCGTGGCCTTGATGATCGCCGTGCAGCCCACCGCCTATCGCGAAGTGGTGGTGCTGCTGGTCCCCTCGTTTTACCGGCGGCGGCTGCGCCAGGTGCTGCTGCACTGCGGCGATGCCCTCAGCAGCTGGATGGGCGGGGTGTTGATCAGCTCCCTGTGTGTGGCGGTGCTGGCCGGAATCGGCCTCTCGCTGCTCGGGGTGAAGCTGGTGGTGGCCAATGCGCTGTTAGCCGGCCTGCTCAACATCATTCCCAATGTGGGGCCCACGTTGAGCACGATCTTTCCGATGTCGGTGGCGCTGCTGGCGTCGCCCTGGAAAGCCCTGGCCGTGCTGGGGTTGTATGTGGTGGTGCAACACCTGGAGAGCTATGTGATCACCCCCTCGGTGATGCACCACCAGGTGAAGCTGCTGCCGGGCCTCACCCTCGCCGCTCAGTTTGTGTTCACGGTGTTGTTCGGTCCCGTCGGGCTGCTGCTCGCCTTGCCGCTGGCGGTGTGCCTGCAGGTGGTGATCCGCGAGGTGTTGATCCACGATGTGCTGGACCCCTGGCGGCAGCAACGCCTCACGCCATGACCCTGCGCGGCCTGGTTGGCTTGCTGGCCCTGGTGGTGCTGGGCCTGTTGGCCTGGGAACTGCGCTGGGTGCTGCTGGTGCTGTTCGGCGCGGTGGTGCTCGCCGTGGCGCTCGATGTGCCGGTGACCTGGCTGCGCCGCATCACCCCGATGAACCGACCCCAGGCCCTGGTGGTGGTGGTGTCGCTCCTGGTGATCGGTGGCTGGCAGCTGGCCGAGCTGCTGCTGCCGGAGCTGCTGGAGCAGGTGCAGCAGTTCACGCAATTGATCCCTGCGCTGCTGCGCAGGCTGGGAGAGCTGGCCGGTGGCGTGGCCTCGCTCTCCAGCCTGGAGGAGCGGCTCACCAGCTTCGCCACCTTCGACAAGCTGCAGCCCCTGGGCGGGCAGCTGCTGGGGGTGGCCGGGGGTGCAGCCGCCGGCACGGTGCAGCTGCTGCTGATGGTGTTGCTGGCGCTGCTGCTGGTGCTCGATCCCCGCAGCCATCAGCGCCTGGTGGTGGCGGCCACACCAGCGCACTTCAGAGCGCTGGCGACAGAGCTGCTCGGCGCCTGTCGCGCCGCCCTGGGCGGCTGGCTGGCTGGGATGACCCTCTCGGCCCTGGCCGTGTTTCTGCTCACCTGGGCCGGGCTCGCAGCCCTGAAGGTGCCCCTGGCGCTGCTGAGTGGTTTGGTATGCGGCCTGCTCACCTTTGTGCCCACCATTGGCCCCACCGCCGCCACCCTGCTGCCGCTGGCTGTGGCTCTGCTGGTGTCGCCGGGTCTGGCGCTGCAGGTGTTGATCCTGCGCTTGGTGCTTCAGAACGGTGAAGCCTTTCTGCTCACGCCGCTTTTGCTCAGCCGCACGGTGAACCTGCTGCCCACGGTGGCCCTAATGGCCCAGCTCAGCCTGGGAGCACTACTCGGTTTGCCGGGTGTGCTGCTGGCGCTGCCGCTGGTGGTGGTGCTGCAGGTGATCTCTCAGCGGGTGCTGGTGGAGCAGATCATGGATCGCTGGCTCTAGGCGCAGCGGCTCCACAACCAGGGGGTGAGCACCAACACGCACACCGCCAGCGGGTGGTGGTGCACCAGCGCCACCAGGCTGGTGAGGGTGAAATGGTCGTTGAGCAGTTGCAGCTCAACGCGCAGATCGAGCACAGCCAGCAGCGCCAGCAGCAGGGGAATGGGCTGCAGCCGCAGGCTGCGAATCCCGCCTGAGCGCTTCATCAAGACAGCACTAGCGGCGAGCCAGCACGGCCAGCAGCGTTGGGGCGATACCAATGCTCGACCAGCTGCCCACAGCGATGCCCACGGTGAGCGCCACAGCAAACCAGAACAAGCTGCTGCCACCGAAGAAGATCAGGGCCACTAGCGGCAGCAGGGTGGTGAGCGAGGTGTAGAGGGAGCGGGTGAGGGTGGCATCCACAGCAACATCAACCTGCTCGCTGATGGGTAGGTCGCGCAGCGCGGTTTTCTGCTCGCGGATGCGATCGAATACCACCACGGTGTCGGTGACGGAGTAGCCGGCCACGGTGATCAACGACACGGCAAACAGTGAATCCACCTCAATGCCGGAGAGCAAACCCAGCCAGGCGAAAACGCCGCAGATGATCAACACGTCGTGGCCCAGGCACACCAGAGCCAGCGCCGCAAAGAGACGGTCGTAGCGAAAGCTGATGTAAACGGCGATGGCCGCAAAGCTCACCAACAGCGAAATCAAACTGCCCTTGAGCAGTTGATCCCCCAGCGTGGGGCCGATGGTGTTCACCGAGGTGGCGGCGGGATTGAGCGGACCAACCTGTTTCTCAACGCCCGTAACCACAGCGCTGGCCTGCTCGGGGTTGAGATCAGGCAGGCGCAGCATCAGCGAACGCCCCTGATCGAGCACCTGGACAGCGGCGCTGCTCAGATTCGGTGAGCTCGCACCAGCCTCCGCTGGCAGGGTGAGCTGGCTGAGGGTGCGCGACAACTCGGGTGCGGTGATCGCGGAGCAGGATTCTGCGCAGCGGCGCTCCAGTTGGATCTGGGTGCCACCGGTGAAATCAAGGCCAGGACGCAGGGGTGCGCCAATGGCGGGATTGAGCCAGCACAGCAGCAACCCCACGACGCTGAGCACGCAAGCCAGGCCAGATCCCCACCAGGCCAGGCGGCGGTAGCGACTGATCCGAAAGCGGGGGGAGGGGGAGGCGGAGGTGGTCATCAGGCGGCGCTGGCTGGACGCTGATCAGCGGGAAGGAAGTAAGCGCCACGCCGCAGGGCGGGGTAGCTGGTGAGCAGCCGCAGGATCGTGCGGGTGCAGGTGAGGGCGGTGAACAGGCTGAGCAGTAGGCCGATCGCCAGCGTTAGGGCAAAGCCCTTCACCAAACCGGTGCCCAGGGCAAACAGAGCAGCACAGCTGATCAAGCCGGTGACGTGGCCATCCAGGATCGACGACAACGCCAGCGAAAAGCCCGTATCCAAGGAGCGCACCAGGGTGTTGCCGCTGCGCATCTCTTCCTTCACCCGCTCAAAGATCAGCACGTTGGCATCCACCGCCATGCCCACGGAAAGGATGAAACCGGCGATGCCCGGCAGCGTCAGCGTCACCGGGATCAGGGCGTAGATCGCCAGGTTGAACAAGGCGTAAAGGCTGAGGGCCAGCACCGACACCACACCGGGCAGGCGATACACCACCACCATGAACACGGCCACCAGGCCCAGGCCGGAGAGGGCGGCGATCAGGCTGGAGCGGATGTTTTCAGCCCCGAGCGAGGGCCCAACGGTGCGCACCTCGATCAGCTTCACGGGCAGTGGCAGGGAACCACCGCGCAGCTGCACTTCCAGATCGCGCGCTTCCTCGGCGCTGAAATTGCCGGTGATGCTGGCGGAGCCCCCGGTGATGCCTGCCGGCTTGAACTCTGGGCCCACGCTGGCCTCACTAATGGAGCGACCATCGAGCACGATCCCCAGCAGGCGGCCCGTTCCGGCGATGCCCTGGGTGAGTTCAGCGAACTTGCGGCCACCTTCAGTGTTGAAGGCGAGAGTGACATCCCAGCCGTTGCCCGTTTGCTGCTGCTGGCGGCCAGCACTGGTGAGGTCTTTGCCGGTGAGCTGGGCGGGTTCATAGAGCGCCACGACGCGGCGGTTGATTTCAGCCAGCAACAGCTCCAGTTGATCGGTTTCGCTGCTGCCGGCCTGGGTTGTCACCCCCAACTGATCGAGGGCCTTGGCCAGCTCCTCGGTTTTGATCTCGGGGGGTTGCTCCCCCTTGGCCTGCTGGACGCGGCTCTGGCTGAGCACGGCCTGGGTCTGGCGCTTGAGCTTGAGCAGCCCGGTCATCTCCTGTTCGCTGCCGGGCTTCTGAGCGCGGAACTCGAGCAGAGCCGTGGTGCCGAGCACCTTGGCGGCGCGGCTGGGGTCCTGCTCACCGGGCAGCTGCAGAACTAGCTGGTCGTCGCCAACGGTTTGCAGCGTGGATTCCGCCACACCCAAACCATTGATGCGGCGATCGAGCACATCCTTCACCGCCTCGAGCTGTTCCACGCCCACGGTTTTGATTGAGCCGGCCGGCATCACCTGCAGCGTGAGCTGACTTCCACCCCGCAGATCGAGACCGAGCTGCAACGGAAAACTGGCCAGAACTGCTCCAGCGGCGATCGCCAGAGCCAGGATCAGGGCAAACCACCCCTGTTGGCGCGCCATCTCAGATCTGGCCGGCTTTGAGGGCCCTGGCTGCTTCCACGATCTGGTGGGGCTGAATGATCGTGAGGTTCTCCAGGGTGCCGTTGTAGGGGGTGGGGATGTCCTGGGAGGACAGACGCACCGGGCGGCAATCGAGATCGTCGAAGCACTGCTCGGTGATCAGAGCCATCAATTCGGCGCCGATGCCGCCGGTTTTCATGCACTCCTCCACGATCAGCACCTTGTGGGTTTTGCGGATCGAGCGAGAGATGGTCTCCATGTCGAACGGCTTGAGGCTGATCAGGTCGATCAGCTCCACGCTCACGCCGTCTTTCTCGAGCTGCTCCACGGCCTTGAGGCAGTGGTGGCGCATGCGCGAGTAGGTGAGGATCGTCACGTCGGAGCCCTCCTTCACCAGATCTGCCTGATCCAGGGCGCAGGTGTAGTCGCCGGAGGGGATCTCCTCGCTGAGGTTGTAGAGCAGCACGTGCTCGAAGAAGAGCACGGGGTTGTTGTCGCGGATGGCGGCCTTCATCAGGCCCTTGGCATTCGTGGGCGTGCTCACGGCCACGATCTTGATGCCGGGCACCGCGTGGAAATAGGCCTCAAGGCGCTGGCTGTGCTCAGCACCGAGCTGACGCCCCACACCGCCGGGGCCGCGCACCACAGCCGGGATGGTGAAGTTGCCGCCGCTGGTGTAGCGCAGCATCCCCATATTGTTGGAGATCTGGTTGAACGCGAGCAGCAGGAAGCCCATGTTCATACCCTCCACGATCGGGCGCAGGCCCGTCATCGCGGCGCCCACGGCCATCCCCGTGAAGGCGTTCTCAGCGATCGGGGTGTCGAGCACCCGCAGCTCGCCGTATTTGTCGTAGAGGTCTTTGGTGACTTTGTAGGAGCCGCCGTACTGACCCACGTCCTCCCCCATCACACACACGTGCGGGTCGCGGGCCATCTCCTCGTCGATGGCTTCGCGCAGGGCGTTGAACAGCAGGGTCTCAGCCACGGCGGAGCACTCAGTCCGGCTCTGGCCGGTCGCTGCGCCAACTTATCTCAGCCGCCCGCGGCGAAGGTGAGCAGCAGCAGCACCGAAAGCAGCATGCCGGGGGAGAGCAACAACACCAGCAGCTGCAGGTCGTGGGCGGTCATGGGCATCAGGCTCCGCTCCCGCAGGCTAGGGAGATTGCTCGGCTTCGCTCCAGCCCGGTAGGAGGCTGCGCACAAACGTGAGAAACAGGCCCAGGCCCACGAAGCAAAAGGTGAACACCGCCAGGAAGCTCATCCCCACGAGCACCGTCTTCATGAACACGGCAATGCTCTGGGCGAAGCGCACGTCGTAGTGGGGTGGGTGCTCGGCGTAGTAGCCCACCACCCGCTGGGCCAACTGCAGTGCCAGCCAGCCAAACCCAAAACTGGTGAGCGAGCCGCTCAGAAAACTCACGGGGCCCTTGCGGGGTCGTGACGCAGGAGTGGCGGCGCCAGTGGCGCTGGAATCAGTTGGGGTGGGCTCGCTCACGTGCACAGCAGGGTTTCAAACCAGCGTGGCACCGGAGCCTGTGCAGCGGCAGACCCAAGCCTCAAAACCAGCCGCCGCCAGGGGCTCCGCCAGCTCAGCCCGGGCCGTTTCAGCGGCGGCGGCATCGGCGAACAGCGCAAACAGACTCGGACCCGAGCCGCTCATCGCAACAGCCAGGGCCTGCGGCGCCTCGCGGAGCAACGCCAGCCCTTCGCGCACGCTGGCCACCTCCGGCTCCACCACCGCCTGGAGGTCGTTGCGCAGTCGCGGCAAGGGTGCTTCGCCCCGCAGGGCCGCCAGCAGGGGCGCGCCGCGCAGCAGCGCACGGCGCTGCTCAAACTCGGCCTCGTTCTGAAGATAAAAATCGCCGCGTTGCTCACGGCATCGGCCGTAGGCCCAGGGGGTGGAGACGCTCGCCTGGGGATGCTTGATCAGCAGCACTGCAAGGGCCGGCGGCTGCTCCAGAGCCACCGGCTCGAGCACCTCCCCACGCCCGAAGCAGAGCTGGGTACCGCCATCGATGCAGAAGGGCATGTCGGAGCCAAGCTCCGCCGCCATCGCCAGCAGCTGCCTCTGGCTGAAACCGCAGCCCCACAATTCATTCAGCCCCACCAGGGCCGCGGCGCCATTGCTGGAGCCCCCCGCTAGGCCGGCGCCGATGGGAATGCGTTTATCAAGCTCGATGGCCACCCCCAACTCCGGCAGCCCCACCCGGGCCCGTAGCAGCTCGGCCGCCTTCACGATCAGGTTGCTGCCATCGGTGGGCAGATCCTTGCGGTTGCAGTGCAGGGCGATGCGGCCATCGGCGGTGGGGCGCAGGCTCAACCGGTCGGCCAGATCGAGGGTCTGCATCACCATCGCCAGCTCATGGAAGCCGTCGGGGCGCAGGCCGAGCACCTCGAGATGCAGGTTGATCTTGGCGGGGGCGCTGACCAGCAGCTCAGCCATGGAGAGGGCTTCAGGCGGTGAGCCGATTCAAGCCCGCCGCCAGCGCCACCCAGCGCTCGGGTGCCACCTCCTGGGGGCGCTGCTCCAGGCCGATCCCCACCTCCGCCGTGAGGGCGGCCAGTTGATCGGGGGGCTGCAGGCCGGCCAGGGTGTTGCGCAGCATCTTGCGCCGCGCCGCAAAGCAACGGCGCAGCAGGCTTTCCACCGTGCGCGCCAGGGCTGGATCGAGCTGCTGTTGCAGCGGCAGGGGATCGATCGCCACCACCTCGCTCATCACCTTCGGCGGCGGCTGGAAGCACCGGGGCGGCACCGCACACACCGAACGGCAGCTGGCCAGCAACTGCATGCGCACGCTCAGGGCTGAGTAAGCGCTGCTGCCCGGCCGCGCCCGGATGCGCTCACCCACCTCCTGCTGCATCAACAGCACCAAGCGGCGGTAGGGGGTTGTCACCGGTCGATCCAGGCGGCCCACCAGCCGCTCCAGCAGTGGACCGGTGATGTTGTAGGGGATGTTTGCCACCACCATGCCCGCGGCAGGCAGGGGCACCGCCAACACATCGCCCTCGGTGAGTTCAAAGCGCGGATCGCTGCCGAAGCGCTCCCGCAAGCCCGCCACCAGATCGCGATCCAGCTCCACAGCGCGCACCGCTGCCGCCGGCGAGGCCAGCAGCCGTTCGGTGAGCGCCCCGCGGCCCGGCCCCACCTCCAGCACGGTGTCGCTGGCGGTGAGCTCGGCGGCCTCCAGGATCTGCTGGAGCACGCGCTCATCCTGGAGCCAGTGCTGACCGAAGCGTTTGCGGGTGCGGTGGGCCGTGAAGGTCATCGGCAGGAGCGCAGCAGGCCTGAATCCAGATTGCCCCCTTGCCGTCCATCGCGGATCTGCGTAAACCGAAGAGCAGACGCCTTGCCCCGATGGCCGTTCTCCCCGCACGCTCCCTGCTGCTTGCCGCTGGGCTGGTGCTTTCGCTCGGCAGCCTGGGCCAGGCTCTGGCCCAAACGCGCTCGATCACGGCCGAATCGATCTGGGATAAGAGCAATGCGATCGAGCGGGCTCAGCAGCAGCTCCCCGCCAACGCCACGGTGATCGACAGCAAGTGCACGGTGGTGAACGTGCGCACCGGCAACTACCGCTATATCTGCACCCTCACCTACACCCTCACCCCTCCCAATGGATCCAGCGCACCGGCTCCCTAGCCGGTGGCTGGGGCACCAGGGCCAACACCACGCCCACGCTGCAGTGCTGCTGCTCGGGATGGGCCGCCAGCCAGCAGCTGAACGCCGCGATCAGGCGCCGGCGCTTGGCCCCATCGAAACTGCCCATGCCCCAGCCATCCGGGCCGCAGCGGCGCCGGCTTTTCACCTCCACCAGCAGCAACCGATCCGGTTTGCTCACGAGCAGATCGATCTCCCCCCAGCGGCACCGCCACTGGCAAGCCTGCAGCCGCCAGCCGGCCTGCTGGAGCAGGCGCAAGGCTCGCTGCTCCGCCCAGCTGCCCCGGCGTTGCATCGGGCTTTTCACCATGGGCCTCCCGCCGCGCCGCTCACGGCCTGAGCATTCCCCGCTCGCTGCTCAGCCCGCCGGCAGTTGGCCCCGCATCGCCTTCAGGCAGTATTTGCAGCCGCCGGTGGTTACCAAGTGGCGCTCGGGGGTGATGGCGATCAGCCGCACCGGATGCTCACGGCAGCGGATCTTGATCGGCGACTTGAAGCTCTTGTAAACAATCTCGCTGTAGTCGTAGCGGTCACCGAAACGGGCGCGGGCCCGGGCCAAGAAGGTCACTTGATCGATCGGATTGCCCATGGCGAACGCGCTGCTGTTCGATCAGGCCACCGGAGGGACGCGCACCGGAGCGATGCGTCAAGCCGGAGATTACGAGACCGGTTTGATCGCGGCGGTGCTGAACGCGACAGCCCGCTCAAACCATCGGCGCCAGCCGCAGTCGTTGCACGGTGATCAGCGCCGCTGCTCCATAGAGCAGCACGTAGGGAACGAGCCAGGCGCTCCACTGCTGCCCCGCCAGCCACGACGCCACCAGCGGCGCGGTGCCGGCAAACAGGGCCATGGCCAGGGAATAGGCGATCGAAAACACAGCGCAGCGTTGCCGTTCCGGCACCAGCAGCACCCCCAGCAGCACCTGGGCGCCCATCGTGACTATCACCGGCACCACCAGCAGCACCTGGGCCATGGCCAGCTGCAGCAGCTGCCCCTGGCCACCGATCAGCAAACCGATTGGCGCCAGCAGCACCAGCAGCGCATTGCCACAGCGGTTCACCGGCACCATGCCGTGGCGATCGGCCAAATGACCGCCCCAGATCACAAACAGCAAGTCAACCAGCTGCACCACTGTGGTGATCGTGTTGGCAGCGGCGGGCTGGCCGCTGCGCGTGCCCGTGAGATCCACCAGATACACAAAGGCCAGATAGAAGATCACGTTGGCGAAGGTCACCAGGCCGATCACCTGCAGCACCAGCCGCCACTGCCCCACCACCTCACGCAGCAGCGCCACCACCGGGCCGCCCAGATCAGCAACGCGCAGCGCTGAGTCCTGGTGGGTGACGGCGGCGGCGAGGGTTTCCGGCATACCCCGGCGCATCCACAGCCCCATCCACGCCACCGCGGCCCCCAGCAGAAATGGCAGCCGCCAGCCCCAGCTGGCCATCGCCTCAGGCCCCAGCAGCCAGCCGAACACGGCCGTGCAGAGGGAGCCGAGGCTGAACCCCAGCAAGCCGCCGGCCACCGCCAGGCTCGAGAGATAGCCGGCCCGGCCCTGGGCAGCGGCTTCAGTGGCGTAGGTGATGCTGCCGGTGAACTCGGCGCCCACCGAGAACCCCTGCAGCATGCGCAGCAGCACCAGCAGCGTGCCGGCCGCCATGCCGATCTGCGCATGGGTGGGCAACAGCCCGATCAGCAGGCTGGCCAGGCCATGATCACGATGCTCAGCGACAGCATCAGCCGCCGCCCCAGCAGATCCCCCAGCGGCCCGAGCACGAGGCTGCCGATCGGGCGCATCAGGTAACCCACGGCGAACACACCGAAGGCCGCCAGCGTCTGCAAGCCGGGCACATCCTCCGGGAAGAAGGCGCGGCCCAGATCGCTGGCCACGTAGCCGTAGACCGCGAAGTCGTACCACTCGAGGGCATTGCCCAGCAGGGCCGCCAGCGCCGCCCGCTGCCGCTGCCGAGGCGTGAGATCGAGTGCCGCCATCGACCAACTCTGCTGGAACACCACACCTAGGGTTGCCCCAGCTCTGCCCTCAGCCGATGCGCCGCCTGCTGCGCCCCCTGCTTCTTGCGCTGCTGCTCCTGCTGTTGCCCCTACCGGCCACGGCCGCGATGGACTACGCCAAACAGGTGTTGATCGGCCACGATTTCGCCGGCGTTGATCTGCGCGGGGTGACCTTCAACCTCACCAACCTGCGCGAAGCCGACTTCCACGGCGCCGATCTGCGCGGGGCCAGCCTGTTCGGAGCGAAGCTGCAGGATGCCGATCTCTCCGGCGCCGACCTCAGCGACGCCACCCTCGATTCAGCAGTGCTCGATGGCACCGACCTGCGCAACGCGGTGTTGGAGAACGCCTTCGCCTTCAACACCAAGTTCAGCAATGTGCAGATCGAAGGCGCCGATTTCACCAACGTGCCCTTCCGCGGGGATGTGTTGAAACAGCTGTGTGCCAGTGCCAGTGGCACCAACCCCAGCACCGGTCGCGACACCCGCGCCACCCTCGAGTGCGGCTGAGGAAAGGCACGCCATGAGTTTTGACGCCCGCAGCCTCGAGCGGCTGCAGCAGCTGGGTCGCAGCCTGCCCCAACCCCTCCCCAAACCCGAACCGGCCCCCGCGGCAGCCGCCCCCGCCAGCCAGAAGCGCCACCGGGTGGAAACGGAAACCGATCCGCAGGCGCTGTTCCGCGAGCTGATGCAGGTGAGCCCGGACGGCAACGTGCCGCCCCATCTGCTGGATCGGCTGCGCCAGGCGGAAACCGATCAGCAACGGGCCCGGCAGGCCAAACAACGTCGCGAGCTCCAACAGCAGAACCCACAAGGCTCCACGGCCCCCGCAGGTTTGCAGCCGCGCGGCGCCAGCAACGAACTGCGCCCCAACCGCCAGCGGCGCGCTCCCGCCAGCAGCGAGGAGCTCGAGCTGTACACCGCCTTTCAGGCCTTGCTCCTAGAAGGCGACGAGGAGGACTGAACAGGGCGAAACCTCAGGGCTGGAGCACTGTGACCTGCGCAGGCTGATCCAACGGCATCACTTTGATCGCACCGCCATCGAGGGGAAGCCGATCGAAGTTGAGGCTGCGCAGGCCGGGGTTGTTGTACGTCGTGCGCCCGTAAACGCGGCCACCATCGGACCCCTTGAGCACGAAGCAGGTGCAGCCCTGAGCCGGCAGCACCTGCCCGCCCTGGAGCCCCACGGCCGCGAGCACGCCAAGGGCTCGCCGGCGCCATGCCATTGCCTTTGCCATCCCCTTCACCACAAGCCTTGACTGCTGCAGAGCCTGACGAGAACGACCGATCCCCGCACCAAGGGATCTGGTGGAATCGCTGCCCGCAAGCGGATATCCACGGATATCCGGCCCCCGTGATGCCCTCAGACACCACCCAGACAGCCGCCCACCCAGCACGCAGACCAGTACATAAGAACTAGCCTGTGCAGGAGCTCGCCGCGTGCGCCTGTGCCACTCCTGTTGATCGGTGCCCTACGCGGCCTGCGCCGCCCTCTGAGGCTCCCCCTAGCTGCCAGCACCGTGGCTGCCGGCTTCCCCAGCCCCGCCGACGACTACATCGACGTGGGCATCGACCTCAACGAGGCCCTGATCCGCCACCCCAGCAGCACCTTCTTCCTGCGGGTGAGCGGTGATTCGATGATCGATGCGGGCATTCAGCACGGCGACCTGCTGGTGGTGGACCGCAGCCTTGAAGCGCGGCCCGGCCAGATCGTGGTGGCGGTGCTGGATGGGGCCTTCACGCTCAAGCGCCTGGTGCGCCATCGCGGCCGGCTGCGGCTGGAGGCGGCCAACAGCGCCTACCCGCCCCTGGAGCTGCACCAGTGCGGCGATGTGCAGATCTGGGGCGTGGCCATCCATGTGATCCATTCGCTCGGACGCCATGGCTGATGTGCTGGCCCTAATCGATGCCAACAACTTCTATGCCAGCTGCGAACAGGCCCTGGAGCCCTCCCTGATCGGCCGGCCGGTGGTGGTGCTCTCCAACAACGACGGCTGCGTGGTGTCGCGTAGCAGTGAAGCCCGGCAGCTGGGCATCGCCATGGGCAAGCCCTATTTCCAGATCGCCGAGCAACTGGCCCGCCACGGCGTGGTGGTGCGCAGCTCCAATTACGCCCTCTACGGCGACATGAGCCAGCGGTTGATGAGCAGCCTCGAACCCTTCGTGGCCGAGCTGGAGGTGTATTCGATCGATGAGGCCTTCGCACGGCTGCCGCGCCCGCGCCACGGGGATCTCAGCCGCTGGGCCGCTGAGCTGCGCGGCCGCATCCGCCACAACCTGGGGCTGCCGATCGCCATCGGCCTGGCCCCCAGCAAGGTGCTGGCCAAGCTGGCCAACCGCATCGCCAAGGCAGATCGGCGCCACGCCGGCGTGTTCGACCTGAACGCCGCTCCCCATCCCGATCCCTGGCTGGAGCAAACCCCCGTGGAGGAGATCTGGGGGGTGGGGCGCCAGCTGAGCCGCTGGTGCCGGTTGCGGGGCATCGCCAATGCCCGCCAGCTGCGCGACATGGCCAGCGGCGAGCTGCGGGCCAAGGCGGGGGTGGTGGGGCTGCGGCTGCAGCTGGAGCTGCAGGGGGTGAGCTGCCTGCCGCTGGAGGAGGGGCCGGCAGCCAAACGCGAAACCTGCGTGAGCCGCAGCTTCAGCCGGGCGATCTGCGTGGACGACGAGCTGCGGCAGGCGGTGGCCAGCTATGTGGTGCGGGCGGCCGAGAAACTGCGGCAGCAGCGGCAGCTGTGCGGGCGGATCAGCGTGTTTGCCCGCACCAGCCCCTTCGCCCCCAACTTCTACAGCCAGGCCGCCAGCGCGGTGCTGCCTGTGGCTAGCCACGACACGGCCGTGTTGCTGCAGGCGGCGCTGCCCCTGGTGGCGCTGATCTACAAGCCCCACAAACGCTTCGCCAAGGCCGGTGTGCTGCTGCAGGAGCTGCAGCCCGAAACCCAGCTCCAGCACCATCTGCTGGCACCCCTACCCACCGAGCAGCAACACAAGCGCGAGGCCCTGATGCAGAGCATCGATCAGCTCAACCGCCGCTATGGCCGCGGCACCGTGCAATGGGCGGCCTGCGGCATGACGCCCAGCTGGATGATGCGGCGCGAGCAGCTCTCGCGCGCTGCCACCACCCGACTGGGAGATCTGCCGATCGTCTGGGCGCGCTGAGCCTCAGGGGTTGCCGTATTTCAGAAAGCTCTGCTGACTGCAGAAGGTTTTGGCCTGATCGATGCTCTGGCGGTTCTTGATCTGGGCCACCACGCAATCGCAGGTGGAGCTCACTATGCCATCGGGTGGCGTTTTACCGGCCTTCTCAAAGTCGGCCTGCATCGCCGAGGAGCATTTGCTCAGGATGATCTGATGCATCATGCTGGCCCTTGTGGCAGCAGGGGTGAGCGCTATTAGCGCCGCACCACCAAGGTTGAGCAGGGCGAGCCTGAGCAACCCAACAGGCTGGCAACGGGGCATGGCCAAGGAACGCTCCGAGGGATCTGAGGCTCTGTCTTACCAGAAATTCAGGCGGAATGGCTCAGGCCGAGAGGGGATCGCTCTGCGGTTGCAAAACGGCTTCATATCCAGCACGCCGTTGAGAATCAAGGTGAGCGATGTGTTTGCGCTCGTTGTAGTAGAGCTCTTGAAAATGCAGGGCATCGCTGTTGAGATCCACAAACATGGCCTCAATGCGCGCTTCCATATCGAGGGCAACCGGCTGCAGGGGTGCCTCCCCCTCTGAAGCAGCAGCAGGGCGCTCCTCGAGCAGTCGGGCGATGCAGCGCTCCAGGGTTTCAAGGCGCTGCGTGCTCCAGGCGTTGAGCAGATGGCGGCAGCGTTTGAGGCTGCGCTGCCGCTCCAGAGCGGCGGTGGCACCGCGTAGCTGCAGCGCCGGATTGGCCAGCGTCAGGCGCTGCACATCCGTGGGCTCCAGCAGGGGGGTGAGGCGGGTGAGCAGATCGGAGGGAGCCTCGCTGTCGCTGAGCAGCAGCTGATCGGAGAGCAGCCGAGGCAGCTCGAGATCCGCCAGCTCGGTGCCGGGATCGGCGCCGCGGTTGATCGCCTCCAAGCGCCCCACGCCCAGGTTGTCTTCTTCGAGGGCGCTGATGGCCGCCCAGAGCTGGCGGTGATGGGCGATGGCGAAATCATCGAGCTCGCGGCGCCGCAACTCAGCGCGGATCGAGCCCCGGTGGCTCGGGCAGTGGAGATAGAGCCGCAGCAGCTCCGCCTCGGCCCGCTCCCGCAACCCCGCCTCACCGGGCTGCTCCCAGCGCTGGGAGCGGCCATGCCAGCGCTGGCCCTTCACCTGCTGACGCAGATCGTCTTCCAGTTGCAGAGCCAGCCGCGCCTGGCCGCCGCTGAGGCGCTCGGCCACCTGCTGCAGGTAGCGGGAGCGCACGGCACTGGCAGGCAGCTTGCCCAGCAGCACCACCAGCTCGCTCACCGCCTGCTGAAACTGATCGGAGCGGGCCAGATCGCGGCCTTCCAGCACCTGATCGATCTGCCAGTCGAGCCAGAGGGGCGCCTGATCCAGCAGGGAGCGATACTCCCCGGCGCCGTGCTCCTTGAGGAAGTCGTCCGGGTCCTTGCCGGCGGGCAGGTGCAGCACCCTCAACTCCAGCTGGCCCTGCAGCGCCAGCTGCTCCACCTCACCGATAGCCCGCTGGGCAGCCCGCACACCGGCGCCGTCGGTGTCGAAGTTGAGAATCAGGCGCTTGCCATCGCAGCAGCGGCACAGCTGGGTGATCTGCTGGCTGCTGAGGGCGGTGCCCAGGGCCGCCACCGCATTGGTGATGCCGGCGGCATGCAGGGCAATCACATCGAAGTAGCCCTCCACCACCACCGCCCGGTCGTCCTTGCGGATGGCGTTCACCGCCTTATCGAGGCCGAACAGGTGCTTGCCCTTCTCGAACACCTCCGTTTCCGGGGAGTTGAGGTATTTCGGCTCACCGCCATCGAGGCTGCGGCCGCCGAAACCGATGATGCGGCCCTGGCGATCACAGATCGGCACCATCACCCGGTGGCGGAAGCGGTCGTAGAAGCCATCGCCGCCACGGCGCGGCACCACGAGTCCAGCCGCCTCCAGCAGCTCCGGCACCAGCCCCTCCACCTGCTGCAGATGGCTGAGCAGCCCGTCCCAGCGCTCCGGCGCATAGCCAAGGCCGAAGCTCTCCAGGGTGGTTTCGCTCAGCCCCCGCTGCTCGCGCAGATAGGCCAGGGCGCCGGCGCCCTCCGGGCTGCGCAGCTGGCTGCGAAACCAGCCGGCGGCAAGGGAGAGGGCCTTGTGCAGCTGATCGCGGCGTGAGAGCTGCTGGCGCAAACGCTCCTGCTGGGGCCCCTCCAGGGTTTCCACCGGCAGCTGGTATTTGCGCGCCAGCTCCAGCACCACATCGCTGAAGCTCTGGCGCTGCAGCTCCATCAGGAACTTGATGGCGTTGCCACCGGCTCCACAGGAGAAGCAGTAGTAGAACTGCTTGGCAGGCGACACCGTCATCGACGGTGATTTGTCGTCGTGGAACGGGCAGACGCCGACGAATTCCCGGCCCTTCTTCTTGAGCACCACGTGCTCACCCACCACATCAACGATGTCAGCGCGTTCCTTGACGGCTTCGATCGTGCGGGGGTGGAGGCGAGGAGCTGACACGCTGCGCGCACGGGTGCGGCTTCAGGATGGCAGGGCCACCCTGTGGATGCTGTCCAGCGCCATCAGTTTCAGCCTGATGGGCGTATGCGTGAAGGCGGTGGGTGGCCGCATCCCGGTGGCGGAGGTGGTGCTGGCCCGCTCGGCAGTGAGCCTGGCCCTGAGCATCGCCATGCTGCGCCAGGCGCGCCTGGATCCGTGGGGGCAACGGCGGGGCCTGCTGGTGCTGCGGGGCGTGATCGGCACGGGGGCGTTGTTGTGCGTGTTCGCCGCCTTAGCCCGGCTACCCCTGGCGCCGGCCACGGTGTTGCAATATCTGCAGCCCACCTTCACAGCAGTGCTCGCCTGGTTGCTGCTGGGGGAACGGGTGGGGCCGCGGGTGGGGCTGGCGGCGCTGCTGGGATGGCTGGCGGTGGTGCTGCTCAGCAATCCACCCGAGCTCATGCAGCTGCTGGGGCCGATCGCAGCGCGCTGGCTCGGGGCTGGGGGGCCGCCACTACCACTGCTCGGTGTGGTGCTGGCGATCGGCGGTGCCCTGTTTTCAGCCTTTGCCTACGTGAGCGTGAGGGCCCTGGGACGCACCGAGCATCCCCTGGTGATCGTGTTCTATTTCCCGCTGGTGGGGCTGGTGCTCACGGCACCACTGGTGGCGCTGCAACCGGTGTGGCCCACCGCCTGGGAAGCCCTGGCACTGGTGGGCGTGGGCCTGTTCACCCAGCTGGGGCAGCTGGGGGTGACGAACGGACTCCTCGGCATGCCAGCAGCCCGGGCCACAGCCCTCAGCTACGGCCAGGTGCCACTGGCGGCGGTGTGGGGGTGGCTGTTTTTCCGTGAACCGCTCGATCCGGATACGGCCTTGGCGATGGCCCTGGTGCTCGGCGCCACCTTGCTGAGCCTCAGGCGATCGGCAAGGGATCGATGATCCAGTCCTGGGTGGTGCCATCGCTGCTGCCGCTGGGCCGCGCCAGCCGCCAGCTCTGACCGCGCTCACCCCGCTGCAGATACAGATCAAAGGCGCTGTCTACGCGAATCGGATCGCCCGGCAGGCGCCAGTCGAAGCGGCCGGTGAGGTGGAGGCCCTTGCCAGCGGCGATCGGCAGGGCCTGCTGCGATTCCACCCGCACACGGCTCACCTGCGGTGCGCCGGCATCGCTGCTGAGCTCCAGCGCATCGGCGATGGAGCGCTGGGTGAGATCGATCTGCAGGGTGAGGGCGGAGAGCAACACCTTCTGGGGAGGCTGACCCACGCCGCCGCAGGCGCTCAGCCCCAGGCTGAGCAGCCCGCAGAGCACCAGGGCCAGCAGCCGCCGCAGCGGGCTGAGCTGGGGTGATGGGGTTGTCGGACCGGGCAGCATGGGTGGATCGAAAGTGTTCCCATGATCGGCTGGCTGCAAGGGCAACTCGCTGATCGCTGGCAGCAGAACAGCCGCTGCGGGCTGTTGCTGGTGTGCGGAGGCGTTGGCTATGAGGTGCAACTGCCGCGGCGCCAATGGGAGCAGCTGCCCTCAGCCGGCGCAACCCTCACCCTGCATGTGCACCAGGTGATCCGCGAGGACAGCTGGACCCTCTACGGCTTTGGCTTACGCCACGAACGGGAGCTGTTCCGCGAACTGGTCGCCGTGAGTGGGATCGGGCCGCAGATGGCGCTGGGCCTGCTGGGGCAACTGAGCTGCGAGCAGCTCGTGCGGGCAATCGTGCAGGCGGATCTGAGGCTGCTCACCCAGGCGCCCGGAGTGGGCAAGCGCACCGCAGAGCGGTTATCGGTGGAGCTGCGCACCCGCCTGCAGGAGCGCTTCGGCCCCGGCAGCAACGCCACCGACACGGCCGATCTGCTGCTGGAGGCCAGTGATGGCCAGAGCGCGCCGCTGGCCGATCAGGTGCGCTGCGAGGTGAGCCTCACGCTCACAGCCCTGGGCTACGAGGCGCTCGAGATCAACCGAGCCCTGCGGGCTGTGGCCAGTCAGGCCCCGGCCACGGAGAGCCGTGATGCCGATGCCTGGTTGCGGGAGTGCCTGCGCTGGCTCTCCCGCAGCGAAGCGGCCTGAGGAGCGGGTGCCCACGAGGCGGTAAGTTGGTTGTTTGCACCGTCAGGGCCAGACGCCGCGCATGTCGCTCGACACCACCAAGAAGCAAGAACTGATCAACACGCATCAGACCCACGGCACCGACACCGGTTCTGTTGAGGTTCAGGTGGCGATGCTGAGCGAGCGCATCAGCAAGTTGAGCGGCCACCTGCAGAACAACATCCACGACTTCTCGTCGCGGCAGGGTCTGCTGAAGATGATCGGTCGCCGTAAGCGCCTGCTCAGCTACCTGCGCAGCAACAGCGAGCAGCGCTACGTGGCCCTGATCCAGAAGCTCGGCATCCGCGGCTGACGATGGCAGACAAGGGGAACAACCGCGCCCGTTCGAGCGGCGGCGGCGGCCTTGGGCCGCAACCCCCTGCCAGCCTCAGCAAGGCCAAACCCCAGCAGGGCATCCCCGACTACGTGGCCAATCGCATGGCCCGGCGTGTGGCCATCGCCACCGGCATCCCCAGCATCCTTGGCATGTCCACGTTTGTGGCCAGCTATCTGGTGGTGAGCAAAGGCGTGCTCGATATTCCCCCCGGCGTCACCCTGGTGACCTCCGGGGGGTTCTTTTTGTTGGGGTTGGTGGGGCTGAGCTACGGGGTGCTCTCCGCCAGCTGGGAACCTGGCGCGGGCAGCCTGCTGGGGGTGGAGCAGATCGGGGTGAACATCGGCCGCCTGCGCAGCTCAATCAAGCGGCCACCAGCGGCGAGCTGAGGCGAGCCCGGAAGGCCTGGGCGGTGAGGCTGCTGAGGGCGGCCTCACTATCCCGCACACAAAACTGATGGCCCAGGCGCACAAAGCGGGTCTGGCTGTTGTGGCGCACCATCGCCACCACCGGCACCCGCACGCCGGCCTCATCCTTCTCGGTGCGGTGCTGGTTGAGGCATTCGCGCAACTTGTGCTGCACCGCGATGTCGCTGGCTTCATTGCCCTGAAGCTCAACAAGCAACACCTTGAGCGCATCGATCACGCGGCAGTCGTCCACGATCAACTGCACCTGTTCATCGCGGCGATCCACCGACGCCCAGATCAATAGGCGCGCATCCACCATCAGGTGATCCGCCAGGCGGGCATAAGTCTTGGGAAACACCACCGCTTCACAGCTGCCGGTGAGGTCTTCCAGCTGCAACACCGCCATGCGATCACCCTTGCGGGTGGTCACGGGGCGCAGGCCCGCCACCATGCCCACGACACTCACGCGAGCCTTGTCGGCCTGCTCCTCCAGGCTGCCCAGGCCCACGGGTGAAAGCAGCTGCACCGGCCCGGTGAGCTGCTTGAGCGGGTGATCGGAGAGGTAGAAGCCCACTAGCTCCTTCTCCAGGCGCAGCTTTTCGGTGGGCGGATAGTCGGGCACCGGCGCCGCCTTCGGGGCCGTGCTGAGATCACCGCTGCCCGGGGCATCCGCAGGACCGGTGCTGCCGCCGCCGAGCAGGTCAAACAGGTTGCCCTGGCCGCTGGCGCGGTCGCGGGCGCGGGAACCGGCCCAATCCACGATCAGATCGAGATCCGCCATCAGCTGGGCGCGGTTGGCCTGGGGCTCCAGCGCATCGAGGGCGCCGCAATGGATCAGCGATTCCAGAGAGCGGCGGTTGAGGGTGGTGCCGGGGATGCGGTCGCAGAGATCCGCCAGGGAGCGGAAGGGGCCATCGGCGTTACGGGCCTCAAGCAGGGCCCGGATCGCGCCATCGCCGAGGTTGCGCACCGCTGAGAGGCCAAACAGGATCCGCTCCCCCACGGGCGTGAAATCGATGCCGGAGGCATTCACATCCGGTGGCATCACCTCGATGCCAATGGCGTTGCAGTTGGAGATGTAGCGCTGCACCTTGTCGGTGGTGCCGGCATTCACCGTGAGCAGTGCCGCCATGTAGGCCACCGGATAGTGGGCCTTGAGGTAGGCGGTCTGATACGTCACCGCGCCATAGGCGGTGGAATGGCTCTTGTTGAAGCAGTATTCGGCGAACAGCACCATCTGCTCGAACAAGCCCTCGGCGATTTTGGGATCAACGCCGCGCTCCGTGGCACCCTTCACGAAGACGCTCTGGTGCTTCTCCATCTCGCTCTTCTTCTTCTTACCCATCGCCCGGCGCAGCAGGTCGGCTTCACCGAGGGAATAGCCGGCCAGATCCTGCGCGATGCGCATGATCTGCTCCTGATACACCATGATCCCGTAGGTTTCCTGCAGGATCGGTTCAAGCTTGGCGTGGGCGAAATCGATCGCTTCGCGGCCGTGCTTGCGATTGATGAACTTGGGAATCAAGCCCGCATCCAACGGGCCCGGGCGATAGAGCGCCAGGATCGAGGAAATATCTTCCAGGGATGAGGGCTTGAGATCGCGCACGATCTGGCGCATACCGCTGGATTCGAGCTGGAAAATGCCCTCCAGATCACCACGGGCCAACAGGCCATAGGTGCCGGGATCATCGAGGGGGAGCGCATCGGGATCCACTTTCTGGCCGGTGCTCTGCTCCACCAGATCGATCGTTTTATCGATCATGGTGAGGTTTTTCAGGCCCAGGAAGTCCATCTTCAGGAGCCCCATCGACTCCACATCTTCCATGAAGTATTGGGTGATCACCTGGCCGTCATTGTTGCGCTGCAGCGGCACCACTTCATCGAGGGGATCGGCGGCAATGACCACACCGGCAGCGTGCACACCGAAGGTTTTGTTGGTGCCTTCGATGCGCATCGCCATATCCACCCAGCGCTTCACCTGGGGATCGTTCTGATATTTCTCGCGAAACTCCGGCGCGGGTGATTCCTCGCCGATCATCTCCTTGAGCTTGGCGGGTTTGCCGCGCACCACCGGGATCAACTTGGCGAGGCGGTCGGCATCGCCATAGGGGATGTCGAGCACGCGGGCCACATCCTTCAACACTGCTTTAGACGTCATGCGGTTGAAAGTGATGATCTGCGCCACCTTCTCCTCGCCGTAGCGACGGGTCACGTAGTCGATCACCTCACCGCGGCGCTCGATGCAGAAGTCGGTGTCGATATCCGGCATCGATTTGCGTTCCGGGTTGAGGAAGCGCTCGAACAGCAGGCCGTTGGTGACCGGATCGATGTTGGTGATACCCAGGGCATAGGCCACCAGCGAGCCTGCGGCCGAGCCACGACCGGGCCCCACGGGAATGCCGTTCTCGCGCGCGAAGCGGATGTAGTCCCACACCACCAGGAAGTAGGTGGGGAAGCCCATCTGCTCCATCACCTGCAGCTCAAAGGTGAGCCGCTCGCCATACTCCGGCGTGAAGGCATCGCTCTGGGCAAGCTGCAGGCGGGCCCGCAGACCCTGCTTGCTCACCTCGCGCAGGTAGCTCACCGGCGTGTGCCCCTCCGGGATCGGGAAGCGGGGCATCTGGTAGCGGCCGAGGATGTCATAGTCCTCCACCTTGTCGGCCACCATTGCGGTGTTGGCCACGGCCTCCGCCACCACATCGGGCTCGAGGTGATCGGCGAACAGGCCGAGCATCTCCGCTTCGCCCTTGATGTATTCAGTGCCCGTGTAGCGCAGGCGCTTCTCATCGGTCACGAGCTTGCCAGTGAGGATGCAGAGCAGAGCGTCGTGGGCTTCGGCGTCGTTGCTGGTGAGGTAGTGGGCGTCGTTGGTGGCAACGATCGGGATGCCCAGCTCGCGGGAGATGCGCACCATCTCCACGTTCACGATCCGATCTTCCGGTGAGCCATGGTCCTGGATTTCCAGGTAGAAGTCGTCGCCGAACACGCCCTGATACCAACTGGCCACCTCGCGGGCCACATCGGGGCGGCCGCGCAGGATCGCCTGGGAGATCTCACCGCCGAGGCAGGCAGTGGCCACGATCAAACCCTCGCTGTAGCGCTCGAGGGTGGGCTTATCGATGCAGGCGCGCGAAAAGATGCCGCGACCGCGCATGCCACGCAGGTGGCTGATGCTGGTGAGCTTCACCAGGTTGCGGTAGCCCACCGCGTTCTTGGCCAACACCACCAGGTGGTAACGGCGCTCCTTCTTGGGGGGATTGGGGTCATCAAGAGAGCCATTGATGACATACATCTCGTTGCCGATGATCGGCTTCACCGAGGTGCCCTTGCAGAGCTTCAGCAGCTCGATGGCGCCATACATCACACCGTGATCGGTGAGCGCCAGGGCCGGCATGCCCAGCGCCTCGGCCCGCTTCACCATCGCCGGCAGCTGACTGGCCCCATCCAGGAGGCTGTAGTCGCTGTGGTTATGGAGCGGAACGAACGCCAAAGGCTGAGCCCCGCGGGGCGATGCAAGGCTCCCAGGCTAAGGGGCGAACGCCAGATTCAGAGCCTCAACCGTTGCAAGCGGCCAAGCGCACACCACCGGTGGGGCTCAGGGCACGAACGCCGCTTCTGGACGCTGCTCCATCACGCGGGCGGCCTGCTCGTAGTGCCAGGCCACCTGCAGCAGCCGCTCCTCCTGCAACACGCCGGTGATCAACTGCACGCCGATCGGCAGGCCAGCGCCGTCAAATCCGCAGGGCAGGCTGATGGCAGGCAGGCCGGCCATGTTGGCGGGGATGGTGAGCAGGTCGGCGAGATACATGGCGAGGGGATCCTCGCTGTGGGCACCGAAGCCGAAGGCGGTGGTGGGTGAGGTGGGGGTGAGCAACACATCCACGGCACCGAAGGCGCGATCGAAATCGCGGCGGATCAGGGTGCGCACCTGCTGTGCCTTTTTGTAGTAGGCGTCCACGTAGCCCGCCGAAAGGGCGTAGGTGCCGATCAGGATGCGCCGCTTCACCTCATCACCAAAACCTTCGGCGCGGCTGCGGGAGGTCATCTCCGCCAGGCTCACTGAGCCGGAATCCGCAAAGCTGGCGCGATAGCCGTATTTCACGCCGTCGTAGCGGGCCAGGTTGGCCGAGGCTTCCGAGGGGGCGATCACGTAATAGGTGGCGATGCCGTCGTTGAAGCGTGGGCAGCTCACCTCCACCAGCTCACAGCCCAGGGCTTCCAACTGATGCGCAGCGGCCATCACCGAGGCCTTCACCACCGGATCGAGGCCTTCAGCCTCAAAACACTCACGCACGATGCCCACCTTCAGTCCGGCCACTGGCTGCTGCAAAGCGGCGCGGTAGTCGGGCACGGGGGCCTTGAGACAGGTGGAATCGCGGGGATCTTCTCCGGCGATCACCTGCAGCAGCTCAGCGGCGTCAGCCACGTTGGTGGCGAACGGACCCACCTGGTCGAGGGAGCTGGCAAACGCCACCAGGCCGTAGCGGCTGACGCGGCCATAGGTGGGCTTCAGACCCACCACGCCGCAGAACGCAGCGGGCTGACGAATCGAGCCGCCGGTGTCAGAGCCGAGCGAACCCACACATTCACCGGCGGCCACGGCGGCGGCGCTGCCACCGGAGCTGCCACCAGGCACCTTGTCGGTGTTCCAGGGGTTGCGGCTGGGGCCGAACACGGAGGTCTCGGTGGAGCTGCCCATGGCGAACTCATCGAGATTGGTCTTGCCCAGCAGCACCGCACCCGACTCCCACAGCCGGGAGGTCACCGTGGATTCGTAGGGGGGAACAAAGGTCTCCAGCATGCGGCTGGAGCAGGTGGTGCGGACACCGCGGGTGCAGAGGTTGTCCTTGATCGCCAGGGGCACACCCGCTAGCGGCGGAAGCACTTCACCAGCGGCGCGGGCGGCATCGATGCGATCGGCATCAGCGCGGGCACGATCCGCCGTGACCTCGGTGTAAGCGTTGATGCTGGGCTCAACCGCCGCAATGCGGTTGAGATGGTGATCGGTGAGCTCGCGGGCGGACACCTCGCCGCGCTTGAGCTGCTCGCGCCACTCGGCGATCCCCATCAACCCTGCTGCAAATCCAGGGGTCGACGCTATCAGTCAGCACTGATGGTGAAGGGTTCGCCGCGACGGGTGCGCAGCAGGGCGTGATTCACATCAGCCACCCCTTCGCTGCGCAGATCAGCCAGGAAGGGGGGTAGGGCATCCTCCAGGCTGCTGCGCCGCACGTAGGGACCGAACCAGTAGGTGACATCGGGCTGGCGGGTCTCCACCCGCGCCCACCAGGCCAGACCGAGCCCATTGGCGACACTGCGCAGGGGCTGGAACAGGGTGGTCATCAGGACGGGAGGGAGTGAGGTCATTGTGGCCGCGAAAACCCCATTCGCGGCATTCAGCGCTGGAGATCAGAGCTGAATATCGGTGGCGAAACCAGCAGTGCTGCCGGGGGTGAGCCCCAACACGAGCTCAGGGGCGGGCTCGCAGGGGTAGGCGTCACTGAGTTCAGCCACCACCTCCTCCACCAGCTGCTGTGCCGCCTCAGCCTGCTCCTGGCTGAACTCAGGCTCGAGATCCAGCTCGGGTTCGGCATCAATCATGAGGTCAGCTGGCATGTCTGCCACCGCTTCCGCCGCTGCCACGCTCGGGGCTGGTGCGGAAGGGATCTGAGGCCGCACGATGCGTGGGGCCGGCGCCGAACCGGTGATCTGCTGCATCCAGCCTCGGCGGGCCACCTCGTAGAGCACCATCGCCGTGGCCACCGACGCATTCAGGCTCGGGGTGGCACCGCGCAGGGGGATGCGCACCAGCTGATCGCAGTGCTTGCGGGTGAGCATCGAAAGGCCTGAGCCCTCGGAACCGGTGACGATCACCAGCGGGCCATCCAGGTCGGCTTCGCTCAGCGCCACGCCGGCTTCTCCCGCCAGGCCAATCACCCGATAGCCCTCTTCCTTGAGGGTTTCCAGGGATCGGTTGAGGTTCACCACCCGTGCCACTGGCAGGTGTTCGAGGGCACCGGCCGCTACCTTGGCCACCGAGCCGGTGAGGCCGGCGCTGCGGCGCTGGGGCAGCACCAGACCGTGGGCACCCAGGGCTTCGGCGCTGCGCACAATCGCGCCGAGGTTGTGAGGATCGGTGATGCCGTCGAGGGCCATCAACAGCGGCGGTTCACCGATCGAGCGGCAACCATCGATCAAGCTGCCGAGATCGAGCGTGTCAGCGGCGGCGGCCTGCAACACGATGCCCTGGTGCACAGCGCCATCGGTGAGCTGACCGAGGCGGGCCCAGGTGACCTCCTCCACCAGCACGCCACCGGCCTTGGCCTCGCGCAGCAGCTGCATGAAGCGCGGCTGGAAGCGCATCTCCGGCGTGCACCAGATGCGGTGGATGGGGCGATCGCTCTCAAGCGCCGCTTGGGCGGCATGGCGGCCCCAGATCAGGTCGTCGGCGGGGCCAGCGTTGAAGCGCTCGGCTTCACCGGTTGGCGCATCAACGATCAGGGGCTTGCTCTGCTGATCGCGGTCGCGATCGAAGCTGCGCTCACGCTCACCCCGGAACGGCCGCCGCTCGAAGCGACGCTCCTGAAACGAGGGGCGGCCAGACGGCCGACCAGCCGGACGCCCCTGGGGACGGCCGAGGCGACGCTCGCTGCGGCTGCCACTGCCGCGGGAGAAGTCGGGGCGGGGACCATCGGCGCGAGGGGAATCCGAGCGAGGGCCGTCGGAGCGAGGGCCATCCGAGCGTGCGCTGTCGAAGCGCGGTCGATCGAAACGCGGGCCATCCGAGCGGCGCGGTGCACTGGAGCGATCGCCGAAGCGCTCACCGAAACGACCGGCAGGCCGCTCGGAGCGTTCACCGCGGTCGGGACGACGCCCGAATGACGGTCGAGCCCCTGCGCTGGGGCGATCACCACCTCGATCAGCACTGCCCTCACCACGATCCGGGCGCCATTCACCGCGGGGGCTGAAGGGGCGGCGCGAACCACCGCGGGCATCCGGGCGGGCGGGACGGCCAGGACGCGAACCCGGTGCCCCGGAGCCCTGGCCCTGGTCGCGGCGACGATCAAAACGGGGGCTCATCGGTTTACAGGCAACGGGTGTATCGGGTCGGCGTTCTCGAGGTGTGCCAGCAGCTGGCCGAGGCGGCTGGGGTTCTGAAGAAAGAGCCAGCCAACCATTGTCTCAAACCCCGTCGCCCGGCCGTACACGCCCGCCTCCCCCTTGCGGGGTCCGCGGCCGGCACGATTGCGACCCTTCCTCACCAGCTCTAGCTCGGCATCGGTGAGCAGGCCATCACGCTCCAGCACCTGCAGGGCCTCGGACTGGGCATCAGCGCGCACTTCAGCCACCACGGCCCGGTGCAGATCGGCGCTGCGACCGGGCTGACGGCAGTGGCGCAACCGTTGATGCAGCTCCCAGACGGCATCGCCCAACCAGGCCAGCTGCAGGGCCCCCAGCTCAGCGGTGAGCAAACCGGCCGGAATGGCCGAGAGCCATTCAGGCGGCGATGGATCCGAGGGCGGTATCGAGGTCGGGCTGGAGATGGAGGAACTGCTCAAGCCTCACCAGTTTCACCGTCTGCACCACCCGTGCATTGCCCACCACCAGAAACTGCATGGCCCGCTCATTGCAGTGCTTGGCCACCTGCACCAGCACACCGAGGCCGGAGGAATCGATGAAATCGATCTTGCTGAGATCCAGCACCAGGGGCTGCGGCGTGCTGGTGAGGTGATCGGTGATGAACGCGAGAAACTGCTTCTCGGAGTAGGCGTCCAACTGCCCGGTGAAGCTGAACAGCAGACAGCCGTCCTGCTGCTCGTAACCACCGCGCAGAGACACGGTCAATCGCTGCAGATCAGTGATGGCTCCTGACCTCTGACGTTGGGGCGCCTGCAGTGTAGGGATGGTTTTCGGAACGGACAGGACCGCAACAAACCTGCACTGAAGAGCTGCGCCCTAGCCGGATCAGGCCCTCCGTTCGGCCATCAGCGCGGCAAACCGACCGAAGTGGTGGTCAGCGTCGTGGGGGCCTGGGCTGGCTTCCGGGTGGTATTGCACACCGAACAGCGGCTTGTGGCGATGGGCCAGGGCCGCCACGGTGCGGTCGTTGAGGTTGAAGTGGGTGATCTCCACATCGGCCGCCGGCAGGCTGGTGGCATCCAGCGCAAAACCGTGGTTCTGGCTGGTGATCTCCACAACACCCGGGCTGCCGCAGGGGTGATTGAGGCCCCGGTGGCCGTAGCCGAGCTTGTAGGTGCTGCCCCCCAGGGCCAGGCCCAGGATCTGGTGGCCGAGGCAGATGCCAAACACCGGTAGGTTGGCTTGTTGCACCAGGCCGCGGGCCAGCTCGATGCCGCTGCTCACCGCCGCCGGATCGCCCGGGCCGTTGGAGAGAAACACCCCTTCAGGATTGAGGGCGAGCACCTGCGCAAGAGTGGCGTCGGCCGGCAGCACGGTGACAGCACAGCCGTGGGCCGCAAGACGCTCGAGGATGGCGCGCTTGATGCCGAAATCGATGGCCACAACCCGGTAGGGCGTGGCGGGATTGGCTTGCAAGCGTTGATCGAAGGCCGCCGGACAGAGGCTGCTCCATTCGTAGGGGCTGGTGGTGCTCACCTCGCGGGCCAGGTTGAGCCCAGCCATCGACGGCGCTGAGCGAACCTGCTCGAGCAGCTGCTGCGGCGTGCTGCCATCGCTGCTGATCGCCCCGTTGATGGCGCCGCCTTCGCGCAGGTGCCGCACCAGTGCTCGGGTATCGATGCCGCGGATCCCAACCACGTTGTGGCGGCTAAGCCAGGCCTCGAGGGTGTCCTCACTGCGCCAGCTGCTGGGCACCGGCGCCAGCTCCCGGGCGATCACGCCACGCACATGGGGCGCATCCGCTTCCTGATCAGCGCTGTTCACGCCGGTGTTGCCGAGTTCGGGGTAGGTGAAGGTGACCAGCTGCCCGGAATAACTCGGATCGGTCATCACCTCCTGATAACCGCTCATGCCGGTGTTGAACACCACCTCTCCCAGGGCGGTTCCAGCGGCACCGAAGGCTTCACCGCGCAGCACCAGGCCGTCGGCCAGCACCAGCAGAGCAGGGGTGGAGGGAGCTGTCATCATGCCCCCATCATCCCCTGAGGGGTGTTCAGGCCAGGGCGGAGCGCAGAGCCTCGAAGCGCTGCCAGGCAGCACCAGTGGCCATGGCCTCGAGGGCCTGCGGCACCCCCTCCGCCACCGACGGCGCACAGCCAGCGGCCCAGAGCACCAGGGCGGCATTGAGGGCGACCACATCGCGCTGGGCCGGGCTGCCCTGGCCCTGCAGCACCGCTTCGAAGATGGCCTGGTTCTCGGCCAGTTCACCACCGGCCAGGGCAGCCAGCGGAGCGGGGGTGAGGCCGAGCGCCGCCGGATCGAGCTGCTCGCTGCGCACCTGGCCGGCTTCGATCAGCCGCAGCTGGCTCACTCCCGAGAGGGAGGCCTCATCCAGGCCGCCATCGCCATGCACCACCACCGCGCGTTGCAACCCCAGCCGGGCCAGGGCATCGGCCATCGGATCAAGCAGATCGGAGGCGCCCACCCCCAGCACCTGGGTGTCGGGGCGCAGGGGGTTCACCAGCGGCCCCAGCAGGTTGAACACGGTGCGCACTCCCAGCGTGCGGCGCAGCGGGGCCAACCCCACCAGGGCTGGATGCCAGCCCGGGGCAAACAGAAAGGTGACGCCGGCCGGCTCCAGGGCAGCCATGACCTGCGCGGCGGGTGCCTTGAGGTTGAGACCAGCTGCCTCGAGCACATCGGCCGATCCGACCTTGCCGCTGGCACTGCGGTTGCCGTGTTTGGCCACATGGGCGCCGCAGGCCGCCGCCACAAAGGCCACGGCAGTGGAGATGTTGAAGGTGTTGGCGCCGTCGCCGCCAGTGCCGCAGGTATCCACGAGCGGCAAAGCCGGTCTGGGCCCAGGTAGGGGGCAGGCCTGGCGCAGCACACCGGCCATCGCCGCCAGCTCCTCGCCGTTGACACCCTTGGCCCGCAGGGCAGCCAGCAGCGCACCGGTGAGCACAGGGTCCAGCGCTTCCGACAGCCAGGCCTGCATCAGCCCAGCGGCCTGCTCAGCGCTGAGGGGCTTGCCCTGCAGCAGTTGCTCAAGCACTGCAGGCCAGGACAGAGAGGCGGCCATGGGGCGCGGGGCTGACGTGGGGCTGGTGTAGCAGAAAAGACTCGATCAAGGGCTGTCCTGATCAGCGGTGTCGAAGCCGGAGCCCACGGCCTGCTCCTGGGCCTGGGCACCCGGGCGATAGCCCGCAGCCCAGATGGCACGGCAGCGCTGATAAAGCGCATCGCGGCTGAGGCCCCAGAGCCGCAGGGTTTTGTCGAGATCGCTCTGCAGATCCAACGCGCCCGGGAAGCCGGAGTAGCGCATCAGCAGCCGACCCAGGTCAACCAGCTGGGCATCATTGGGCTCCTGGGCGGCCAGGAGCGAATCCACCAGCTCCCGGTCGCAGGCATACAAAGGATGCTGTTGTTCAGGCTGATCGCTGGAAGCCACAGGCGGAACAAGCGGGCTGGCTCCCTAGGTTGGCAGCTTCTCGCTGGGCGTCATGGCGGCCATCCGCTTCGGATTGATCGGGCGCTACCTGCGGCCCTATCGCCGCACGGTGCTGCTCGGGATGGCTGCCCTGGTGGTGGTGAACCTGCTGAGCTTGAGCCTGCCGCTGCTGGTGCGGGGTGTGATCGACGACCTGCAGGACGGCTTCACCTTCAGCGATGTGCTGCGCGAAGCGCTGCTGATCATTGGCCTGGCCACCTTGATGGGGGCCGTGCGGCTGTGGTCGCGGATATTGGTGTTCGGGGTGGGCCGGCAGGTGGAGGTCGGGCTCAAGCAAACGATCTTCGATCGCATGCTCAGCCAGGAGCCGGGCTGGGTGCAGAGCACCGGCAGCGGCGAGGTGATCAGCCGTGCCACCAGTGATGTGGAAAACGTGCGGCGCTTGCTCGGCTTTGCCGTGCTCAGCCTCACCAACACCGCCCTGGCCTATGCGCTCACGCTGCCGGCGATGTTGGCGATCGACCCGCTGCTCAGCCTGGCGGCCGTCGGCCTCTACCCCCTGATGCTGGTAACGGTGCGCCTGTTCGGCGGCCGCATGATGCGCCAGCAGCGGCGCCAGCAGGAGGCCCTGGCTGAACTGAGCGATCTGATTCAGGAAGACCTCTCCGGGATCAACGCCATCAAGATCTATGGCCAGGAGGCCACCGAGCGGGTGGCCTTTGCCGAGCGCAACCGCCGCTACCGCGACGACGCCCTGCAGCTAGCCCGCACCCGCAGCACGCTCTTCCCCCTGCTGGAGGGCATTTCCTCGGTGAGCCTGCTGTTGCTGCTGGCGTTGGGCAGCGGCCAGCTGGAAACCGGCCGGCTCAGCATCGGCGATCTGGTGGCCCTGATTCTCTATGTGGAGCGGCTGGTGTTCCCCACCGCACTGCTGGGCTTCACCCTCAACACGTTCCAAACCGGCCAGGTGAGCCTGGAGCGGGTGGAGGAGCTGTTGCGGCGCCAACCGCTGATCAGCTCACCGCCGCAGCCCCAACCCCTGGCGCCAGCGCCCCTGCCCGGCCGCCAGGCCGCTGCGGTGGAAGCGCGCTCGCTCAGCCTGCGGTATCCCGGCGCCGAGCGGTTGGCCCTCGATGCCGTGAGCTTCCGGCTCGAACCCGGCGAGCTGGTGGCGGTGGTGGGTCCGGTGGGCTGCGGCAAAACCACCCTGGCCCGGGCCATCGGTCGGATGGTGGATGTGCCCGCCGGTGCCCTGTTTTTCAACGGCACCGACATCACCACTGTGTCGCTGGAGGCGCTGCGCCGCCAGGTGGCGCTGGTGCCCCAGGAGGGTTACCTGTTCACCGCCACCCTCGCCGACAACCTGCGCTATGGCGAACCCACGGCTGGAGACGCCGCCGTGGAGGCCGCCGCCATCCAGGCACGGCTCGAAGGCGACATCCGCGGTTTCCCCGACGGCTACGGCACCTTGGTGGGAGAGCGGGGCATCACCCTGAGCGGGGGCCAACGCCAGCGCACCGCCCTGGGCCGGGCGCTGCTGGTGCAGGCACCGCTGCTGGTGCTCGACGATGCCCTGGCCAGCGTGGATAACAACACCGCCGCCGACATCCTGCAGTCGGTGCGCAACCAGCAGGACCGCACGATCCTGATGATCAGCCACCAGCTCTCAGCCGCCGCCGCCTGCGACCGCATCCTGGTGATGGAGGCTGGCCGCCTGGTGCAGCAGGGTCACCACAACGAGCTGGTGCAGCAGAGCGGCACCTACCGCCGCCTGTGGGAGCGGGAGCAGGCGGAGCAGCAGCTCAGCCGCGCCGCCTGATCACACTCTGTGCCCGGCAGCAGACAAGCGCACCAGCCGTGGCTTAGCTGAAGCCAACATCCGCGCTGCTGCCATGACCACCGGTGTGCCCTACCGCCTGCGCTGCACCCTCACCTTCGGGGATATCTACGGCCAGATCCTGATCTGGATGTTGGTGATCTTCGTGAGCCTGGCCGCTGGCCTGGCCCTGATGGGAGCCAGCAAGCCGATCTTCGCCCTGGTGGGAGTGGGGCTGATCCTGGTGCTGTCGCTGCCCTTCCTGCTGTTCGCCTTCACCACCACTCTTCTGAACCACATCGCCCTGGAGCCGCCCGCACCCCAGGGTTGAGCGCCGTAGGCTCCTCCCACCACAACCCTTGCGGCAACTGTGTTCGGACTGTTTCAGACCATGGGCGCCTCCAAGAACCAACTGATCGCGGCGGAGGCCGCCCTGCCGGGTCGCGCCTCGCCCCTTGCCACCGCGGAGCGCCATGTGGTGCTGGGCACAGCCCTCAAGGCACCCCTGAGCACCAGCCAGCAGGAGGCCCTGTTCGGCTGCGGTTGTTTCTGGGGCGCCGAAAAGGGGTTCTGGCGTTTGCCCGGTGTGATCAGCACGGCCGTTGGCTATGCGGGCGGCTTTACCCCCAACCCCACCTACGAGGAAGTGTGTTCCGGGCGCACCGGCCACACCGAGGTGGTGCGAGTGGTGTGGGATGTGAATGCCGTGGATTTCAGCGATCTGCTCAAACTGTTCTGGGAGTGCCATGACCCCACCCAGGGCATGGCCCAGGGCAACGACACCGGCACGCAATACCGGTCTGCGGTGTATGTGAACGAGCCTCAGCTCCTTGCGATCGCCGAAGCCTCCCGAGATCGCTACCAGCAGCTGCTGAACGCCAACGGCAGGGGAGCCATCACCACCGAGGTGGCCGCCAGCAAGCCCTTCTTCTTCGCCGAGACCTATCACCAGCAATATCTGGCCCGCCCCGGCAGCCGCCCCTACTGCTCCGCCCGCCCCAGTGGTGTGCTGCTGGATGCCTTTGCCGGCGCCGCGTTCAAACTGCCCGCCACGGTGTGGAGCCACTACGACTGGAGCATTGATCACTGCGTGCTGCGCGGTGACAACACGCCGATCCAACCGTGATTGGACTGCTATCCCTTCCACTCCTGGCCACAGGCTGGCTGGCGATGAGCAGCCCTTGGTGGGAGGACTACGAGCTGCGGGAGCGCTTTCTCTGCGGCGAGAAGGGCGTGCTGGTGGTGGAGCGCAACGACGCGCAGGCTTCGCTAATCAGCGGCCGCAACCGCTTCACCCTGTTCCGCGTGGCCAGCAGCCAGCCAGGGCTGCGCTACAGCACCGAGGGCATGGAGCTCACCCTCTGGGGCGACAGCCTCACCCTGGAGCAGGGCCGCAGCACCCTGGCCTGTTCCCGCACCGATCAGGCTTGACGCAGCCATGACGCCTCTTCCCGACCGCACCGTGATCCTGGGGATGCTGGCCACCCTGGGCATGGTGTTCGCCCTGATCTTCTGGTTTGTGCGGCTGGCTCCCTCCACCGAAACGCCGCTGCAATGGCGGGAGCCAGCGCCCCTGCAGCGCCCGGCGCCGCAACCACCGGCGCGGCCGGGCGAGAGCCGCGGAACGCTGATCTGATCTGAGAGACAATTTCCGCGTGGAACCCAAGCCCCAACGCCAGCTGCATCCGCTGCCCAGGGGGCTGGTGGAGCTCTACGGCCTCCTGGCTGTGCTGTTTGTGCTCGTGCCGGAGTGGATGGCCGATGGTGCCCTCTCCGGCTTGCGGGCCGGCCAGGGCGACAGCGCCCTGCCGATCACCACCTCGGCCTGGCAGCGGGTGCCGGAGCTGAAGCTGGCATCGATGAATCTGCGGGAGCTGCGGCAGCTGGCGCGCGAGCTGCGTCTGTGGGGCTATGGGCGCCTCAACCGCGAGCAACTGAGCGGCTGCTTACTGCGCAGAATCCAGGCCAGGCGCGGGAAGGCGCTGTGATAATTTCTTCCTCGCCGGGGCGTAGCGCAGCTTGGTAGCGCACCACTTTGGGGTAGTGGGGGTCGTGGGTTCAAATCCCGCCGCTCCGATTGCAATCACCGGTTGACTCATAAGCCACCCCTCCCTGGGTGGTTTTTTTGTGTCCGGTTCTCGGTCGCTACTGCAGGCGGGTATGCACCCGATAACAGGCCAGCCAACGGTTCACCCTGGGCCTCAAGCTCGGTGGCACTTCCTCGAGCAGCTGCGACAACTCCAGCGCACCGAGGCGCCTGAGATCGCGCACATCCACGTGCCACAGGGCCTCCGCTTCACGGATCAACCGTGCCCAGGTGCGCGTGTCCTGCCAGCGCTGCACCCGTTGATGCAGCACCGGTGGCCGGCCGGGATGACCGCGGGCTGAGTAGGGCATAACGGCCACAACCGGAAGCTTCATCCACACCTTGAACACGCTGCGCCAGGGGCTAGCAAAGCAGCGTTTCACCTTCCTGTTGCTGAAGGAAAACAGTGGGCTCTGCTCAGGCTGACTGCGCTTAGGCCGACTGCTGCAGCGGCGGCTCCTCCACCGGCACCACCGGGAAGGGCAGCAGGGCCACCTCCCGATCGGAGAGCTTGCGGCTCCAGGCGCCGCTCACCGCATCGTTCCAGCGAAACCCCGCCTCGCGCGCCTGATGACGCTCGTCATAGGAGAGGCGGGCCCGGTAAAGCCGCCTCGGTTCCAGCCCCTGCAGCAGGAGCTGCTCAAGGTTGGTGCAGCGCTCAAACACCTGTGCCAAATAGATGCAGTCAGTGAGAGCTCGGTGGGCCGCCCACACCGGCACGCCATAGGCCAGGGCCAAATCGCGCACGGAAGGGGTGACGCGCAACTGCCGCTCCGCCGGCCAGCGGATGTCCTGCATGGAACACAACCACGGCTTGGTCAGTGTCGGCAGAACACCCACACCGAACCACTGCTGATCGAAGGCCGCGTTGTGAGCCACCAGCAGATCGGCTCTCTCCACCAGGGCCAGGAAACAGCTGAGGGCGCTCTGCCAGGGCTGCTCCTGGCGGGTGAGCCGCGGATCGATGCCATTCACCGCCTGGGCAGGGTTGCGCTCACAGGGCAGCAGAAACGACACCTGACTGAGCACCGAGCGCAGCGGCACATCGAACAGCACCGCACCCACCTCGATGCAGTGGTGCTCAGCGGGATCGAGGCCGGTGGTTTCGGTGTCGAGGATCAGCAGCCGCTGGGGTGAGGCCGGCGTTGCGGAGCTGGTTGGTTCCGGCAGGCTTGCGAGCTCTGGCGGTGGAGCTGGCGGTGGAGCTGGCTGTGGAGCTGGAGCCGGTGCTGACACCCCACGCACGGCAGGCTGGGCCACCAGGCTCAGAAGATCGGCCTGCTCCCAGGGCGATGCGGGATCACCGTCAGGCATCAGTGGGTGCGCAATCACCCCATGATCCCAGGCGATGCCAGGGGCTGACTAGGGTTCGGGCAGCTCACCCTTTCTGTGTTGGCCCCAGCCCTGTCCAGCGGCGATCGCGCCCCGCTGATCGCGCTCAGCGACCAGAACGGCATCGAACGCCGCAGCGATCAGCTCGACGGCCAAGCGCTGGTGCTGTTTTTTTATCCCAAGGACGACACCCCCGGCTGCACGATGGAGGCCTGCGCCTTCCGCGACAGCTACGCCGACCTGCAGGCTATGGGCGCTGAGGTGTGGGGCGTCAGCGGTGATGACGCCTCCAGCCACCAGCGCTTCGCCCAGCGCCACAGCCTTCCCTATCCGCTGCTTGTGGATCGGGGCAACCAGCTGCGCAAGGCCTTCGGCGTGCCCAGCGTGCTCGGCCTGCTGCCCGGCCGGGTCACCTATGTGATCGATGCAGGCGGGGTGATCCGCCATGTGTTTAACAACCTGCTCGATGGGCCGGCCCATCGGCGCGAAGCGATCGCCGCGCTGCAGGCCCTCAAGGCCGCATGAACTGGCGCCAGCAGGGCAGCCTCTGGTGTCTGGAGGCGCCCAGGCCGCGGGGAGTGATCCAGTTCGTTGGCGGCAGCTATCTCGCCGCCACGCCTCAGCTCAGCTACCGGCGCCTGCTGGAATCCCTGGCGCGGCAGGGGCACACCGTGCAGGCCTGGAGTTACGTTCCGGGTTTTGATCACCAGGCCCAGGCCAACGAAGCCTGGAAGCTGTTTCGTGGCGCCCGCACCACCAGCGATCAACCAATGCTCAGGCTCGGCCACAGCCTCGGTTGCAAACTGCATCTGCTCGCCCCCGACAACGGCCGCAACGGCAGCGGATTGGTGGCGCTCAGCTTCAACAATTTTTCGGCGGAGCGGAGCGTGCCGCTGCTAGCGGAGCTGGGGCCGCGCCTGGGGATCCAGAGCGAATTCAGCCCATCACCCAGCGAAACCCTGCGGTTGGTGAGCAGCAACTACCGCCAGCCCCGCAACCTGCTGGTGCGTTTCAACCGCGACGGGATCGATCAGAGCCCCAAACTGCTCGGGGTGCTCAATGCTCGCGGCGGTGATCGATCGCAGCTGCTGGAGCTGCCGGGAGATCACCTCACCCCCGCCAGCGCCGGGCTGCGCCAGAGCCTGCTGGGCCGCTGGGCCGATGACCCGAGCCGGCAGCGGCAGATCGACAACTTGGCGGAGACGATCAGCCGCTGGTGGCTCCCCGACTGAGCCTTGGCTCAGACCCGTAGGGCGTCGAGCACCGAGCGATCCTCGAGGGTGGAGGTGTCGCCACTCACCTCCTGGCCAGCCGCCAGGGAGCGCAGGATGCGCCGCATGATCTTGCCGCTGCGGGTTTTGGGCAGGGCATCGCTGAACTTGATCACATCGGGGCGAGCGATCGGTCCGATCTCCTTACCCACATGAGCGCGCAGCTCTGACACCAGGGCGTCATCACCGCTGCGGCCGGCTTCCAGGGTGACAAAGGCCACGATGCCTTCGCCTTTGAGGTCGTCCGGGCGGCCCACCACGGCGGCTTCAGCCACGGCGGGATGGCTCACCAGAGCGCTCTCGATCTCCATAGTGCCGAGGCGGTGACCGCTCACGTTGATCACATCGTCAACGCGGCCCATCACCCAGAAGTAGCCGTCGCTGTCGCGACGCGCTCCATCTCCGGCGAAGTAGAGCCAGGAGCCATCCGCCGGCCGAATCTCCTCCCAGTAGCTCTTGCGGAAGCGCTCCGGATCCCCGTGCACGGTGCGCATCATGCCGGGCCAGGGGCGGCGGATCGCCAAGTAACCGCCCTGATCGACCGCCTGGGAATTGCCCTGATGGTCAACGATGTCGGCCTGAATGCCCGGCAGGGGCAGGGTGGCGGAGCCGGGCTTGGTGGGGGTGGCACCGGGCAAGGGGCTGATCATCACGCCGCCGGTTTCGGTTTGCCACCAGGTGTCCACGATGGGGCAGCGATCGCCGCCGATCACATCGCGATACCACATCCAGGCTTCGGGGTTGATCGGCTCCCCCACGGTGCCAAGGATGCGCAGCGAGCTCATGTCGTAGTGATCGGGCACCTCACGGCCGCTCTTCATGAAAGCGCGGATCGCAGTGGGGGCTGTGTAGAAGATCGTGCAGCGGTGCTTCTCGATCACCTCCCAGAAGGCACCGGGCTTGCTGGGGCGCGGTGCACCCTCATACATCACCGTGGTGGCGCCGTTGGAGAGGGGCCCGTAGACGATGTAGCTGTGGCCGGTGATCCAGCCCACATCAGCCGTGCACCAGTGGATGTCGTTCTCCTTGATGTCGAAGATCCACTGGAAGGTGAGGTGGGCCCAGAGGTTGTAACCAGCGGTGGTGTGCACCACACCCTTGGGCTTGCCGGTGGAACCGGAGGTGTAAAGCACAAACAGGCGGTCTTCGCTGGCCATCGGCTCGGCCGGGCAGTCGGCGTTCTGGGCCTCCACCAGCTCGTGCCACCACACATCACGGCCGTCGCGCATGGCGCAGTCGCTGGCGATGCGCCGCACAACCAGCACATGCTCCACGCTCGGGGCACCGCCATTGGCGCTGAGCGCCTCATCCACTGCCGGCTTGAGGGCCACCGGTTTGTCCTTGCGGAAGCCGCCATCAGCGGTGATCACCACCTTCACGTCGCCATCGATCAGGCGATCGCGCAACGCATCGGCAGAAAAACCGCCAAACACCACCGAGTGGGGAGCACCGATGCGGGCGCAGGCCAGCATCGCGATCGCGGCCTCGGGCACCATCGGCATGTAGAGCGCTACCAGGTCGCCCTTGCCAACCCCCAGGGCCTTGAGGGCATTGGCGGCTTTGCACACCTCGGCGTGCAGTTGGCGGTAGGTGAAGGTGCGGGTGTCTCCCGGTTCGCCTTCCCAGATCAGCGCTGTTTTCTCGGCGCGCGCACCGGCCAGGTGGCGATCCAGACAGTTGAAGCTGAGGTTGGTGGTGCCGCCTTCAAACCACCGAGCGAAGGGCGGATCGCTCCAATCGAGCACGCTGTGGAACGGCTCGAACCAGTGCAGTTCCCGCCGTGCCGCTTCCCCCCAGAACGCATCCGGATCGGCCTCAGCCTGGGCTGCCAGATCGCGGTAGGCCTGCAGAGAGCCGATGCGAGCCTCGGCCGCCAGCTCTGCCGGCGGCTCAAACAGCCGCTGCTCCTGCAGCACCGATTCGATGGTGGTGGAGCTGGTCTGGGCCTCAGACATGCAAACAATGGCACTGCCTGCCATTCAAGCGAGGAAATCCGCTGAGCCGGATTGGTGTAACGGCGCTGCAGTGATCCCCTGCTGCATCAGGATGGGTCCATGGTCCGCCCCGCCGCCTGCCTGTTCGATCTCGACGGGTTGCTGCTCGACACCGAACCGCTGCATGCGGAGGCCTGGCAGCAGGCCTCCAGTTCCTTCGGGCGACCCCTGAGCGCCGATGAGCTGCTGGCCCTGCGGGGCCGGCGCCGCCACGACTGCGCCGATCAGGTGGTGCAGTGGATCGCCGGCAACGGCACCACACCCCCCAGCCGCGAGGAACTGCTGGCGGTGCGCCAGCCGATCGCCGAAGCGCTGCTGGTGCATGCCGCACCGATGCCCGGGGCACCGGAATTGGTGGAGCAGTGCGCGGCGCTCGGCATCCCCATGGCGATGGCCACGAGCAGCTCCAGGGCCGCCGTGACCCTCAAGGCCTCGCCGCATCCCTGGCTGGAGCGGATTGCGGTGCGGGTGCATGGCGATGACCCCGCCCTGGCCAATGGCAAACCGGCGCCGGATGTGTTTCTGCTGGCGGCCGAGCGATTGGGAGTGCAGGCTGGCGATTGCTGGGCCTTCGAGGATTCACCCGCCGGTGTGCGTGCAGCCGTTGCCGCGGGCTGCCTGGTGCATGTGCTGCCACCGGATCACCTGAAGCCAGGGGAGCGGGACCAGCTCTACCCCGGGATCCATCATTTTCTGAGCAGCCTCGTGGAGGTGCTGGAGACGCTTCAGTAGAGGCGGCTGAGCACAAACTCCGGGAGAGCCAGCAGGGCACTACGCGAGTCCGAGGCCGGAAGCCAGGTAATCGCTTCGCGTGCCTCGTTGGCAAAACCTTCCGCCAGGGCCCGGGAGCGTTGGATCGCTTGGCTGCCGCGCACCAGCTCGAGGGCCTGGGCCAGATCGCCCTCTTGGTTGAATTCGCGTTCGATCAGGCCGGCCAAGGCCGGCCGCTCTTCCAGGGCGTAGAGAGCCGGGGCGGTGAGGTAGCCACTGGCCAGGTCGCTGGCGGCGGGCTTACCCAGCTGCTGGTCGTTGCCGGTGAAATCGAGGATGTCGTCCACCACCTGGAAGGCCAGGCCCAGCTGGCGGCCAAAGCGATAGAGCCCATCCAGCTGATGCTCAGGCAGGCCGCTCAACACGCCGGCAGCCCGGGCGCTGTTGGCGATCAGCGAGGCCGTTTTGCAGTAGCTCTTCTCGAGGTAGGTCTCGAAGCTCTGGCCCGTGTCGTAGCGGAACAGGCCCTGCTTCACCTCACCATCGGCAAGATCCATGATCACGCGGGAGAGAAGCTTCACCACCTCGAGATCGTCGAGGTTGGCGAGGTGCCAGCTGGCCTGGGCGAAGAGGAAATCCCCCGCCAACACAGCCACACGGTGGTTGAACCGACTGTGCACCGTGTCGACGCCGCGACGGGTGCTGGCCTCATCCACCACGTCGTCGTGCACCAACGAGGCCGTGTGGATCATCTCGGTGATCTCGGCCAGGCGGCGATGGCGACTGGTGAGCTCTCCACCGGTGCCCAGGGCACGGGACACCAGCAACACGATGCCCGGCCGCAGCCGCTTGCCGCCAGCGCTGAACAAGTGTTCTGCTGCAGCTTGAAGGATGGGGTGCCCCGCTCCGATCAGGCTGCGCAGATCGCTCAGCAGAGCCTCGAGGTCGGCCTCGACGGGCTGGAGCAGCTCTGCAACCGTGGCCATGACCCCCTGCGGTGCGCAGATCCTAGAAGGCGCAGTCGGGCTGGCGCTGGCTCAGCGGGCCTCAAGCCGGCCATTGCACCAGGCGAGGGGCAGGCTGCGGCAGGTTGCACCCACCAACCGGGCCAAGGCCCGATCGAAGGCCTGCGGATCACCGGTGGTGAAGAAGGCATGCTGCGGCGGTTCGCCGCCGACCTGCAGCAGCCCCCGGGCCTCGAGCACAGCCCCGAGATGACGGGCCACCGCCGGCGCCGGATCCAGCACCGCCAGGGAGGGACCCACCAGACGCCGGATCGTTTCGATCACAAAGGGGTAGTGGGTGCATCCGAGCACGATCGTGTCGGCGCCGGCGGCCAGCATCGGCTCCAGAAACTGCCGCAGGCTGGCGTCGCAGCGTTTGCCCTCGAGCTCGCCCTGCTCCACCAGATCCGCCAGGCCGATGCACACCTGCTCCACCACCTGCACATCACCGGCCCAGCGGCCCACGGTGGCGCGATAGAGCTCACCCTGAAACGTGGCCGGTGTGGCCATCACGCCCACCACACCGGAGCGGGTGAGACTCACCGCCGGCTTCACCGCGGGCTCAAGCCCGAGGATCGGCACCCCCGGCAGCGCCCGCCGCAGCGGCTCCAGCGCCACCGCCGAGGCCGTGTTGCAGGCCACCACAATCGCCTTGCACTCCAGGGCGAGCAGCTGCTCGGCGATGGTGTGGCAGAAGGCCTGGATTTCGCTGGCGCTGCGCTGGCCGTAGGGCACATGGGCCTGATCCGCTAGGTAGATCAGCCGTTCATGGGGCAGGTGATGCACCACCTGGCGCCAGACACTCAGCCCCCCAACGCCGGAATCAAAGATGCCGATGGAGGCGCCGCTCATGGATTGGCAACCAGGTAGTTGAGTAGGCCCGTGGTGATCGCCACGGCCATGCGCCGGCGAAAGCCGGGATCGGCGAGTCGCGGCGAATCGAGCTGTCCGGTTACAAAGCCCATCTCCGCCAGGGCGGAGGGCATCACGGTGCGGCGGATCACAAAGAAGCGGCCCGGCCGGGCACCCCGATCAGGGCTGCTGGGGGAGATGCGCAGCATTTGGGTCTGCACCGCCTCAGCCAGCCGGCGGGATGGCCCCTCCTGGAAAAAGAAGGTTTCGATGCCGTTCACATCCGGCCGCGACAGGCTGAGGGCGTTGGCATGGATGCTCAAAAACAGATCGGCGCGGCTGTTGTTGGCGAGCGCCACCCGCGGCGGCAGGTCGACATCCACCTCGGAGGTGCGGGTCAACAGCACCTGCACCCCCTTGGCCTGCAGCAACTGGGCCACCTGCAGGCTCACATCGAGCACCACATCGGTTTCCCGCAGGCCATTGATGCCCACGGCACCGGGATCGGGGCCGCCATGGCCCGGGTCGATCACCACCTTGTAGCGGCCGCGCGGAACCTCGGGCAGACCCGCCACCGAGGGCATCGGGCCGGTGGGAATCGATCCGATCGGAACCTCGTTGGCGGCGGGGCGGGCACGCCAGCTGGGGGTGGGGGCGGCGTCCATATCCCCCTCACCGAGGGGATCGAGGCCACTCACGGCGGCTCCCAGCTGCATCGACCATCGATCGGGGCTGGTGCCCACCAGCCGCAGCTGCCCCGGATCGAGCTGCGTGCCGGGGCGGAATTCCACCACCAGCCGCGTGGTGGCGTCGTTGGGCCGACCCACCCGCACCTCACGAATGGCCCCATTGCCGCGCACGGTGCGGCTGCGGGCCGGGGCACCGGGCAGATCCAGCCAGAGGCGCGGACCCACCAGACCACGCCCCGCCTCAAAAAAGGCCTGCACGCTGGTGCCGGGCGGGGTGCGCAACTCCAGGTCGCCAGAGCGGTTGATCCGCCAGGCCGCCAGGGCACTGCCCGCCCAGGCCGGTAGGGCCGAAAAGGCGGAGAGCACCGGCAGCGCAGCCGCCAGCAGCACACCGCTCCAGCGGGACCGCACGGGGTGGCGTGTGAGGGGCTTCACCACTCAGAAGAGGGCCGGGCGCCGGTGCTGGAGGCTGGGCATCTGCGCGCGGATCCGTTCCCGATGCCGCACGTCCACCGGGGCGATCGAGAGGCCGGGGCCGCTGCCGGCATCGGCGAGCACCGTGCCCCAAGGGTCGATCACCAGGGCATGCCCATGGGTTTGGCGGCGGTTGCCGTGGTTGCCGGTTTGGGCGGGCGCCACCACATAGGCCGTGTTTTCGATCGCCCGGGCCTGCAGCAGCACCTGCCAGTGGTCCTTGCCGGTGAAAGCGGTGAAGGCCGCCGGGATGAACAGCACATCCGCCCCGGCTGCCGCCAGGTGGCGGTAGAGCTCGGGGAAGCGCACGTCGTAACAGATGGAGAGACCCACCCGGCACAACCCGGGCACGTCCACCACCGGTGGCAGCTGGACGCCCGGCTGGACCGTGGCCGACTCCCGATAGGTGTTGCCGTCCGGCAGGTCCACATCGAAGAGATGGATCTTGTCGTAGCGAGCCAGAATCTGACCGTCCTGCCCCACCAGCTCAGCGCGGTTGCTGGTGAGCCGCTCCCCGGCCGGCACCGGATAACCACCGCCCAGCAGCGTCACCTGGTAACGGCGAGCCATGGTGATCAGAAACTGCTGGGCCCGCTCCGCCAGCTGTGGCGCCAGCTCCAAACGCTGCTCGTCGTCGCCCATGAAGGCGAAGTTCTCGGGCAAGCCCACCAGCTCAGCCCCCCGGTGGGCGGCCAGATCGATCTGTTCCTCTGCCGCCGCGAAATTCGCGTCGAGATCAGCGGTGCTGGTGAGCTGAATCGCTGCTGCCAGAAAGCTTGTCACCGCTTACGTTTTGCCGACTCGGGCACTGTAAAGGCTGCGGCAAGGGGGCTCAGGCGGCCTGCAACACGCCAGGGCTGCTCTGGGTGGGCACGATCGTGAGGTTGTCCACCGAGGCGCAGCAGGCGAAGTCGGCGTCGTGGTTGCCGATGCCGATCAGGCGCTGGCCGTGGCTGGCGGCCCGCAGGCAGGTTTCAGTGTCGGTATGCCACTGCTGCCACAGTGCCAGTGCCGCCAGAGCCTCATCGTTGGCGCAGCCCACCCCCACATGGGGCGACACCGCCAACTCCAGCGCCGCAGACACCACCGCTCCAGCGGCCAGGCTGTCTTCCAGGGAGTAGTCACCCTCCCAGCCACTGCCCACGATCCACACCCGCTGGCAGTCGCGCTCGATCAGGCGGCGGGCCACGGCGGTGCGGTTCGGCAGGCAGGCCGTGACCAGCAGCGGCACCGCCTTCACCGCCTCCAGGGAGCGGGTGCCATTGGTGGTGCTCATGAAGATGCGCTTGCCCCCCACCAGCTCCGGCGTGACCGCCAGGGGCGAATTGCCCAGCTCGTAGCCCTCCACCCGCTTGCCGCCGCGCTCACCGGCCCGCAGCCGCCGCTCTTCCGGCCAGGCCGCCGCCGTGCGATCCAGTTCACCCAGATCCGCAAAAGCCTGAATCGCCTCGGCACCGTTCTGCAGCGACCAGGCAATGGTGGTGGTGGCGCGCAGCACATCGATCACCACGGCCGCGTCGGGGCCGCCCTCGGCCACGGGCAGCACCGCCGGCACGCATTCAGAGGTATGGAAGTAGGAAATCTGCACGGCCACAGCGGCGGGTGGGGTGCGTCACAGTAAGCACCGCATGGCAGTGGATTGAGGCTGATGGGTTCGCAGCGCGACCTCCGCGGATTCCTCAAACTGCTGGAGGAGCGAGGCCAGCTGCGCCGCATCACAGCGCCGGTGAATCCCGATCTGGAACTGGCCGCCATTGCCGATCGGGTGCTCAGCTGCGGCGGACCGGCCCTGCTGTTTGAAAACGTGATCGGCTCCTCGATGCCGGTGGCGATCAACCTGATGGGCACCCAGGAGCGGGTGCTCTGGAGCATGGGGATGGAGCGGCCCGAGGAGCTCGAAGCCCTTGGGGAGCGGCTGGCGCTGCTCCAGCAGCCGCGCCCGCCCAAGGGAGCCCGCGAAGCGGTGCGCTTCGGCTCGGTGCTGCTGGATGTGCTCAAGGCCCGGCCCGATCTCGATCTCACGCCCCCGTGCCGCCAGGAGGTGTTCAAAGGCGAGGCGGTGAACCTGGATGCGCTGCCGCTGCTGCGCCCCTGGCCGGGGGATGGCGGCCGCATCCTCACCCTCGGCCTGGTAATCACCAAGGACCCGGAAACCGGCACCCCCAACGTGGGCGTCTACCGGCTGCAGCAGCAGTCGATCAACACGATGACCGTGCACTGGCTGAGCGTGCGCGGCGGCGCGCGGCACCTGCGCAAGGCAGCGGCCATGGGCAAGAAGCTGGAGATCGCCATCGCCATCGGCGTACACCCACTGCTGGTGATGGCGGCGGCCACGCCGATTCCGGTGCAGCTGAGCGAGTGGCTGTTCGCCGGGCTCTACGCCGGCGAGGGGGTGCGGTTGGCCAAGTGCAAAACCGTGAACCTGGAGGTGCCCAGCCACAGCGAGGTGGTGCTCGAAGGCACGATCACACCGGGCGAAGAGCTGGCCGATGGCCCCTTCGGCGACCACATGGGCTTCTACGGCGGTGTGGAGGATTCGCCCCTGGTGCGGATCCAGTGCGTCACCCAGCGCCGCAACCCCGTTTACTTCACCACCTTCAGCGGCCGCCCTCCCAAGGAGGACGCGATGCTCGCCATCGCCCTCAACCGCATCTACACGCCGATCCTGCGCCAGCAGATCCCGGAGATCGTGGATTTCTTCCTGCCGATGGAGGGCCTCAGCTACAAGCTGGCGGTGATCGCCATCGACAAGGCCTACCCCGGCCAGGCCAAGCGCGCCGCCATGGCCTTCTGGACCGCCCTGCCTCAGTTCACATACACCAAATTTGTGGTGGTGGTGGACAAGGCGATCAACATCCGCGACCCGCGCCAGGTGATCTGGGCGATCAGCTCCCTGGTAGATCCCCAGCGCGACCTGATCGTGGTGGAGGACACCCCCTTCGACACGCTCGATTTCGCCAGCGAACAGCTGGGGCTGGGGGGCCGCCTGGCGATTGATGCCACCACCAAACTCGGCCCCGAACGCAATCACCCCTGGGGCGAACCCCTGAGCCGGCCGGCAGATCTGGAGCAGCGGCTCGATGCCCGCTGGAGCGAACTGGGGCTCGACGACGTGGGCCAGAACGATCCCGATCCGGCCCTGTTTGGCTATGCCCTCGAGCAGGTGTTGCAACGCCTCAGCCAGCGGTGAGCCTGCTGCGGCGCAGCGGGCAGCAAGCCTTGCAGGCCCTGCTGGAGCTGGCCCAGCAGCCGGGCCACTGGCGTTCCGTGAGCGAGATCGCCAGCCACCAGGAGCTACCGGCCCCGATGCTCGAGCAACTGTTGCTGCAGCTGCGCCGGGCCGGGCTGGTGGAGGCCCGGCGCGGCCGCTTGGGCGGCTACCGGCTGGCGCGGCCGGCGGCCCAGATCAGCGTGGCGGAGGTGCTGAGCGCCGTGGGGGCACGGCTGGAGCTGCAGCAGGCTGAGCTGGATGGCGAGCGCCGGGCCGAACAGCAGGTGTTGATCACCATGGAATCGCGCCTGCAGCGCGCCATGGAGCGGGAGCTGAGCCAGTTCAACCTCGAAGAGCTGCTCTACGACCTGCAAAGCACCCGCGAAAGCCTCAGCCAGGAGGGCGGCCTGATGCTCGGGTGAGGGCTGTGCCTACGCTCGCTGCACTCCAACCACCGTCCATGCCGCTTGCCCTGGGAACCACCGCCGGCCGCAGCCTCCGGGGCACGGTGCGGGTGCCGGGTGACAAGTCGATCTCGCATCGCTCCTTGCTGTTTGGGGCCATCGCCGAGGGCACCACGCGGATCGAAGGCCTGCTGCCCGCCGAAGACCCCCTCAGCACCGCTGCCTGCCTGCGGGCGATGGGGGTGCAGGTGTCGCCGATTGAGGCGGGGCAAACCGTGATCGTGGAGGGCGTAGGCCTTGATGGCTTCCAGGAGCCAGAGTGTGTGCTCGATTGCGGCAACTCCGGCACCACGATGCGGCTGATGCTGGGGCTGCTGGCGGGTCGCAGCGGACGTCACTTTGTGTTGAGCGGCGACGACTCCCTGCGCAGGCGGCCGATGAAACGGGTGGGCGGCCCCCTGGCCGAGATGGGCGCCACCATTGCCGGCCGCAGCGGCGGCAACCTGGCCCCGCTGGCGATCCAGGGCCAGGCCCTGCGCGGCACCACCATCCGCACGCCGGTGGCGTCAGCTCAGGTGAAAAGCGCCATCCTGCTGGCGGCGCTCACCGCCAGCGGATCCACCACCGTGATCGAGCCGGTGCAGAGCCGCGACCACAGCGAGCGCATGCTGCGCGCCTTCGGGGCGCAGCTCACGGTGGGGGGTCCCGGTCAAACCGAAGTAACCGTGACACCGGGATCCAGCCTGCGCGGCCAGAGCGTGGTGGTGCCGGGCGACATCAGCTCCGCCGCCTTTTGGCTGGTGGCCGGAGCGATCACCCCCGGCGCGGATCTCACGGTGGAGAACGTGGGCCTCAACCCCAGCCGCACTGGCATCCTCGATGTGCTGGAGCAGATGGGAGCACGGATTGAGGTGCTCAACCAGCGCGATGTCGCCGGCGAACCGGTGGGCGATCTGCGTGTCACCCATGGGCCACTGCAGGCCTTTGCCATCGACGCAGCCCTGATCCCGCGGTTAGTGGATGAAATCCCGGTGCTGGCGGTGGCGGCTTGCTGCGCCAAGGGTGTGAGCCGCGTCAGCGGTGCCGAGGAGTTGCGGGTGAAGGAAACCGATCGCCTGGCGGTGATGGCCCGCCAACTCGGCGCCATGGGCGCTCAGATCGAAGAATTCGCCGATGGCATGACCATCCAGGGGGGCGTGCAGCTGCGGGGCGCCAGCGTGGACAGCGAAACCGACCACCGCGTGGCGATGAGCCTGGCGGTGGCGGCCCAGATCGCCAGCGGCAGCACCCAGCTGCACCGGCCTGGGGCCGCCGCCGTCTCCTACCCCACCTTCTGGGATGACCTCGAGCGGCTCCAGGCTTGAGGCGCGGCGCACCGCCGACGGCAGCTTCAGCCTGTTCAGCCGCGAGGTTGGCGAAGGCTTTCACAGCGGCCTCGGCGCGTTGGAGGAAGCCCGCAGGAAATTTGTGGCGCCGGCGGGCCTGAAGCGCTGGTCGGCCGGCAGCACCGTCCGTGTGGTGGATGTGTGCGTGGGAACCGGCTCGAACACCGCAGCGCTGCTGGAAGCACTGCAAACGCGAGGTCTCAACCTGAGCTGGTGGGGCCTGGAGCTTGATCCAGAGCCCCTGCAGCTGGCTTTGGCAGATGAGCAGTTCCGTAACCAGTGGCTGCCGGGCACAGCGGAGCAGCTGACGCAGCTGTGCGCCTCCGAGCGCATGCTCTGGGGCGATGCGCGCGCCCGCCTGCCTGAGCTGGTGAACGCGCAGGCCGGGCAGGTGGATCTGGTGTTGATGGATGCCTTCTCGCCGAGCCGCTGCCCGCAGCTGTGGAGCGTGGAATTCCTGGCGGGACTGGCCCGATTGCTGGCGCCCCAGGGGCGGCTGCTCACCTACTGCAGTGCCGCTGCCATCCGGGCGGCGCTGCGCTTGGCGGGGTTGGAGATTGCCAGCATCGACGCGCCTTCGGGCCTGGCGCTGCAACCCCACGACTGGAGCGGGGGCACCGCCGCGAGCCCGAGCCCGCTCACCCAGCAAGCAGGCCTGCGCGCGCTCGGGCCCATGGAGGAGGAGCACCTGCGCACCAACGCCGCCGCGCCCTATCGCGACCCAACCGGCACCGCCGACCGCGCTGCGATCCTGCGCCAACGCCAACAGAGCCAGGCCCTCGCGATGCAGGAGGGCGGTGCGGAAGCCACAGGAGCCTGGCGCCGCCGCTGGGGATTGTGCAGCAGCAACCACCAGTAGATTCCCGGCCAGTGCTGCCGATCCGCTGATGCTCGCCGTTGCCGTGTTGGCCGCCGGGAAGGGCACGCGCATGAAGAGCGATCTGCCGAAAGTGCTGCAACCGCTGGCGGGAGCAACGCTGGTGGAGCGGGTGTTGGCCAGCTGCCGCAACCTCGCGCCCGAGCGGCAGGTGTTGATTGTGGGTCACCAGGCGGAGCGGGTGGAGCAGTCGCTAGCCCATCTGCAGGGGCTCGAGTTTGTGCTTCAGCAGCCCCAGAACGGCACCGGGCATGCCGTGCAGCAACTGCTGGAGCCCCTGGGCAACTTCGATGGCGAGCTGCTGGTGCTCAATGGCGATGTGCCGCTGTTGCGTGAGCAAACCATCGCCGACCTGCTGGCCGAGCACCGCGCCAGCGGTGCCGCAGTCACCCTGCTCACCGCCAGGCTGAGCGACCCCACTGGCTATGGACGCGTGGTTGCCGACGCAGAAGGGAGTGTGTCGGCGATCGTGGAGCACCGCGATTGCAGTGAGGCCCAACGGAGCAACAACCTGATCAATGCGGGGATCTACTGCTTCAACTGGCGCCGCCTGGCTGAGGTGCTGCCAACCCTGAGCACCGATAACGACCAGGGCGAGCTCTACCTCACCGACACCGTGGCGATGCTCGCTCCCGCGAAGCACCTGGAGGTGGCGGATGCCGATGAGATCAACGGCATCAACGACCGCCTGCAGCTGTCGCAGTGTGAGGCGGTGATCCAGGAGCGGCTTCGGCGCCACTGGATGGCGGAGGGGGTGAGCTTTGTGGATCCGTCCAGCTGCACTCTCAGCGAAGGGACCCGCTTCGGACGGGACGTGCTGGTGGAGCCCCAGTGCCACTTCCGAGGCGACAGTGTGATCGGCAGTGGGTGCCGGATCGGACCCGGCACCCTGATCGACAACGCGCAAATCGGCGATGACGTGGAGATTGTCTACTCCGTGGTGCGCGAGGCCCAGGTGGCCAGCGGCTGCGCCATCGGCCCCTTTGCCCAGCTGCGCCCCGGAGCTGAGCTCGGCACTGGGTGCCGCGTTGGCAATTTCGTGGAAATCAAGAACAGCACCCTGGCGCAGGGCTGCAAGGTGAACCACCTCAGCTACATCGGCGATGCCGAGTTGGGAGCGCAGGTGAATGTGGGTGCGGGCACGATCACAGCCAATTACGACGGTGTGAACAAACACCGCACCGTGATCGGCGCAGGCAGCAAAACGGGCGCCAACAGCGTTCTGGTGGCGCCAATTGAGCTGGGAGCCAACGTGACTGTCGGCGCCGGCTCCACCCTCACCAAAGATGTCCCCAGCGGAGCCTTAGCCCTGGGACGCGCCAAGCAACTGGTGAAGGAAAACTGGCAGCAGGCCTCCTAAACGGAGGGCAGCAGAGGAATCAACCGCTCCAGGCCCACGCCGCGGCTGGCTTTCAGCAACAACACGTCTCCAGCCTGAAGCCACTGGGTCAGCGGTTTGGCCGCCAGCTGGGGTTCCCCCACCACCGCCAAGCGAGGAATGGCCGCGGCAGCGTTTGCCATGGCCGTTGCCTCGGGGTCGCTGCTCACCACCACCAGGCCATCGAGGGCCAATGCCGCGGCGCGCTCGGCCACTTGACGATGCAGCGCCAGGCTCTGATCCCCCAGTTCGAGCATGGTGCCGAGCACAGCGAAACGGCGGCCAGGCTGTGCCGCGAGCAGATCGAGGGCTGCCAACACGGCTTCAGGCGAGGCGTTGTAGGTCTCATCCAGCAGGGTGAGGCCACCGAGCTGCAGTTTGCGGTTGCGACCGCCGGGCACCTCCACCTGCAACTGCTGAAGGGCCGGCAACGGCACCTCGAGCTCTTGGGCCACGGCATAGGCCAGCAAGACATTGCGGGCGTTGTGGCGGCCGGAGAGCGGAAGCTGGATCTGGGCACCGTTCACCACCAGGTGCTGCCCCTCAGGCTCCCAATCGCCGAGGAGATCGGCCTGGCCAGAACCTTCATCAACGCCGAGCGCCACGCGACAGACCCGCCCCGACCACACCTGAGCCACAGCGGCTTCCAGCAGGGGATCACCGGCTGGGATCACTAGCAATCCATCGGGTTTGAGGGAAGCCGTGATTTCGCACTTGGCGGTGGCAATCGCTTCGCGGCTACCGAGACGGCCGATATGGGCGGTGCCGATGTTGGTGATCACCGCCACATCCGGCGCTGTGCAGTGACTGAGACGCTCGATCTCGCCAAGACCGCGCATGCCCATCTCCACCACCAACGCCTTGGTGGCGGCGTCGGCCTTGAACAGCGTGAGGGGCACGCCAATGTCGTTGTTTTCGTTGCCACTGCTGGCCACAACGGGGCCCAGGGGCGCCAGGGCAGCACGGATCAACTCACGGGTGGTGGTTTTCCCCGCCGAACCGGTGACCGCAACAACCGGAGCGAGTAGTGATTGCCGGTGAAACGCCGCCAGCTGTTGGTAGGCGTAGAGGGTGTCATCGACAACCCAATGGAGCAGTCCGGCGGGCACCTCGCCCACGCGCCCGCGTTGCACCACCGCAGCCTGAGCGCCTGCAGCAGCGGCCTGGGGCAGGAAGGCGTGGCCGTCAAAACGCTCCCCCACCAGCGCAATAAACAACTGTCCAACGGCCAAGGCGCGGCTATCGGTGCAGATGGCGCCCACCGGGGTGTTGGGGTCGATCGGATCGCGACTGCCCAACGGATCTCCCCAACAGGCAATCAAGGCACCGAGCTGCATGGGTTCAGGGGCGGGGCGATGGTGTGAGCACGATCATGCCGCTGCCAACCAGGGCATCCCTGGCGATGAGGCCAGCACGGGAATCGCGCAGCTCGAGGTGGTCGTAGCCAAGCTCGAAGGCCCACTGCTGCCAGCGATCAGCACGTTGCTGCTGCTCAGCGCGGGAGCCCTGGCCGTAGGCGGGAGACACCTGCAGCACCAAGGTGAGCTGATCCGATCGGGCTTGCGCCCCCAGCAACAAACCATCGGCCCCCGACCGCGTGAGCAAGGCAGCCAGAGGATCAAGCTCCTCCTCTGGTGCATCCAGCGTCACTGAGCCATCAGGCGGTGGCTCGACTGGAGGTGCGGCTGGAGATACGGCTAAGGGCACGGGCTCGAGCTCGGCTCGTGGGGGTGGTTGCTCAGGGGTGGACGGCAGCTCGAGCGGAACAACAGAGTGCTCCGCTGGTATCTGCGGCTGCGGAGGGGCAGCTCCACGGCCGAGAACAATGATGCTGCCGAGGGCGGCCGCCAGAAGGGCGAGCGCCGCACCAACCAACAACGGCCAGAACAGCGGCGCCAGATCCACCGGCCACCAAGCAGGGCGCCAGAGGCTGCCTTGGCCGTTGCGGCGCCACAACTCCCGGGTTCGCAGTCCTGTGTCGGCGAGCACGGCCTGGAGGTTCTCGCCCAGGGTGGTCCAGGGACTGCGGTAGGCAGCCGGCAGATCGCGGGACTCAGGCCGCTGGATCACGCCCCGCCACGACGGCGCAGCAACGACAGGGGATTACGCAGGGCTGAGGCGGCACCCACCGGTTGCTCCTGAGGCGGCTGGGCCCGGCCCTTGAGGCTGGGGTCAGCATCCTGGCCCTGTGAGAACTGCTCCACGGCGTTGGCGTCGGGCGTGGGCTCCTTCACACCCTTCACCTCTTTGTACATCCGGTCGTAGTCCAGGGCCGAGCGATCCCAGCTGTAGTCGGCGGTCATGGCGCGGCGTTGCAGCTCCCTCCAGCTCTCGCCATGGCGATACGCCTCCCAAGAGCGCACGATCGATGTGTAGAAGTCGAGCGGGTCGTAGCGATCGAAGCAGAAGCCCGTGCCCGTGTGGGCGTTGGGCACATGGGGAGGCACGGTGTCCACCAGGCCACCCACACGACGCACCACCGGCACCGAGCCGTAACGCATCGCCAGCAGCTGGCTGATGCCGCAGGGCTCAAAGCGGCTGGGCATCAGGAAGGCATCGCTACCGGCATAAATCAACCGCGACAGGGCATCGTCGTAGGTGAGGAACACTGCGAAGCGGCCGGGATGGCGGGCCGCCATCTGCCAGAGCCCTGATTCGATGTGGCGATCACCGGTACCGAGCACCACGAATTGCGTGTCGGAGTAGGCGAGCACCCGATCAGCCACCTGCAACAGCAGGTCCACCCCTTTCTGATCCACCAGGCGGCTCACCAGACCCATCAGGTAGGTGTCGGGATTCACCGCCAGACCCATGCGCTCCTGCAGCACGCGCTTGCATTCAGCTTTGCCGCTCAGATCCTTGGCGCTGTAGGTGGCGGGCAGGGTGGAGTCAGTGGCTGGATTCCAGGCATCCTGATCAATTCCATTCAGAATACCGCGCAATTTGCCGCTAACGAAATTCAGCAGGCCATCCAGTTTTTCACCGTATTCAGAGGTGCGAATCTCCTGGGCATAGGTGGGCGATACCGCATTCACACGATCGGCATAGAGCAACGCTGCCGCCATGGTGTGGTCGCCCTGCATATACCAGGGGCACCAGGTCATGCGGTCGAGTTTCCAACGCCATGGACCCTGATATTTAAGGTTGTGGATGGTGAACACGGTGCTGATCTCCGGGTCCTGATGCATCCACACCGGGATCATGCCGGTATGCCAGTCGTGGCAATGAAGGATCTCGGGCTTCCAGTGGTTCCAGGCAAACTCAGCGGTTGCACTGGCAAAGAACGTGAAGCGCCAGTCCTCATCCTCGCCGCCATAAATGCGTTCAGGGTCGAACACCGGATGGCCCACCAGATACAGGGGCAGACCATTGCTGGGGTGGCGTATTTCGTAGATCGCAAAATCGGTGCCCATGGTGTGGCCGCGCCAGATCGGATCCGTGGGGATCTCAAGCTGACTCCACAGACGCCCATATCCCGGCATGATCAGGCGCACATCGTGGCCCAGGCTCTGGAGCGCCGGAGGCAACGAGCCCACCACGTCTCCCATGCCGCCCACCTTCACCATCGGGGCGCATTCGGCTGCAGCAAACAGCACCCGCATGGGAGTTCGGAACAACGTGGGCGCAACTCTACGGGCGGTTCACGGAAGCACGGTCACTGGTGTGCCGATCTGCACGAGCTCGAACACCTCCTGCACGCTTTCCTCGTAGAGACGCACGCAGCCATGGGACACGGCGCGGCCCACGGTCCAGCGGTGGGGTGTGCCATGGAAGCCGGCAACCGTGCAGCCATCGACGCTCAAATAGCGCTCGCCATCCCAGGCGTTCTGACGCGGCGTGCAGTTGCGATAAAAACCGATCCAGCGTGATCCCAGCGGGTTCTGGGCGCCGGACGGCACCTGGCGGCCGTCACCTGGATGCTCCCAGATCGGATGAGCCACCTTCTCCAGCACCTGATGGCGCCCGGCCGGAGTCTCCCAGCCGTCGGTGCCCACCGCCGCCGGGTAGCGATGCAGCAGCCGGCCGTCCTTGAGCACCATCAGCTGACGGGTGCGCCGGTCGAGCACCAACTGCAAACCGGGATCAGCCATCAGCTCGGAGGGAATGCGGCTGAGGGCCACCGCATCGCTGATCGGCGGTGCCGGTGGAGGAATCGGATCCGGTTGGCGCGCCAGAGCCGGCGCTGCGGCAGCGGCCAGGGAGGCCGCAACGGTGCCCAGGATCCAGCCAGGCCAACGATGAACGCTCACAACATCACCCGCTTGCTGTCCAACTGCTAGCCAGCCCATGGGCTCAAGGCAGCCAGGGGGAATCGGAAAAATCAGGCGGGCGCTTCTCCAGGAAGGCATTGCGACCCTCCTGGCCCTCATCGGTTCGGTAGAAGAGGTGTGTGGCCTGACCGGCCAACTCCTGAATGCCGGCCATGCCATCGGTTTCGGCATTGAAGGCAGCCTTCAGGCAGCGGATGGCCGTGGGGCTGTGCTGCAGCACCTCACGGGCCCAACGCACCCCTTCGGCCTCCAGCTGCGACAGCGGCACCAGCGCATTCACCAGGCCCATCTGCAGGGCGTCGGCGGCACCGTATTGGCGGCAGAGAAACCAGATTTCACGGGCCTTGCGCTGGCCCACCAGCCGAGCCAGGTAGCCAGCCCCGAAGCCCCCATCAAAGCTGCCCACCTTCGGGCCGGTCTGACCGAACACAGCGTTGTCTGCCGCCAGGCTGAGATCGCAGAGCAGATGCAGCACCTGGCCGCCGCCGATCGCGTAGCCGGCCACCAACGCAATCACCACCTTCGGCAGGCTGCGGATCAGCCGCTGCAGGTCGAGCACGTTCAGCCGGGGCAGGCCGTCGTCGCCCACATAGCCGCCATCACCGCGCACGCTCTGATCACCGCCGGCGCAGAAGGCGTAGCCCCCATCGGCGGCGGGGCCGGCCCCGGTGAACAGCACCACGCCGATGCGCGGGTTCTCGCGCACCCTGGAAAACGCATCAAACAGCTCCGTCACCGTTTGGGGGCGAAAGGCGTTGCGCTTGTGGGGGCGGTTGATCGTGATCCTGGCGATGCCCTCATCGCTGAGATCAAACAGGATGTCGCTGTAGGCGCCCTGGGGTTGCCAGGTGATCGCCGGCCCGCCCGCCTGCTCAGGGGTAGGAGTGTCCGGCATCAGGCTCAGTGCACGCGGCGGCCATTCTGCGGCGCAGCTGGTGGCGCAGCTGCGCATCGGCCTGGCGATCCGTGCAGCAGTGCAGCAAGGCCATCGGCTGCTGCCACGCCCAGGCCAGGCCAGCCGCGAGGTCGCTGAGCTGCTCCAGCCGCCGGCTGGGAATGCCGTAGCCCGTGGCCAGAGCCGAGTGATCCAGGGCCTGGGGCATGGCGAACAGGCGCTCGAAATCAAGGGCCGCACCCGCCCGGATCGGCAGCTGCTCAAAGATGCCGCCACCGCCGTTATCCACCAGCACCACCGTGAGGCAGGCGCCTGCAGCCGCCAACTGGCGCTGCCAGAGCCAGCCGTTGGCATCGTGGAGGAGAGCCAGGTCGCCGGTGAGCAGCACCGCCCGGCCGTGGGCCAGGGCCAATCCCGTCGCCAACGAGAGAGTGCCGTCGATGCCGGAGGCGCCGCGAAAGCCGAACACCGGGCGCTGGGGCGCATCGGCCGCTGCAAAGCTCTCCCAATCGCGCACGGGGCTGCTGCTGGCCAGCATCAACAGCAAGCCTGCGGGCAGCGCACGGCTCAGGGCACGGGCCAGGGCCGGCTCGCAGCAGGGAGCGGGGGTGGGGGTGGCAGCAGGCCACAGCTGATCGAGTTGCTCCTGCAAACGACGATCGGCCGCCCACCAAGGCTCGGCCCAGGCGAGGTTGGTGGGTGATGGCGAATCTCCAATTGCTGAAGCTGGCTCCGGCAACAGCTGATGGAGCCAACTGGCCAGGCCACAGGCGCTGCGCCACCGCACAGGCACACCGGCATCGAGGTTGCGCGGGTCGTTCTCGGTGATCAGCAGCTGCTCACCGCCGCATCCGCTGATCCACTGCTGCAGCCGGCGGCTGGCGGGCATGGAGCCCAGGCGCAACAGCTGGGGTGCGGAAGGGAGCTGATGGCCCTCCGCCAGCAGCAGGTCGTAGCCGTGCACCAAGGCCAGCCCAGGCCAGCCGCGCAGGCCTGATAGGGCATCCGCCAACACCGGCCAGGCGCTGCGCTGCTGCCAGCGCAGCAGGGCTTGGGCGAAGGGAGCCAGGGCCTCGGACGGTCCACGCCAGGGCCCCACCACCACCACACCAGGGCGATCGGGGTCGAGCCACATCAGATCGGGGTCAGCGGCGGCGGCCACTGCGGGAGCGGGCTGCAGCGGCAGCGGGTCAACGGCCGGGGGAGGCGCGTCGATCAGCGCCAACAGGTCGGCTTCACTGATGTGCAGCGGTTCCTCAATCGGAAGATTGAGATGCACAGGCCCAAGGGGCACCCCAAGGGCCGCGCGCCAGGCCTCGCCGGCCAGGGCCTGCAGCGCTGCGGTCTCCATGGCCGCCAACCCGGCGGGATCGCCCAGGCCCAGCCAGCGGCAACAGGGGGCCAGAAACTGCTGCTGGTTCACCGTTTGATTGGCACCGCATCCCTTCAAGCGCTCGGGGCGATCAGCGCTGAGCAGCAGCAGGGGCACCGCGCCGTGATCCGCCTCCACAACGGCGGGCAGCAGGTTGGCTACTGCCGTGCCGGAGGTGGTGACCACCGCCGCCGGCAGGCCATCGGCGCGGCCCAGCCCCACGGCCAGAAAGGCGGCCGAACGCTCATCCACCGCCGTGAGCAACTGCAGGCCCTGGCGCTCCAGCAGGCCCGCCGCCACGGCCAGCGGCGCCGAGCGGCTGCCGGGGCAGAGCACCAGCCGGCGCAGGCCCAGATCCCGCAGGGCCTGCAGCAGCACCAGCGCCGCGCGCAGGTTGGCAGCGGGGCTGGAGCCGTGGGCGGGGGTGGCGGGCACCGCGAAGGCCATTGATCAGGATGTGGCGATCATGCTCACCGACCAGCGGCGATGACGCAGGCGACACCACCGGGGCCCTCTCCCCTTAAAGGCTGGCGTTCGCTGCTGCTGTGGCTGGCCGTGGCCCTGCTATTGCGCTGGGGGGTGATCGAACCCCGCTGGATCCCCTCCGGCTCGATGCTGCCCACCCTGGAGCTGCAGGACCGGATCCTGGTGGAGAAGCTGCGGCCCAAGCTGAAGCAGCAACCCCTGCCCAACGGCACGATCGTGGTGTTTCACGCACCGCCGGCACTGGTGGAGGCGGGCTACGACCCCAACGCCGCTCTGATCAAGCGGGTGGTGGGCCAGCCGGGCGAACAGCTGGAGGTGCGCGATGGCCGGCTGCTGCGCAACGGAGCGGCCGTGAACGAGCCCTGGCGCCCAGAACCGATCGACTACCGCTTCGGCCCGATCACCGTGCCGGAGGGAAGCCTGCTGGTGCTGGGGGACAACCGCAACGCCAGCCTCGATTCCCATGTGTGGGGTCCGCTGCCGCGGCAGGAGGTGATCGGCACGGCCGTGTTCCGCTACTGGCCCCTCAACCGGCTAGGCCCGATTCGGTTCTCCGACCTCACGGGTCTCGAGCGAGACGAACAGCTGGGGTAGGGTGCAGGCGTGACGCGGAGCACACCGGAATGTTTAACCCGGAGTTCCTGACCAGCGACAGCGAAGCGATCAGCTCCAACTCACTGATCCAATACCTCCAGGACCAATCTCCGGATGTGTTGCAGCGGGTGGCCCGTTCGGCCAGCGGCGACATTCAGGACATCATTCGCCACAACGTGCAGGGATTGCTTGGCGTGCTGCCCGGTGAACATTTCGATGTGAAGATCACCGCTAACCGTGATCACCTGGCTGGCCTGCTGGCCTCCGCGATGATGACCGGTTACTTCCTGCGCCAAATGGAGCAGCGCATGGAATTGGAAACCACTCTATACCCCGACGCCGAAGCCGATCCCGGTGAGCTGAAGCTCTAAGGGACCATCCCAGCGCTTATCCCACACGGGGGCGATCCGGCACCACACCCCAACGCAACAGCTGCCGGTCGATGCCGGCCAGGTAGGCCCAGTTGCCTTGATCCGGCGCCCAGTTGCGTTGGGCCAGGGCACCGGCGAGCTGCTCCATCTGCTGGGGATTGCAGGGCACGGGCGCTTCGTAGTGAGCAGGCACCACCCAGCGCAGCCCCTCAAGCCGGGCCAGATCCCGCAACCAGGCCACCACAGCCGCCTGGGTGCGCGGAAACACCAGGCGCTCCAGCACAGGCGCGATGCGCAACTGACCCGCAGCCGGCTGCAGCTCGGCAAAGGCCGCTGCGGAACTGGTTTGCCAGTGGAAGGGGTAGAGGCCGAAATAGGCCCGTGCTGTGCGGCAGCCGGGCTGAAAGGCCTGAGCCAGCAGGGTTCCCAGGCTCGGCACCTGCAAGGCTTCCGGCCTCAGATAGGAGGCGAACAGGGCCAGCCGCTGCCAACCCTTGAGGCGCAGCTCGGGCGTGTCGAGCAGGGCCTGATCACCGCGGTCGCGGGCGTGGAACAGCAGGGGTGTGGGATCGAGATCAAACAGCTGCGGTGGCTGCTGGTTGATCGCCACGAGGGCATCGGTGAGCAGCAGGGCACCGCTGGCCCGATGCAGGCAGGCCAGCTCCTGGAAGCGACCCAGCCCCAGATCGATCGGCCCCAGGGAATGCCAGCTCAGGGCCTCGCCATGGGGAAAGCCGTCCTCACCCAGCACGCGCGTGCGGCGGCTCGGGAAGCCCAGCCAGCTCAGGGGCAGCTGCAGCGGGAAGCTCCACTGGCCAGGGGTGACCCACACCTCCGCCTTGGGACAAGCCCTGGCCATGGCCGGTACCGGCACCTTGTGCTCAAGGCCAGAGGCGGTGGGCAGCACGATGCTGCGCACGGGCCCGTAGCGCTGCTCCAGATCCCGCAGAGCTTTGAGCAACTCCGCTGTGGGAGCCACCGGCGCGTAGAGCAGCAAGCCGCCGGGCACCCGCGCCACGGTCATGCGGATGGGCACGGCCACATAGAACACCCCCTGCAGCTGCTCAAAGCTCCAGAGCTGCTCAGGAATCAGCTCGCGCACCAGCGTGCGGCGGCGGCCATAGGGATAGAGGGGGAGCAGCGGCCACCACGGCCAGACCTGATCGGACACGCCTACGACGCCTGGCTGCGATGGGCGTTCAGGATGCCGTAGCGGGGGGCCAGCAGGAAAGCCAGCAGGAACAGCCCCGTTTGCACCAGCACGATGCAACCGGCGGTGGAGCTGTCGCTCCAGTAGCTCACATACACCCCGATCACGCTGGAGAGCACGCTGCTGGCAACCGCCAGCACGGTCATGCGATCAAAGCGATCGGTGAGCAGATAGGCCGTGGCCCCAGGGGTCACCAGCATCGCCACCACCAGAATCACCCCCACGGTCTGCAGGCCGGCCACAGCGGTGAGCGAGAGAACCGACAACAGCAGGTAGTGGAGCAGGCCGGTGTTGATGCCGATCGAGCGCGCGTGGGTGGGATCGAAACAGAACAGCAGCAGGTCGCGGCGGAACACCAGCAGCAGCACCACCACCAGAGCCGTGATCAGCAGGGTCTGTTGCAGATCGGAGCTGGAAATCCCCAGCACGTTGCCAAACAGGATGTGGGTGAGATCGATGTTGCTGCGCACCTTCGACACCAGCACCAACCCCAGGGCAAAGAAGCCGGTGAACACCAACCCGATCACGGTGTCTTCTTTGATGCGCGATTTCTGTTTCACAAACCCGATCGCCGCCACCGACCCCACCCCAAACACAAACGCCCCCAGCGAAAAGGGCAGACCCAGGGCATAGGCCACCACCACCCCCGGCATCACCGCATGGGACACGGCATCCCCCATCAGGGCCCAGCCCTTGAGGGTCATGTAGCAGGAGAGCAGCCCGCAGACGCCACCCACCAGGGCGCTCACCAGCAGGGCACGCACCATGAAGGCGTGGGTGAGGGGATCGAGCAGCCAGGTCATCGCTTGGGCACCATGCCGCCGAAGGTGCGGGCCAGGTTTTCAGGGGTGAACACCTCGCTGGTGTTGCCGTAGGCGAGCACGGTGCGGTTGATCAGCACCACCAGATCGCAGAAATCGCTCACGTGGCTGAGGTCGTGGGTGGAGATCAGGATCGTGCGGCCCTCGCTGCGGAACTGCAGAAACAACTGCGCCATCAGCGTTTCCGTGCGCACATCAACGCCGTTGAAGGGTTCATCGAGCAACAGCACCGAGGCCCGCTGGGCGATGGCGCGGGCCAGGAAGGCCCGCTTGCGCTGGCCGCCGGAGAGGGCGCCGATCGGGCGCCGGGCCAGATCGAGCAGATCCACCCGCTGCAGCGCATCGCGCACGGCCACCCGATCGGAAGGGCGCGGGATGCGCAGCAGGTTCATCGAGCCATAGCGGCCCATCATCACCACATCCCACACCGACACTGGGAACTGGCAATCAATGCCCTCGCTCTGGGGCACGTAGGCCACCGCCTGCTGCTGCTGCGCCGCCAGCACCGACAGGCCGTTGATGCGGATCCGCCCGTGGGAGGGCCGCACGAAGCCGGTGAGCGCCTTGAACAGCGTGGATTTGCCGGCGCCGTTCATCCCCACCAAACCGCAGATACAGCCGGCCGGCAGGGTGAGGCTGGCGTCGTAGAGGGCCACCTCGCCGTTGTAATCAACGCAGAGCTGCTCCACAGCGATGCGGGGCTCTGGGCAGGTGGCGATGGGCTGCATGGCCGGGCTCATCGCGGCGGGTCCGCCGGCCCGAGGCCCTGGAGGATCAAATGCACGTTGTGGCGTAGCAGGGCCAACAGGGAGGGCGCTGGTCCGGAGGGGCCGGAGAGGGAATCCACATAGAACGTACCGCCGAAACGCGCCCCCGAGGCTCGGGCCACCTCCCGCTGCGCTTCATCACTCACGGTGCTCTCGCAGAACACCACCGGCACCTTGCGGCGCTTCACCGTGTCGATCAGCCCGGCCATGCGCCGCGGGGTGATCTGACTCTCAGCGTTCACCGGCCAGAGGTATGCCTCATCGAGGCCATAGTCGTGGGCCAGATAACTGAACGCTCCCTCACAGCTCACCAGCAGGCGCTGGCCCGCAGGCACGGCTGCCAGGGAGCGGCGCAGCTCCTGATCCAAGGCGGCGAGCTGCTGCTTGTAGCGGCTGCCATTGCGGCTGTAGGTGGCGGCACCGGCCGGATCGAGGCGGCTGAAGGCCTGCGCCAGGCGATCCACGTAGTGCTGAGCCCGCTGCGGCGACATCCAGGCGTGGGGGTTGGGCTGGCCGGCGGCCGCATCCGCTTCGATCAACAGCGGTGTCATGCCAGCGCTGAGGGTAACGGTAGGCACCGCACCGGCACTGGCCACGAAGCGCTGCGCCCAGCGCTCGAGCCCGAGCCCGTTCGCCACGATCAAGCTGGCGCCCTGGGCCGCCTCCAGATCGCTGGGGGTGGGTTCGTAGCCATGCACCTCGGCTCCCAGCCGGGTGATCGAGCGCACCTCCAACCGATCACCGGCCACCTGCCGGGCCATGTCGGCCAACACCGTGAAGGTGGTGAGCACCACCGGCCGCTGAGCGCCTGACGGACGAGGGGCGGAGGGGGCATGCGCTCTGCAGCCCACCAGCAACATGCCCAGCAGGAGCGGCCAGAGGCGTGGAAGCGAAATAGGCAATCCGGCCGCCGGCTCAGCCTCGATCTTAGGAAGGCTGCTGCTGCGTCAGCACCCACTGCGTGGCTGCTTTCTGAGTGTGCCAGGCCTGCAGCAACTGCTTGGCCAGGGCGCGCAACTGATCGGGATCAGCGGTGGCATCGATGGCACGGCTGAAGCGTTCGAGTTCAAAGCGCTGATCGATCGAAAGGTCTGCAGCCATCACCATTCATCCACCGATTCACAGTGGCTGAACGCTATGCAGCGCCAACAATCGTCCCGTAGCGGAAGCTACGGATGCCCACAATCAACCCGATTCGCTCACAGCGGCGGGGATGGCGGCGGGGATGGCGGCGCGGAGGATTGCGGGGGCTTCTGGCGGGGATACTTCTGCCCCAATCGCCACAGTTCATTGCTCGTGGCGCCGGATTCAACAGCGCGCAGCCGGCACACGAGATTGAACACATCCTGGGCTGAGAGTTCACCATCGTCCTGCCACTTCAAGCTGGCGGGTTGAACCGATCGCTGATCCTTCGGCACAAAGATTGCGCGAGCCATGGCGGCAACCTATGCGGCGGAAGCGTTCTGGGGAGGCTTCTTCGGGGGCTTTGTGGGAGAAGACTTTCTGAAGTTGTGCCTGTCGTTACAGGTGGGTGTGGCGCCAGCCGAGCAACGGCTCCATCGGCAGTTGCTGACGCACGCTGCTGCTTCGTAGTGACAGCTACGGCTGCAACGTTGCAACTGCATACGGTGGCCGCGTCCCATCGCATAACCACGATGGCTGCGATCCAACTCACCATGGTGCAAGCGTTCGAAGTGGAACGCTGCAACCGCGATCTCGATGCTCTCAACAACCCAGCCGAGCTGCGCGCCATCGCCAAGGATCTGCTGAAGGCCTGGTTCCTGGAGAAGGCCTGCACCCAACAGGCCGTCCGCAACCAGCTGGGTCGTTAACGCCTCAAGCCAGGCACGCCTCAAGCCAGGGGCCGGCCCTTCCAGGTCCAGCCCCGGCCGGTGAGACTTCTCCAGGTGGAGGTTGGTCCGATCGCCCCCACCAGCAACCCGCCCAAGCCCATCAGCCACCACCAGTGCATAGGCACCTGAAACTCCCTGCGGCTCCAGAGGCGCAGCAGGGCCTGCTGCGCCACACCGATCAGCGACAACAGCAACGCTGCTCCGTCGAGCGCGGGCTGGTCGGGAGCCAGCACTAGCGACACAGCAGCGGCGGGCGCCACCAGCCACGGACCGCTGAACATCACCACCACTGCGCTGGAAGCAGCCAGAGCCTTGGCCACATCGGCGTCGAGCCCCAGGAACCAATTTTTGGTCCACCCCTCCCAGAGCGCGGCGAGGTTGGGATACATCTGCAGATCCACGGCATCCAAGCCAAGCCGGTAGCTGAGGCGCAACCCGCTCTGCTTGATCTGGCGGGCAAGGGCCAGGTCTTCCACCACCTCAGCGGCGAGGGCCCGATGGCCGCCGATGCGCTCGTAGCTCAGGCGCCGAAACAGCATGAACGGGCCGGCGGCAAAGGCCGTGGGATCAGCGGGATCGTTGGCCGCCTCGATCGGAAAGCCGAGGCCCAGCAGGCTGGCCATGATCGGCTGCACCATCCACTCCGCCAAGCAGGCGCACCCCAGCCGGGGCGCCAGGCTGAGCAGATCGGCCTGATCAGCGATCGCCTGAGCCAGGGCCCGCTGCACGGCATCGGGTTGAAGCCGCACATCGGCATCCACAAACAGCAGCCACTCGCTGGCGAGCGTCTCGCTGGCGCGGGTGCAGGCCCAGTTCTTACCCACCCAACGCTCGCCGGACGGCCGGGGGCCAGCCTGCAGCAGCGAAAACCGAGCTGCAGCGGGGCTCCTCGCCGCCGCCTCCAGCGCCAGGGCGGCCGTGGCATCGGTGGAGCCATCGTTCACCACCACCACCTGCCAATCGCTGCAGGGTGGCTGGTTGGCCAACACGCTGGTGAGACACGCGGCGATGTTGGCCGCTTCGTTGTAGGCCGGGATCACCACGCTGAGCGAGGTGGGGAGCGCTGCAGCGGCAGGTTCGCGGGCGGCGAGGCGAGGGGCGCTCGAAAACACCCGGATCAACCCGAGCTGGAGCACCAGCAACCCCACCACGGCGGCGGCGGCCACAGCGATCAAGGCCAGGGCGAGCACCATCACGCCAACCGGGGCGAGAGGGCGGCCACCGGGCGATCGCGCTGGGGCCTGGGCTGCGGATGTTGGGGATGCAGGAGCGGCACCAGGCTGCCCAAACCGAGCATCACGAACGACAGCGCACCGAGCAGAGCCAGGAGCCGCAAGCCCAGTGGCCGGCCTGGATCCACCGGCCAATCGCCGTCGTCAAGGTGTGGAGGCATGGCGCACAACGCCCAACGGACCAGGCTCGCCAGACTGTGCTGCCCAAGCTCACGCACCGAAGGATGCCACGCACCATTGCCATCAGCGGCGCCTCGGGCAAAACCGGCTACCGGGTGGCCGAAGAAGTGCTGCAGGCTGGCGATCAACCGCGGCTGCTGCTCCAGGAGCACTCGCTGGTGCCGGAGCAGCTGCAGGGCTGTGATCAGCACCGCCTGCGGCTGGGCGATGCCGCAGCGCTGGATGCGGCGCTGCAGGGGGTGGATGCCCTGGTGATTGCCACGGGTGCGCGCCCGTCGATCGACCTCACCACGCCGCTGCGGGTGGATGCCTGGGGGGTGGAGCAGCAGGTGCGCAGCTGCGAGCGGGTTGGCGTGCAACGCGTGGTGCTAGTGAGTTCGCTCTGCGCCGGCCGCTGGCTGCACCCCCTGAATCTGTTTGGGCTGATCCTGGTGTGGAAGCGCCTAGGGGAGCAGGCCCTCGAGCGCAGCCGCCTCGAGTGGACCGTGATCCGCCCCGGGGGCCTCTCGGAACGAGAAGAGCAGCTCGAGCAAGAAGGCATCCGCTACAGCGGCGCCGATCAGCAGGACAGCGCCTCGATCCCCCGGCGCCTAGTGGCCCGCTGCTGCCTGGAGGCCCTGAACACGCCGGCCTCGATCGGCCAGATCATCGAAATCACCAGCAGCTGCGATCTGGAACCCATCGCCATGGCGCAAGCACTGGCGCGCTGAGGCCCGAGGCTGGTCTCCCCTAAGCTTCATTAACACTTCTTCACGCCACCATGCAGACCGATTACAGCGCTGCAATCGCGGCCATGGTGGCGATTGGTCTGGCCCTAACAGCCGGCGTGGTGTTCGTGCTCAGCCGTCCGAGCGATCTCGACAACACGAAGTCATAAAGCGATCGCACAGATCGATCGCCAACGCCAGATTCGCCGCTTCGCTGAGGCCGGATCGCTTGGTGGGTTTGAAGCTGTGATCACCATCCGGGATCCAGACGATCTCGATGGCTGGGGAGAGCGCCTCCATCTCAATCTCTCCGCGCCGGCCAAAGCTGTCGCGCTCGCCCTGCAGGATCAAACAGGGCGCTGCCATGGCCGCCAGGTGGGCGGTGCGCAGCTGATCGGGCTTGCCGGGCGGATGGAAGGGATAGCCCAGACACACACACCCCAGCACTGATCCGGCCGCGAACAACTCATCGGCAACCAGGCTGGCCATGCGCCCGCCCATCGACTTGCCACCGATCAGCACCGGTCCTTCCGTTGTGGCGCGTTGCACCTGCTGCCGCCAGGTGTCGAGCAGCAGCGGCTGCCGGTCGGGAGCCTGCTGCTTGCCGGTGCTGCGGCGGCGGGCCATGTAGGGAAATTCGAAGCGGATCACCCGCCATCCCCGTTGGGCCAGCTCCTCGGCGATCACCTGCAGGAAGGGGCTATCCATGGGTGCACCGGCGCCGTGGGCCAGCAGCAGGGTGGCCGGCGCTGCGGATGGCCCGTCCACCAGGCGGGGCGCTGATCCAGGCGAGGGGCTGAGCATGGCCATGAAAAAACCCCCGCTGACGCGGGGGTGCGGAGCGAACAGAGGCTGAAGCTCAGCCGATGCTCGGGGCGGTGAGGGCCACGGGAACCGACTGGGTGGTGGCCAGATCGAGCGGGAAGTTGTGAGCGTTGCGCTCGTGCATCACTTCCATACCAAGGTTGGCGCGGTTGAGCACATCGGCCCAGGTGTTGATCACCTTGCCCTGGGAATCCAGAACGGATTGGTTGAAGTTGAAGCCGTTCAGGTTGAAGGCCATCGTGCTCACCCCCATGGAGGTGAACCAGATGCCAACCACGGGCCAGGCACCGAGGAAGAAGTGCAGGCTGCGGCTGTTGTTGAAGCTGGCGTATTGGAAGATCAGGCGACCGAAGTAACCGTGGGCGGCCACGATGTTGTAGGTCTCTTCCTCTTGGCCAAACTTGTAGCCGTAGTTCTGGCTCTCGGTTTCGGTGGTTTCACGCACCAGGGAGGAGGTCACCAGCGAACCGTGCATGGCGGAGAACAGGGAGCCACCAAACACACCAGCCACACCAAGCATGTGGAAGGGGTGCATCAGGATGTTGTGCTCAGCCTGGAACACCAACATGAAGTTGAAGGTGCCGCTAATGCCCAGGGGCATGCCATCCGAAAAGGAGCCCTGACCGAAGGGATACACCAGGAACACAGCCATGGCTGCCGACAGCGGAGCGCTGTAGGCCACGCAGATCCAGGGGCGCATGCCCAGGCGGTAGGAGAGTTCCCACTGACGGCCCATGTAGCAGGAGATGCCGATCAAGAAGTGGAACACCACCAGCTGATAGGGGCCGCCGTTGTAGAGCCACTCATCCAGAGAGGCGGCTTCCCAGATGGGGTAGAAGTGCAGACCAATGGCGTTGCTGCTGGGAATCACAGCACCGGAAATGATGTTGTTGCCGTAGATGAACGAACCGGCAACAGGCTCACGGATGCCGTCGATGTCGACGGGGGGAGCCGCAATGAAGGCAACGATGAAGCAGATGGTGGCCGCCAGCAGGCAGGGAATCATCAGCACACCGAACCAACCCACATAAA
>VGPW01000001.1 GCA_016882545.1 Cyanobacteria bacterium M_surface_10_m2_179 | reverse complement strand
GCTCGGAGATGCCGTAGTTAAAGCGAAGCTTCTGCTTCTCTTCGAGGCGGATGGCGTATTCGGAGCGCTTGCGACGGGCTTGGCCGTGCTGACCGGGGGGATAAGACCGCTTCGCGGACTTACGGGTGAGACCGGGAAGGTCTCCCAAGCGCCGCGTAATCCTCAGACGAGGGCCGCGGTAGCGAGACATAGAAAACCGTGATGGTTGGGCAATCAGGCGAGGCGGCGAGCCGGATGCCGGTGAGCGGCCTTGCGAGAATCTCGCGAAGCAGGCAGCTCATCCCGCGGGCTGTTGCCACGCCAGTTGTCGATCCTATCGCTCGACCCCGGCTTCCCCCTCGCGCCATCCATGAATCAGCTGCTGCAACGGTTCCTCCTGGCTCTGATCGGCCTCTACCGCCAGTTCATCTCGCCGCTGTTGGGGCCACCCCGCTGCCGCTTCATCCCCAGCTGCAGTGCCTATGGACTTGAGGCGATCGAGCGCCATGGCCCCTGGCGTGGCAGCTGGCTCACCCTGCGGCGGCTGCTGCGCTGTCATCCGTTCACGCCCTGCGGCTGCGATCCGGTGCCCGACTGATGGCTGAGCTCGTGCTGATCACCCGCCAGGGCTGTTGTTTGTGTGAGGGGCTGGAGGAGAAGTTGATCGCGTTGGCGCAGGCCTTCACGCGGCTGGATGTGGATGGCGATCCGCAGCTGCTGGCTCGCTTTGATCTGGAGGTGCCGGTGCTGCTGCTGCGGCAGGACGGGCTTGAGCGCGTGCTGCCGCGGGTGTCGCCTCGGCTGGGGCCTGCGCAGCTGCGCAGCTGGCTGACCGGCCAGGGTGTGGCCTGAAGCGGGGCTAGGAGCTCAGTCTTGCCTGAGGCTCACAAGACTGGTTCGATCAGCAACCTTGCTGGCCTGGATTGCGCTTAAAACAAGCTCATCAGCCTTGCCGCTATGTCCGACCGGCTCCACCCCCTGCTGCGCCAGGTTGGTCTGGCGGTGCCGCCCGGGTTGAGCAACGCGAATGTCACCAGCGTCAGCTGCGATTCGCGGCGGGTGGGGCCCGGCACGGTGTTTGTGGGGTTGCCGGGCGCCCAGGTGGATGGGGGTGTGTTCTGGCCGCAGGCTCTTGAGGCTGGAGCGGTGTTGGCGGTGATCGGTCGGGCTGCCGCCCAGGCGCAGCCGCCGGCGGACAACGATCCGGTGTTGGTGGTGGCCGATCCCGTGGTCCGCTGGGGCGGCTTGCTGGCAGCGGAGTTCTGGCAGCAACCCAGCCAGCGACTGCATCTGCTCGGTGTCACCGGCACCAACGGCAAAACCACCACCACCCATCTAATCGAACACCTGGCCGCCAGTTGTGGCACGCCCACGGCGCTGTTTGGCACGTTGGTGAACCGCTGGCCGGGCCACAGCGTGACGGCCCAACACACCACGGCGTTTGCGGATGTGCTGCAGGGGCAGCTGGCCCAGGCCGCCGAAGCGGGAGCGCAGCTGGGGGCGATGGAAGTGAGTTCCCACGCCCTCGACCAGCAGCGGGTGAGCGGTTGCCGCTTCGCTGGAGCGGTGTTCACCAACCTCACCCAGGACCACCTCGACTACCACCCCTCGATGGAGGCCTATTTCGAGGCCAAGGCCAGCTTGTTCAGTGCGTCGTTCCTGGAGTTGAAGCAGCGGCAGGCCACGGCGGTGGTGAATGGGGATGACCCTTGGGGGCAGCAGCTCGCCGCGCGCCTGGGAGACCACTGCTGGCGCAGTTCGTTGCAAGAGGGCAGCGAGGCGGAGCTGCGGATGGAGCAGTTGCAGTTCAGCTCCGATGGCGTGTCCGGGGTGCTGGTGAGCCCGGCCGGCAGCGGTGCCTTCAGCTCGCCCCTGCTGGGGCGTTTCAACCTGATGAATCAGCTGCAGGCGGTGGGGGTGTTGCTGCAGCAGGGGCTGCCGCTGGCCGGCCTGCTGGAGGGGCTCGCCCACTTCCGCGGGGTGCCGGGTCGCATGGAGCGGGTGTCGGTGGGACGGGTGGAGTGCTGCGAGGGCAGCCTGCCGGCGGTGCTGGTGGATTACGCCCACACCCCCGACGGCCTGGAAAGCGCCCTCAACGCCTGCCGGCCGTTCGCCAGCGGCCGCTTGATCTGCGTGTTTGGCTGTGGCGGTGATCGCGATCGCACCAAGCGGCCGCAGATGGGTGCGATTGCCGCGCGCCTGGCCGATCAGGTGGTGCTCACCTCCGACAACCCACGCACCGAAGACCCGCAGCAGATCCTCAACGACGTGGTCGCCGGGATCCCCGAGGGCACGGCGTTGCAGGTGGAGGGGGATCGTGGCAAGGCGATCGCCGCCGCCATCGCCTCAGCCCACGGCAGCGATTTGGTGTTGATCGCCGGCAAGGGGCACGAGGACTATCAGATTCTCGGCACCACCAAGGTGCACTTCGACGACCGCGAGGAAGCGGAGAAGGCGCTGCGGGAGCGGCCCTGCTAGTTCAGGGATCGGAGCGCAGCCAGGAGCGCCTCGACCTCCTCGGGCGTTGTGGTGATGTGGGTGCAGGCCCGCAGGCAGTCCGGATCATCCAGGCGGCGGATCCAGATGCCCTGGGCCCCCAGCTGCTCCACCACCTCGGCGGTGGGGTGGCCGTTGAGCGTGAAACTCACCAGGCCTGCTGCTGGCGGCTCTTGCAGGAGCGTGTGTGCGGAGGGAAGGCTTTGCAGTCCTTCCCAGAGCTGGCTGCTCCTGGCCTGAAGCTGTTGCAACCGTTGCTCGGGTGAACCGGCGTCAGTCAGTAGCTGCAGCGAGCAGGCCAGGCCACTACAGAGCGGCACACAGGAAGTGGCCACTTCAAAGCGCCGCGCATCCTGATGGAAGCTGCTGCCGGCAGAGCCCTCCTGGCGCAGGCTGCGCCAGCCGATCAGGGTGGGCTGGGCCTGCTCCAGCAGCCGCTCGGAGAGCGCCACACCCCCCAGTCCCTCCGGGCCGCAGCACCACTTGTGGCCGGTAAAGGCATAAACATCGGCCGCGGCAGCTGCCTCTTCAACCGGCAGGCTGCCCATCGATTGGGCGGCATCCACCAGCAGCCAGGGTTGGCGCGGGTGCTGCTGCAGACGATCGGCTACCGCCGCAATCGGCATCACGCTGCCGCTGTTCCAGAGCAGGTGAGAGAGCGCCACCAGGCGCGTGTGCGGGGTGAGGCGCTGCTCGAGAGCCTCCAACACCGCCGCCTCCAGCCTGTCCGCGGGGGTGTTGCGGCAGAGCTGCAACACCGGCAGGGTGTGGATGCTCAGGCCGTGGCGCCGCGCCAGCTCCAGGCAGGCGGCCACCACGCCGGGGTGTTCACAGTCGCTGATCAGGAGCGCATCGCCCGCTTGCCAGGGCAGTCCCCACAGGGGCAACACACAACCGCTGGTGACGTTCTCCGTGAGGGCCAGGCGATGGGGGCCGACCCCGCAGAGCGCTGCCAGCTGCCGCCGCACCCGCGCCGTTTCCTGCTCGATGAACGGCCACACGTCGGTGGTGAAGGGGCCCAGTTCTTGAATCCGCTGCCAGCTCGCCGTGATCGCCTCAAGCGCTGGCGTGGGCAGCGGCCCCTGGCCGCCGTAGTTGAAGTAGGTCTTGTTAGCGAGGGCCGGGTAGAGCTCGCGCATCGGGGTGTTCAGATCACATCGGTGACCTTTCAGATCACCTGTCCCACCATCACCGCCGCCAGGGCAGAGAACAAGGTGATGCTGAGGGCGGTGAGCGGGTTTTGACCCTGGGCCACGGCGAAGCTGGTGATCACACCGGCGCCGAGGCAGGCCACGGCCAGCTGCGTGGTGAGGGCGGGGCGCTGCTCCATGACCAGGGGATCGGTTGGGGGCAGCTTGCTGGCCCTCACTGGGTTGGGCCTGGGTTCTTTACCTGGCGTTGGTGTTCGTTACGCCGCGCAATGTGGAGGCGGGGCGGGCGCGCCCGCTGCTAGCCCACTGCTGTAGTGCCTCCAGCTGCTCGCGGGCCGTGCGCGAGAGGGGCACCAGCTGGGCCGCCGCGCTGATCAGATCCGCTTCACCAAACTCCCGCAGCTGGCTGAAGGCCTGGTGCATCGCCTCGATCACCACCTGCTCCAGCTCAGCGCCGGAGAAGCCGGCGGTGCGATCCACCACCACATCGAGCGGCAGCTGATGCTCCGGCCGTCGCCGTTTCAGCTGAAGATCGAGGATCGCCCGGCGTTCATCGGCATCCGGGAGGTCGAGCAGAAAGATCTCGTCGAAGCGGCCCTTGCGCAGCAGCTCCGGTGGCAGCTTGTCCACCCCGTTGGCGGTGGCCACCACAAACACGGCGCTGCTTTTCTCCGCCATCCAGGTGAGCAGGCTGGCCAGCACCCGCTGGCTGGTGCCGCCATCGCTGCGGCCATCGCCGGCGGCGCCGAAGCCCTTGTCGATCTCATCGATCCAGAGCACGCAGGGGGCCATCGCCTCGGCCCGTTGGATCATGTCGCGGGTGCGCGCTTCAGACGCCCCCACCAGCCCCGCAAACAAGCGGCCCACATCCAGGCGCAGCAGCGGCATCGCCCAGCTGTGGGCGATTGCCTTGGCCGTGAGCGATTTGCCGGTGCCCTGGGGCCCCACCAGCAACACTCCCCGCGGCAGCGGCAGGCCGTAGCGACGGGCCTCATCGCTGAAGGCCATGTGGCGCTGCTCCAGCCACTGCTTGAGGGCGTCGAGGCCGCCGATGTCGGCGGGTGTGGCCTCGGTGGGGCAATACTCCAGCAGCTCGCTGCGGGCAATGGCCTGCCGTTTTTCCTCCAGCACCTCCTCCAGATCCGCCAACCCCAGTTGGCCGCGGCTGGCCAGCCCCCGGGCTGCCACCTGGCGGATCCGTTGCTCGCTCAGGCCGCTGCAGCTGTGGCTGAGTTGCTCGAGCAACTCGCGATCGAGGGTCTGACCGCAGGCCTGGGCGATACTGCGCAGCAGCCCCTCAATCTCCTGCTGATCCGGCAGGGGCAGATCCAGCAGGGTGATGCATTCCTCCAGATCGTGGGGCAGCTGCCATTCGGCGGCTGTGATCACCACGGTGTGGGGCTGCTGGCGCAGGCTGGTGGCCAGGTTGCGCAGCTTGCGGCAGATGCTGGCGTCGTCGCTGTAGCGGTGGAAGTCGTGCAGCACAAGCAGTGCAGGTTGCTCCGCGGACAGCGCCGCGAGGCTGTCGAGGGCGGCCAGGGGGTTGCGGGCGGCTTCGCCGTCGCGGCCCGGCCAGCCGTAAAGGCCGCTGATGAAATCCCAGCGGGCCAAGGCCCGTTGCCCCAGTCGGCGGGCGGCAGCGGCCAGCAGGCTGGCGATGCGCTCCTCCTCCTGGCTGCGGATCCAGAGGATGGGGGTTCGCGCCCGGATCAGCAGATCGAGGTGGTCGGCCCAGGCCTGGCTCATGGCTGCAGCTTCTTGAGAGCCGCCCAGCGCGGATCGATCGGTTCGGTTGGTGCAGGCGCGCCCAGCAGCTCCGGGCCAGGGCAATCGCTGCCGCAGCGGTTCACCAGCGGTAGCTGCAGGCTCAGCTGCTCAAACACCCAGTGTTCGGGATCGAAGCTGCCGCTGGGATCGATGCTTTCGGTGAGGGCATCGGGGTCGAGCTCCAACACCTCGCTGCCGCCCTCGAGCACCGCATCGGCATCGATGCCTTGCAGCCGCGCCTGGTCGCCGAGCCAGACCACCTCATGGTGCTGAAAGCTCAGTGGGTGGTTGAAGTGCTGCAGGCAGCGATCGCAGCGCAGGGTGATGATCGTGCTCGCCTGGCCGCTCACCTCGAGGATGTTGCCCCGGTGAACCGCCGTGAGCTCACCCCGCACCGGCGTGAGGCTGTCGAGCTCGCTGAGCAGCTGATTCACCTGCCAGTGGCGGCCATCCGCCAGGGGGCGCAGCTCCTGCAGCGGCACCGGCTGCAGGGGATCACCCGCCGGTTGCGCTGCGCTCATCGGCTCACTTCTTGCCCTTGGGCTCGAAGGGAAGCCGCTCACTGCCGCTCACCGTGGCGGTGACGGTTTTGGCATCAGCGGCCAGCTGTTGATCAAGGATCGCCTGCAGGTTGTCGGGCAGGGCCTCGCGGGTGAGCAGGAAGGTTTGTGTGGCCTGGAAGATGTTGGCCACCACCATGTAGAGCAACACGCCCGCCGGCAGCGGGAAGAACAGGAACATGCCGGTGATCATCACGGGCGTGATCTTGTTGGCCGTGGCCTGCTGTGGGTTGGCGGGCATGCCCATGCCCGAGAGGATTTGGCTCACGAACAGGCTGGCGCCGAAGGCGGCCACCAGGATGGCGATGTCCCAGTTGATGGCGCCATCGGTGTAAAAGCCCACCTGGCCCAGGGCCTTGATGAACAGGAAGCCGCTGCGGGCGGCCAGGCCGGGGATCTTGGCTTCCACCGTCACATCGCCGGGGGCGATGGCGTGAATGGTGCCGTTCTGATCCACGCTCACCAGGCCTTCACCCTTGGTGACGCTCCAGGTGGGGGTGAAGGCGCTGCCGTTCTCCACGCCGCTGAGCACCGAGGCAAAGCTGGAGCCCTCTTTGGTGTGCAGGCTCACGGTTTCGGTATCGCCCACGCCCAGCTTGGTGCCCTTCTCGAGGCTGGCCACCACCGGAACGTGGTTGGTGGCTGTCACGAAGATCGAGTGGCTGGGGCTGTTGAACGGCTTGGGCTCAACGGCTGCGATCTGCTCAGCCGGCAGCACCTTCAGGTTGAGGGTGTAGGGCACATCGGCGAACGGTGATCCGCGCAGGGTGGCGAACAGCGCGAACAGGATTGGCATCTGCACCAGCAGCGGCAGGCAACCCGAGAGGGGGCTGCCGAACTCCTTCATCAGTGACCCCAGCTCCTCCTGCTGCTTCTGGGGGTTGTTGGCGTATTTGGCCTTGATCTCGGCCTGCCGCTTCTGCATCACGGGCTGGGCGATGCGCATGCGACGGGCGCTGCGGATGGAGCCGGCACTGAGGGGGAACAGCGCCAGGCGGATCACCACCGTGAGGGCAATGATCGCCAAGCCGTAGCTCGGCACCAATCCGTAGAAGAAGTCGAGGATCGGCAGCAGCAGGTTGTCGGAGATGTAGCCGATCACGGCGTGTGCAGGTCCGGGAAGGTGGGAAGTGGAGTCAGTGTGTCAGGCGGAAGGCTCAAGCCGCCGCGTTGGTGTTGAAGCCGGTTTTGGCGCTGGCCTTGGCGGCCGGGCTGGCCGCCATGCGGGCCTCGATGTAGGTCTGGGCCTCTTTGTAGCGGGGGACGGCGCGCATCTCGAGCTTCATGCCGTCGTTGAGCACCAGCACCATGTCGCCCCAGAAGCCAAAGCCCCTGCCCACGGAGCGCACCTCGCGGATCTGGCTGTAGACCACTTGGCTACGGTCGCGGCCGAGCCAGCCACCACTCACCTCCACGCGCCGGCTGGTGATGCGGAAGCGCAGCCAGAGGGCGCGCACCAGCGCTCCCACGGCAAAGGGAATGCCAATCAGGGTGAGGCCGAACAGCAGGTTGGTGATCAGGTCGCCCTTGGCTGGCCCGCCTGCATAGAACACGTCTTCGTTGATGCTGGCTCCGGGGGCCACCGGAGGCGTCTGGGGCGTGCCTGTCATGGCCGTAGACCTGCCTTCGCAAGGAGTTGGGAACATTCTCCCAGCAAAGCCTCATCGCTGGCTTCGGCGCTGCCGGGTTTGAGGGAGATCAGCAGCCAGCGGCCGCAGGCCTGATCGGGCAGGGCCCGCACGGTGGCCGTGAGATGGCTGTGCAGCAGGCGCCGCAGTTGATTGCGCCGCACCGAGCGTTTGCTCACCTTGCTGCTCACTACCACCCCCATCCGGCAGCTGCTGGGGGTGCGATCGCGGGGATCAGCCTTGAGCAGCTCCGGCTGGGCCGCCATCGCCCGCAGCACCATCAGCGCACCGTGCTGCCGCTGCCCTTTCTGATAGAGCCGATCAAACACAAAGCGCCCCCGCAGCCTGTGTTCCCGGGGCAAAACCATGGGACGTCAGGATGCGGGGGCGCTGGGGATGTCTGGTGAGACGGCGATCAGACCGCCAGGCGGGCGCGACCGCGCTTGCGGCGGGTGCGGATCACGCGGCGGCCAGTGTGGCTGCGCATGCGAACACGGAAACCCGAGACGCGCTTGCGCTTGCGGCTGGTTCCTTCAAGGGTGCGCTTGGTCATGGCTCCGGCTCGGCTGCGCCTTCAACGTCGATCGCCCAACCTACCAGCCCGCCTTGGCTGGGCCATTTATGGGTCGACCTGAATCAACCAACTGCCCAGGTAACCTGACACTGGGACGTCGCCCGGTGCCTGGGCGAGGGCGTTGAACTGATACATACCCATATCGAATGGGTTGAAAAGGTTGATGTAAACACCAATCGTTTTGCCTGTTGGCACTGGGGTGGCGGGAAAGATTTCAATCGCGCTCCCGTCACTAGCTACCTCAACAGCACTTGGGATGTCTTGCTCGCAGTGAGTTCGCGAAAGCATGCCACCCTCCTTCATGTAGCAGAGCTTGACGAACTTGGGGTCGATCTTCGTGTCGAAGCTCTTAGGGATGGCCACGGTGAGCTTGAGGATGGCCGTGTTGCGGTCTTTGGGTTTGAGAACTAGGTAGTACTCCGAACGCTTCAGCCGCTTGGTGTCGGTCATGAAGTAGTAGAGCTTGCGGTAGTCCTTGCTGGCATCCCAGCGGAACTCCACCAGTCCCGGAGTGCCTTGTGCATGAACTGGCGTGCTTGGAGCCAGGAGAGCTGAGGCGCTAGCGAAGCACAGGGCGCTTGCCAGGGCTGTGGCTGCGGTGGAGCGAAAACCTGCCATGGATGCTTACGTGCCAAGAAGCGGTCAGGCACCATTCTTGGCAGGCCAGCTTGGCTCAAGCGCGTTGCAGGGTGCCGGCGCCGAAGTTGGAATAGATAGCCAGCTGCGACTCAGCCCGCCAGATCCGGGCGCAGTCGCGCTGCCTCGCGCAGATAGGCATGGCGCACCGGCTGGTCGGCAGCGAACCAGGCGTGGGCCAGCAGGCGGATGCAGCGCGGCAGATCACCGGCCACCGCCATCTGCTGGCAATCCAGGAGGGCCACCGCATCCCAGCCGCTGCGGCGCCGGGCGATAGCGGCCGGGAAGCAGGCATCCAGATCCGCCGTCACCGAGAAGGTGACGGAGAGCAGCTGACTGCCCTCCAGGCCGTTGCGCTCCACCAAGGCATCGAGCAGTTCCGCGACGGCTTCTGTGATGGCGGCGGTGTTGTTGGCGCTGGCGGTGGTGGCGCCGCGGAGGGCGCGCAGCTGGGGTGCGCTCATGGCCGGTGCAGCCAGAGGGGCTGCCCGCTCCAGGCCAGTTCCTGGTGCAGGGCGTCACTGAGTCGACCCAGCAGGTTGCGACCGGGGATCAGGCCTCCCAGGCGTTTGTTGGGTTGACCGAAGTTGATCGGGCGGGTCTTCTCCACATCGAGCTCGGCCAGTTCGCAGGCCAGCCGCCGGGCGGCCTCCTCGTCGCCGAGTTGATCCACGAGGCCGAGCTCCAGGGCCTGGGCACCGCTGAACACGCGGCCATCGGCAAAGGTGCGCACTACCGCCTCCTCCAGCCCCCGGCCTGTGGCCACGGCTGCCACGAACTGGCCGTAGCTGGAATCAATCAGCTCCTGCAGCAGCTGACGTTCCGCCCCTGTGAGGGCGCGATCCGGCGAGAGGATGTCCTTATACAAACCGCTCTTCACGGTTTCGAACTGGATGCCGATGCGCTCCAGCAGCCGCGAGAGGTTGTTGCCCCGCAGGATCACGCCGATTGAACCGGTGATCGATCCGGCATTGGCCACAATTTTTTCGGCCGCCACCCCCACATACACGCCGCCTGAGGCGGAGATGTTGCCGAAGCTGGCCACCACCCGGCAGCCCTTGGCGCGCAGGCGTCCGATCGCGGCGTGGATCTCCTGGCTGTCGCCCACCGTGCCGCCGGGGCTGTCGATGCGGAGCAGCAGCGCTGGAAACTCCCGCTGCTCCACCTCCCGCAGGGCCTTGAGCACCCGCTCACGCGTGCCGGAGGCGATCGCCCCTTCGATGGCGATACGCGCCAGTTTGCGGCGGGATTTGCGGCGCCAGGGCCAGACCATTGCAGCGGTGTGCAGTGGCTGGATCTTAAAAAGGAGCCTGTCGGCCGCTTGTGCTGGTGAAGGTGCGCTGGCTGCTGATGGTGCTGCCCTTCGCGCTGTGGGGAACGGCGATGGCGGCGATGAAGCCGTTGCTCGAGGCGGCAGGGCCGTTGACCCTGGCCTGGCTGCGGTTGTTGCCCGCGGGGGTGCTGCTGCTGGTTGCGGCGCAGATCTGGCGCGGTGGCTGGGGGGTAGACCGGCGCGACTGGGGCTGGCTGGCGGCGTTTGCCCTGGTGGATGCCGCGCTGTTTCAGGGGTTGCTGGCCCGTGGCCTGGTGGGCACCGGCGCTGGCCTGGGGTCGGTGTTGATCGATTCGCAGCCGCTGCTGGTGGCACTGCTGGCCCGCGGCCTGTTCGGTGATGCGATCAACCCGGTGGGCTGGTTGGGGCTGCTGGTGGGGTTGCTGGGGATTCTTTGCCTGGGGCTGCCGGCGCCGCTGCTGCGCCACTGGTGGCTGATGGGGCCGGAAGCGTTGGGGGAAGCCGCCTGGAGCCATGGGGAGCTGTGGATGCTCGGGGCGGCCCTAGCCATGGCCGTGGGCACGGTGATCAGCCGCTACGCCTGTCGCCATAGCGATGCACTGGCCGTAACGGGCTGGCACATGCTGCTCGGTGCCCTGCCGCTGCTGGCTGGTTCGGTGTTGCTGCCCGCCATTCGGGTCGACGCTCCATCCTTTTGGCCCCACTGGAGTGCCTTGCAGTGGGGCTTGATGGCTTACTCGGCGTTGTTTGGCAGTGCGGTGGCCTACGGCCTGTTCTTCTGGTTCGCCAACCACGGCGATCTCACCAGCTTCACCTCGCTCACCTTTCTCACGCCGCTGTTTGCCCTGTTCTGCGCGGTGGCGCTGCTCGATGAGCAACTGGAGCCGCTGCAATGGCTGGGGGCCGCGCTCGCCTTGGTGAGTGTGGTGCTGATCAATCGCCGCGCGCTGATCTGGCATCCGGTGGGAGCGGCGGCCGAGGTGGTGCCATGAAGCTGCTGGTGGTGGCCACGGCCCTGGGGCCGTTGGGCAGTGGCCGCGGCGGAGGCGTGGATCTCACCCTGGCGGGCGTGGTGGCAGGACTGCTGCAGCGGGGCCACCAGCTCACCGTGTTGGCGGCCGAGGGCTCTGTGCTGGCGGCTGACTGCGCCGCTGCAGAGCTCTGGTGTTGCAGCGGCGAGCCCCAGCCGAGCGTGCAGCACCAGGGCCATGAAGCTTTGATCACCATGCCGGCCGATGGGTTGCTGGCCCGCTTCTGGCGCCGGGTGCTGGCCGAGGCACCGGCGGCGGGGTTCGATGCGGTGCTCAACCTCGGCTACGACTGGCTGCCCTTCTGGTTGACCCCAACCGCAGCCCTGCCGATCTTTCACCTGGTGAGCATGGGCTCGGTGACGGCCGCCATGGATGCGGTGATCGCCGATGTGGCCGCCTGGGATCAGCGGCGGCTCGCCTTTCACACCGCCAGCCAGGCGGCCGACTTCGCCCTGCCCAAACCGCCGCTGCTGGTGGGGAATGGCTTTGACCTCGACGCCTATCGCTTCAGCGCGCAAGCGGAGCCCCTGTTGGGCTGGGTGGGCCGAGTGGCGCCCGAAAAGGGTTTGGAAGATGCGGCGGCCGCTGCGGCCCGCTGCGGTTTGCCGTTGGCGGTGTGGGGGTTGGTGGAAGACCCTGTCTATGCAGCGGCGGTAGAGGCTTCGGTGCCGGCCGGAACGCTGCAGTGGCGTGGTTTTTTGCCCACAGCGCAGTTGCAGGCTGAGCTGGGCCGCTGCCGGGCGCTGCTGAACACCCCCAAGTGGAACGAGGCCTACGGCAATGTGGTGGTGGAGGCGTTGGCCTGCGGTGTGCCGGTGCTCGCCTATCGCCGTGGCGGCCCTGCTGAGCTGGTGCAGCCGGGGCTAACGGGCTGGCTGGTGGACCCGGATGACATGGCGGCCCTGGCCGAGGCGGTGGGGCGGGTGAGCTTGATCGATCGCGCCGCTTGCCGCCGCTGGGTGGAGCAGAACGCCACGCGCGAGGTGCTGGCGCAGCGGATCGAAGCCTGGTTGCTGCAGGGCTTGCAGCCGTAAGCGATAGGGTCAGGGCTGACGCAGCGCGCCGTGGTTCTCCGCAGGCTGGTGTCCCGCAGGCTGGTGCTGCTACTGGTGGCGATCGCTGGGCTGGCGCTGTTTGTGTGGCAGCTGGGCAGCACCGGCCTGGTGGACGAAACCCCGCCGTTGTTTGCCGCAGCGGCGCGGGCGATGGCGCGCACCGGCGACTGGCTGACACCGCGGGTCAACGGGTTGCCCCGCTACGACAAGCCGCCGCTGATCTACTGGTTGATGGGCGTGACCTACGCCCTGCCCGCTCAGCCGCAGTGGGATCCGCTGGGTACCTGGGCGGCACGCTTGCCTTCTGCCTTGAGCAGCGTGGCCGTGATGGTGATGCTGGCTGCCACGCTGTTGCGCTGGCCCCAGCCGCTCCCCCAGGGCCGGATGCCATCGGCGCCGGTGCAGACGATCACGGCCTTCAGCGCCGCCCTGGCCTTTGCGCTCTCACCGCTGGTGCTGCTCTGGAGCCGCATCGCCGTGAGCGATTCCCTGTTCAGTGCGCTGCTGGCGATCAGCCTGCTGCTGTTCTGGCGCTGCTACGCCGGCGCCGGTCGGCCCTGGCTGGCCTGGTTGGTGTTGGGCCTGGATGTACTGGCCAAGGGGCCTGTGGCTGTGGTGCTGGCGGCCCTCTGCCTGGGGGGCTTCGGTTGGTGGCAGGCCGATCTCAAGGGACTGTGGGGGCGGCTGAAACCCTGGCCTGGGCTGCTGCTCACGGCGCTTGTGGCGCTGCCTTGGTATGGCCTGGAACTGCTGGTGGAGGGCCAGCCGTTCTGGAACAGCTTTTTCGGTTACCACAACCTGCAGCGCTTCACCGGCGTGGTGAACAACCACCAGCAGCCCTGGTGGTTCTTCCTGCCGGTGATGCTCGTGGCCTCGCTGCCCTTCACGCCGCTGCTGCTCCTGGGCCTCACCAGCGCCCTGCGCCAGGGCCGCGCCCCGCTGCCCCCGCAGGCCTCGCTGTTGCGCTTCGCCTGCTGCTGGCTGCTGGCGGTGCTGCTGTTTTTCACCCTCGCGGCCACCAAGCTGCCCAGCTATTGGATCCCCGCCGCGCCGGCAGCGGGGCTCCTAATGGCCCTGGCGGCTCAACGTCTGGTGGCGGCGCCCTGGGCTGGGCTGGATCGCTGGGTGGTGGTGTTCACCCTGGCGCTGCAGGCCACCTTCAGCGCCGGGCTGGCGGCCGCGGATCGCTGGGTGCCCCTGATCCACGAGCCCGAGTTGCCCACCCTGCCGGCGGAGTTGCTGGCCAGTGGCCTGTTGGGGCGAGCTGCGGCCTGTTTTGGGGTGGCGGCTCTGGGGGGCGTGCTGCTGGCATGGCCAGAGCCTTGGCGGCGGGGCTGGTTGCTTCTGCAGCAGCTGGCCCTGGGGGGCTTTGTGGTGATCGCCCTAGTGCCGATGATCGAGCTGGGGGATCGACTGCGCCAGCGGCCCGTGCGCCAGGTGGCGGCGGCCGCGGTGGCGCAGCGCCGCCCCCAGGAGCCCCTGGCGATGGTGGGCATCCTCAAGCCCTCCCTGCATTTCTATGCCGATCAGGTGGTGGTCTATGAGGGTGTCCAGGCCAACGGCCCGCTCAACCTCAACGACCGTCTCAGGCGCGAGCGGCGCCGTGATCAGACGCCCACACCGGTGACACCGGCTGGAACCGTGTTGGTGGTGATCGATCAACGCACGGCCAAGCTGCCCCACTGGCGTGGCCTGGCCCATCAGCCCCTGGCGGCGGCGGGCCTGTTCGATCTCTGGCGCGTGCGGCGCCTCGACCTTGAGCGCTGGGCAGCGGCCCTGCAGCTCGACGGTGTGCCGGGGCCTGATTGGCAGCGCCCCCGGCCGGAGCGCTACTGATCGAGCGCGGGTGCGGGTCCGGGTGCGGGTCCGGTGGGTGATCCCATCGCCACGCCGTTGTCCATGCGCTCCCGTTGGCAGAAGCTGCAGTGCCCCCAGCGCTGGAGTTCGCCCGCCGGTGCCGGGCGCCTGCAGCAGGCGCAGCTGCCCATCCCGAACACATCCACCCGGCTGGGGTGGTGCGACCACACCGCGGCCTCTTCCTCGCTGCCGAAGGCGGGCAGTGGCGTGGGCTGGTGCTGCTGGAGCACGAGATCCTTCACCGCAAAACCAGCCCCGCGCAAGGCGCCCAGCAGCCGGTGTTTGTTGAACCGCAAGGCCTGAAGCCACTGGGCATGGCTGGCGCCCACCACCAGCCGTCCCCCCTGCAGGCGCAGCGGCTGGCAGTGGGGGGCGAGCTGCGCTCCGGCGATGCGTGGCCATGCTTGCCACAGGGCCGCCAGGTTTTCCTCGCGGCGCCAGTGCTCCTGCAGTTGGTTCAGGCAGGCGTTCAGTCCCGTCGCCGGTGGCGCTGGCGGCGGCACCAGCAGGTTCACCGTGCCCTGGCGCCGGGTCTGGTTGCGGGGGGCAGCTGGCATCGTTCGACGCTACGGGAGATGCGGCAATCCCGCTGTGCCGTTGCGGCTTGCGCTGGTTAGCCTCGGCGCCTGCCCCGTATCCCAAGCCATGGGCTTTTTTGATCGCCTCAGCCGCCTGGTGCGCGCGAACGCAAACGCCGTGGTTGGGGCCATGGAGGATCCGGCCAAGATCCTCGATCAGTCGGTGGCCGACATGCAGGCCGATCTGGTGAAACTGCGCCAGGCCGTGGCTACGGCGATCGCTAGCCAGAAACGCATCCAGAACCAGGCCGAGCAAGCCGAGGCCCAGGCCAACACTTGGTATGAGCGTGCCGAGCTGGCGCTCAAGAAGGGTGAGGAAGACCTGGCCCGCGAAGCCCTCGGCCGCCGCAAGACCTGCCAGGACACCGCCACCGCTCTGAACACCCAGCTGCAAAGCCAGGCCGGTCAGGTGGAGCAGCTCAAGCAGAGCCTGGTGAAGCTCGAGAGCAAGATCGCCGAGGCCAAAACCAAAAAAGACATGCTCAAGGCCCGGGCCCAGGCAGCCCAGGCTCAGGAGCAGCTGCAGAGCGCCGTGGGCAACCTCGGCACCAACAGCTCCATGGCTGCGTTTGAGCGCATGGAGGAAAAGGTGGAGGCCCTGGAGGCCCGCAGCCAGGCGGCGGCTGAGCTGGCGGGTGCTGATCTGGAGAGCCAGTTCGCAGCCCTGGAGGGAGCCCCTGAGGTGGACGACGAACTGGCGGCACTCAAAGGCAAGCTGGCCGGGTCGGCCCCAGCCGGCGCCCTGCCGGCGGCAACAGGCACCGTGCAGCCGGTGAAGGTGGAGGAGGTGGATGCCGAGCTGGAGGAGCTGAAGCGCTCGATCGACAAGCTCTGATCCATACAATCGCCACAGCGTTGCCTGATGCCGTGTCCGTTCTGCACCTCACCGATGCCAACTTTCAGGCCGAGGTACTGGATGCGGCAACCCCGGTGCTGGTGGATGTGTGGGCTGAATGGTGCGGCCCCTGCCGCCTGATGGCGCCGATGATGGAGTGGGCCGCTGGTGAATACGCCGGTCGTCTGGCGGTGGGCAAGCTTGAAGCCGATCCCAATCCCGCAGCCCGCGATCAGCTGGTTATCCAGGGTTTGCCGACTCTGCTGATTTTCAAGAACGGTCAGGAAGTGTCCCGCCACGAAGGTGCGATGGCTCAGCCCCAGCTGAAGGCATTCCTGGATGCCCATCTCTGATCTGGTTTCGGATCGGGTTCGCGGTCTCGGGAGCGGCGTTTTCGCCCGCAATGACCAGCGCAAACAGCTGTATCGCGCCGGTTGTTTTTCTGCCGGGCTACCCCCCCTGCTCGACCTCTCCTTGGGGTCCACCGATCTGCAGCCCCCGGAGGTTGCCCTTGAGGCGATCCGTGCGCAGTTGGGTCTTCCCGAGAGCGCGGCTTACTGCCTGCATGGCGCCACCCTCCCCTTCCGTGAGGCCGTAGCGGCCTGGGCCCAGCGCCGCTTCGGTGTAGCCGTGGATCCCGAGCGGGAGGTGTTGCTGCTGGTGGGCTCGCAGGAGGGCACGGCCCATCTGCCGATGGCCGTGCTCAACCCGGGCGATCAAGCGCTGTTGCTCGATCCCTATTACCCGTCCCACCTGGGTGGCCTGCTGCTGGCGTCGGCCCAGCCTCGCTTTCTGCGCCTGGATCCTGCCGCTGAGTTCAGCCCCGATTTCGACCAACTCAGCACCAGTGAGTGGGATGCCCTGAAGCTGATGGTGCTGGGTTTTCCCCATAACCCCACCGCCACCACGGGGCAGCAGGCCTGGGTGGATGCGGCGGCGGAGCGGGCCGTCCGCCATGGGTTGGTGCTCGCCCACGACAACCCCTATGTGGATCTGGCCCTGGAGGGCGAGGCCCCCGCTCTATTGCGGTCGCCGCTCTGGCGCCAATGCGGCATTGAGTTCTTCTCCTTCTCCAAAGGCTGGTGCCTGGGCGGCTATCGCCTGGCCTTCGCCATCGGGGCCGAACCGTTGATCACGGCCCTGCGGCAGCTGAAGGCGGTGGTGGATTTCAACCAGTCCACGGCGCTTCAGGCCGGTGCGATCGCCGCGCTGGAGCAGGCGGCGGATTGGCCGGAGCGCATCAAGCCGATCTACCGCGACCGCCGCGACCGCATGGCGGCTGTGCTGCAGGCGGCGGGTTGGCCGGTGCGGATCCCCTCGATGGCGCTCTATCTGTGGCTGGAGCTGCCCGAGCAGGGCCGTGCCGCCGGCCTGGATTCGGAACAGTTCTGCGCGCGCTTGCTGGAGGCCACCGGTGTGTGTCTCACCCCTGGCCATGGCTTTGGTGCTGGGGGGGAGGGCTTTGCCCGGTTGGCGCTGGTGCATCCGATCGAGCAGCTGGAGGCTGGAGCGCAGCGGATGGCAACGTGGCTGGCCACGCTCTGAACGCTGCCTCGATCGCGGCAGCGCTGCGGCCGTTGCCAGCCGATCAGCCCCTGCCCTGGCAGCTGAAGGTGCTGCCGGTGTGTGCCAGCACCGAGGTTGAGCTGGAAGGCTGGCTTCGTGCCGCCGCCCCGCCCCTGGCTGTGTTGGCGCGGCAGCAGCGCCGAGGTCAGGGGCAGCAGGGTCGGGTGTGGCAGTCGCCCCCCGGTGGGGTGTGGCTGAGTGCAGCCCTGCCGTGGCCGGCCCATCCCGAAGCTGCCGCATCACTGGCGCTGGCAGCGGCGGTGGGTGTGGCGCTGCAGCTGGAGACGCTGGGCCTCCAGCCCCAGCTCAAATGGCCCAATGACCTGCTGATCGATGGGCGCAAGCTCGCCGGCATCCTGCCGCGGTTGCGCTGGCGTGGTGGCCGCGTGCGCTACGCCCAGCTGGGGGTTGGGCTCAATGGGGTTAACCGGGTGCCGCCGGGTGCTGTGTCTGTGGCGTCGGCGCTCGGCCACCGCTGGCACCCTCAGGCCCAGCCAGCGCGCTTGGCGGCGCGGTTGCTGCGAGGGCTGGAGTGGGCCGCCGCTGCCGCGCACCAGCCCGAGCTGGTGCGACGTCAGGCCGAACAGCGGCTCTGGCGACCGCCGTGGTGGGAGCACGAAGGCCAGCGTTGGCAGGTGGCCGGATTGGCGCCCGATGGCGGCTTGCGCCTCCGCAGCGGTTCTGCGTTGGCCGTGGTGCAGCGCCGTTTCTAGAGTTTGAGCCGCTTTGTCTGCGATCGGCTGTGCCACGCCTCCAACCGCTGAGCCTGCTGGCGGCGCTGCCGGCGTTGCTGGGGGGAGGCCTGGCCTGGGCGCAGCTGGAGGTCACCCAGCCGGTGGCACCAACCCTGCCCCCTCCTGGCAGCGCACCCGCAGCGGGCCCGCTGCGGCCCGACCCCACCCGCCTCAGCGGTGCGGCCACGGCGCCCAAACGCTTTGACCAATCCCTCGATGAGCTGGTGCGCCAGGGCGTAGTGACGCCCGGCGAGCGCAGCTTTGTGCGCGGCGCCGGGGCTGGCCTGGCGCCCCTGGATGTGGGGGCCTTCCAGCAGGCCTGCCGCGGTGGTGCCCTTTCGGCCCGCGAATGCCGTGGCGGCATCGCCCTGCGCTGGGGACGACGCAGCAACCGTGACGGCAACGTGGCCTGGGGCGGCCGCGTGGGCGCCGATGGCATGCCCCTGCCACCGCTCACCGTGCCGGTGTCGGCCCTGTTGGCCGGCAATGGCGGCAGCTTCAATCTGTCCAGCGTGTTTCGGGTGACGCCGCGGCCAGCCCCCGTGATCGGCAACGGCAACCGCAGGCTGCTGTTTCCGATCATCGGCAGCGCCGTGAACACCAGCGGCTTCGGCTGGCGGCTTCATCCCCTGCTGGGAGCCTGGCGGCTCCATGCCGGTGAAGATCTGGCGGCGCCGGAGGGCACGCCGGTGGTGGCGGCCCTGAGCGGCAGGGTGGTGAGCAGCGGTTTGGCGGGGGGCTACGGCCTGGCGGTGGAGGTGGAGCACCGGCGACCGCTGCGGCGCAGCCTCTACGGCCACCTCTCCGAGCTTTATGTGAAGGCCGGTGATGTGGTGCGCCAGGGGGAGGTTATCGGCCGGGTTGGCAGCACGGGCCTGAGCACCGGGCCCCACCTCCACTTCGAGCTGCGGCAGCCCGCCGATGGTGGCTGGGTGGCGCTGGATCCGGGCGACTTTGATCCCGGCAACGGCCTCAAGGGCACCGATGCCATCGCCCTGCTGATGGGTCAGCTGTTGCAGAGCCTGGAGCGCCCTAGCGCCAGGGGCTAAGCCTGGGAACCGGCGCCGCTCTCCACCAGGCGGCCATCGTGGAAGTGCACGATCCGCTCGGCGCGGGCCGCCACATCGTATTCGTGGGTTACCAGCAGGATCGTCATCCCCTGCTCGCGGTGCAGCTCATCGAAGAGATCCAGCACCTCCTTGGTGGTGCGGGAATCGAGGGCGCCGGTGGGTTCATCCGCCAGCAGCAGCTTGGGGTTGTTGATGATTGCCCGGGCCACGGCCACCCTTTGCTGCTGGCCGCCGGAGAGCTGGTTGGGTTTGTTGTGCAGGCGTTCACCCAGGCCCACGCGCTGCAGGGCGGCGACGCCCAGCTGCCGCCGCCGCTCGGCCGGCACACCGGCGTAAACCATCGGCAGCATCACGTTGTCGAGGGCGGTGAGCTCCTGCAGCAGGTGGAACTGCTGAAACACAAAGCCCAGCTCCCGGTTGCGTAGATCGGCCAGCTGGTCATCGCTGAGGTGCTCCACCGGAGTGCCGTTGAGCCGGTAGCTGCCGCTGCTGGGACGATCCAGGCAACCCAGGATGTTCATGGCCGTGCTCTTGCCGGAGCCGGAGGTGCCCATCACCGCCAGATACTCCCCCTGCCTCACGCTCATGCACAGGTCGTCGAGGGCCACAATGGTGGTGTCGCCGCCGCCGTAAACCTTGCGGATGTGCTCGAGTTCCGCCACCACCGGGGCGGCGGTTGATGTGCCCATCAGCCGATCGGCAGGCCGCCGGTGGCGAGGGCTTTCTGCAGCATCGGGGTGCCGGCCACGGCGCCGTTGGCCCAACCGAACAGCGGGTTGGAGAGGATGCCTCCCACGGCGGTCACCACCACGCAAGACACCAGGGCTGCACGCAGGGGCTGCAGACCGGCGACGCTCCAGTTGACCTCCGGGTAAGACTTCACCACCTCAGATGCTTCCTGCGGTTCTTTCACCACCATCATCTTGATCACCGAGATGTAGTAGTAGATCGACACCACCGAGGTGAGCAGACCCACCACCACCAGGAGGTATTGGCCATCGGCCCAGCCGGCGAAGAAGAGGTAGATCTTGCCGAAGAAGCCCAGCATCGGCGGGATGCCGCCCAGCGAGAGCAGGCACAAGCTCAGGCCCAGGGTGATCAGCGGGTCTTTCTGATACAGGCCGGCGTAATCACTGATGCGATCGGATCCCGTGCGCAGCGAGAAGAGAATGATGCAGGCGAAAGCGCCCAGGTTCATGAACAGATAGGCCGCCATATAGAGCACCATCGCGGCGTAACCGTCCTCGGTGCCGCACACCAGGCCGATCATCACGAATCCCGCCTGGCCGATGGAGCTGTAGGCCAGCATTCGCTTCATCGAAGTTTGGGCCAGGGCCACCACGTTGCCCAGCACCATGCTCAGGATCGCCAGCACGGTGAACAGCAGCTTCCACTGCGCTTCGAAGGGCTCGAAGCAGCCCACCAGGATGCGCAGGGCCAGGGCGAAACCGGCTGCTTTTGAGCCCACAGAAAGGAAGGCCACCACCGGGGTGGGCGAGCCCTCGTAAACGTCGGGTGTCCACTGGTGGAAGGGCACAGCGGCGATCTTGAACGCCACCGTGGCAAGCACGAACACCAGGGCCAGAGCGGCCACCGGGGAGGCGCTGGTTTGCAGAGCCAGGGCCACGGCATCGAGGCTGGTGCTGCCGCCGGTGAGGCCATACAGCAGCGAGGCGCCGTAGAGGAACACGGCCGCTGCGGCCGAGCCCACCAGCAGATATTTCAGGGCTGCTTCGGAGCTGCGGGCGTCGCGCTTCATGTAGCCCGACAGCAGGTAGCTGGCCACCGAGAGGGTTTCCAGCGACACGAAGATGCTCACCAGATCGGTGGAGCCGCACAGGAGCATGGCGCCGAGGGTGGCGGCCAGCAGGATCGCGGCGTATTCACCCACGGGCGTGCCGGCACGCTCCACATAACGCCAGCTGATCAACAGCGACAGCAGGGTGGAGGCGGCCACCACAGCCCGGAAGGCGATGGCGAGGTTGTCGGCCAGGAAAGCCCCGAGGAAGGAGGGCTCCAGTGGCGAGGCGTTCCACTGCAGGGCCAGCAGGCCCAGGGCACTGCCCAGGCCCACGTAAGAGAACACAGGCACCCAGCGGGACGCAGCCTTCTCACCGGCTAGGTCCACCAACAGGCATGCCAGCATCGCCAGCAGCACGGCACCCTCCGGTGCGATCGCCCCGGCGTTGAGCTGCAGGGAGGTGATCGGGCTCACCGCAGGAGCTGCAGCGGCGCTGGCGGCGGCCAGAAGAGAGAGCACAGCTGGTTTAGGGACGCCTGTCGGGCAGGACTGTAGCCGCGCTCACGACTGAATTAGGCGAGGCGGGCCAGGGCTTGACCGCCGGTGCGATAAAGAGGGAAGCGGTTTTCCGCCTGCCTGTGGCGCACACCCTCGTCATCGTTGAGAGCCCCACGAAGGCCCGCACCATCCGCGGGTTCCTTCCCAAGGACTTCAAGGTTGAAGCCTCGATGGGGCACGTGCGCGACCTGCCCAACAACGCCAGCGAGATTCCGGCCGCCCACAAGGGCGAGAAGTGGGCCAATCTCGGTGTGAACACCGCCAACGACTTCGAGCCGCTCTACGTGGTTCCGAAGGACAAGAAGAAGGTGGTGAAGGAACTCAAAGACGCCCTGAAGGGCGCTGACCAGCTGCTTCTGGCCACGGACGAAGACCGGGAAGGTGAATCGATCAGCTGGCACCTGTTGCAGCTGTTGAATCCGAAGGTGCCGGTGAAACGCATGGTGTTTCACGAAATCACCAAGGAAGCGATCGGGCGTGCCCTGGAGCAGACCCGCGAGCTCGATATGGAGCTGGTGCACGCCCAGGAAACCCGGCGCATTCTCGATCGCCTGGTGGGCTACACCCTCTCGCCCCTGCTTTGGAAAAAGGTGGCCTGGGGCCTCAGTGCCGGCCGGGTGCAATCGGTGGCGGTGCGGTTGCTGGTGCAGCGGGAGCGGGCCCGGCGCGCCTTCAAGAGTGGCAGCTACTGGGATCTCAAGGCGCAGCTGCAGCAGGGCAACGCCGCCTTCGACGCGAAGCTCACCCACCTCAAGGGCGAGCGCATCGCGGGCGGCGCTGATTTCGATGAGGCCACCGGCGGCCTGAAGGCGGGCAGCAAGGTGCGCCTGCTGGCGGAGGCGGAAGCCCGCAGCCTGCGGCAAGCGGTGTTGGCCTCGCCCTGGCGGGTGGCGGCCGTGGAGGAGAAGCCCACCACCCGCAAGCCGGTGGCGCCCTTCACCACCAGCACCCTGCAGCAGGAGGCCAACCGCAAGCTGAGGCTCTCGGCGCGCGAAACGATGCGCACCGCTCAGGGGCTCTACGAGCGCGGCTTCATCACCTACATGCGCACCGACTCGGTGCACCTCAGCGATCAGGCGATCAATGCCGCCCGCAGCTGCGTGGCCGACAAATACGGCAAGGACTACCTGAGCCCCTCCGCCCGCCAGTTCTCCACCAAGGCTCGCAACGCCCAGGAGGCCCACGAGGCGATCCGTCCCGCCGGCGAAAGCTTCCGCGACCCCGCGGCCACCGGCCTCGATGGCCGTGATCTGGCCCTCTATGAGCTGATCTGGAAGCGCACCGTGGCTTCCCAGATGGCCGACGCCAAGCTCACGATGCTCAGCGTGGATCTGGAGGTCGATGGCGGCAGCCTCGGCACCGCGGCCTTCCGCTCCACCGGCAAGCGCATCGACTTCCCCGGCTTCTTCCGCGCCTACGTGGAAGGCAGCGACGACCCCGATGCCGCCCTGGAAGGCCAGGAAGTGCTGCTGCCCTCCCTGAAAAGCGGCGACACTCCGGCTTGCAAGGGCGTGGAGGCCCTCGGTCACCAAACTCAGCCCCCCGCTCGCTACAGCGAAGCGGCCCTGGTGAAGATGCTCGAGAAGGAGGGCATCGGCCGCCCCTCCACCTATGCCTCGATCATCGGCACGATTGTGGACCGCGGCTACGCCACGCTCCAGAACAACGCCCTTACCCCCAGCTTCACCGCCTTCGCGGTGACGGCGCTGCTGGAGGAGCACTTCCCCGACCTGGTGGATACGAGCTTCACGGCTCGGATGGAGAACACCCTCGACGAGATCTCCCACGGACAGGTGCAGTGGCTGCCCTACCTGGAGAGTTTTTACAAGGGCGACCAGGGCCTCGAGGCTCAGGTGCAGCAGCGGGAGGGCGATATCGACTCCACCGCTTCGCGCACGATCGAGCTGGAGGGGTTGCCCTGCGTGGTGCGCATCGGCCGATTCGGTGCCTATCTCGAAACCAAGCGGGTGGCCGATGACGGCACCGAGGAGCTGCTCAAAGCCACGCTGCCCAACGAGATCACCCCGGCCGACCTCGATGCCGACAAGGCAGAGCTGATCCTCAAACAGAAGGCCGACGGCCCCGAATCCCTGGGTGAAGACCCGGAAACCGGCGATCTGGTGTATCTGCTGTTCGGCCAATACGGGCCCTACGTGCAGCGGGGCCAGGTGAGCGACGACAACCCCAAGCCGAAGCGCGCCTCCCTGCCCAAGGGCACCAAGCCGGAAGACCTCACCCTCGAGGACGCCCTCGGCCTGCTGCGCTTGCCGCGCCACCTGGGCGAACACCCCGACGGCGGCAAGATCGAAGCCGGCCTGGGCCGTTTCGGGCCCTACGTGGTGCACCACAAGGGCAAAGGCGAAAAGGATTACCGCTCCCTCAAGGCCGAAGACGATGTGTTGATGGTGGGTCTGTCGCGGGCGGTGGAGCTGCTGGCTCAGCCCAAGCGGGGTCGCGGCGGTCGCACAGCCCTCAAGGATCTGGGCACGCCCGAGGGCGCCGATGAGGCGATCCAGCTGTTCGATGGCCCCTATGGCCTCTACGTGAAGCAGGGCAAGGTGAACGCCTCGCTGCCGGAAGGCACCACCGCCGACACGATCACCATGGAGCAGGCGGTGGAGCTGCTGGCCGCCAAGGCTGCAGCCGGCAAGAGCAAGGGGCGCAAGGCCGCAGGCACCGCAGCGGCCAAGAAGCCGGCCGCCAAGAAACCGGCGGTGAAGAAGGCGCCCGCCACCACCAAAACCGGTCGCCTGCGGGCCAGCGCCGTGCGGGTGATCCGCGCCGCCGACAGCTGATGCGCCAGCGGCGGCCCTGGCCTCTGATCCTGCCCCTGGCGCTGCTCAGCCTGGCCGGATGCAGCGGCACGCCGTTCGGCGATCAGCTCTCCCGCAGCTTCTCCCAACCCCAGGCGGCCCCAGTCACCCCTGCCAAGCCCGCCTCGCCGGCCACCGCCCCCAAGCCGGTGGCCAAACCGGTGGCGTTGCCAACCCCGGCGCCCGCTCCGAAGCGCGTGGCGCCTGCGGCACCGCTCACGCCCGCGCCCTATCGGGTCACCATCAAGCTCCCCGCTGCTGATCCCTCTTCCCCGGCCGAAGCCGTGACCGATGCGCTGCGCTCGGCCGGTGTGGCCTTTGAGGTGGAAACGATTGAGCGGGTGCCGGCCGGCGCTGAAGCGGCGGTGGCACCGGTGCGCAGCTCTGCTCCACCGGCGCGATGAGCCTCAGCCACCGCCAGGCTCTTCAGCTCACCGACACCGCCTACCTGGCGGCTGCGACGGCCCTGCTGTGGGTGGGGCTCTACTACCTGCCGGTGGGTGGCGCCCTGTTCCGCCTGGCTCTGCCGTTGCCCTTGGCCCTGCTGCAGCTGCGCCACAACGGCCGCTGCGCCGTGGAGGGGGTGACGGTGACCACGTTGCTGCTGGTGGCACTGATGGGCCCAATCCGCGGCCCCCTGGTGCTGTTCCCCTACGGCGCCCTGGCGTTGTGGCTGGGCTGGTGCTGGCGACGGCAGTTCAGCTGGTGGCTGAGCTGGAGCGTGGGTTTAGTGATCGGTGCCGCCGGTTTTCTGGTGCGGGTGGCCGTGCTCTCGCTGTTGCTCGGTGAAAACCTCTGGGTGGTGATCACCACCGCTGCCGCGCAGCTGTTGGATCGTTTGTTTGGGCTGCTCCAGTGGGGCGGCGGCCCGGATCTGCTTCAGGTGCAGCTGCTGGCGGTGGGCCTGGTGCTGCTGCAAAACCTGATCTACGTGCTGGCGCTGCATGCGGTGGCGCTGTGGATCTTTCCGCGCTTGCGCAGCCCGATCACCCCGCCCCCTGAGCTGTTGAGGCCGCTTCTGGCCCTGGATCCCCTTTGACGCTGCGGCGCCTCAGCGGTGATCCGCTGCAGGCGCAGCGCTGGTGTGATCAGCTCGCGGCCCAGGCCGCCAACACGCGGGTGTTGCTGCTGCTGGCTGGCACCGCCACCGCCGCCGTGCCGGGGATTTCGGCGGCGGGGGCCACCCCTGAGAGTCGGCGGCTCACGGCGGCGGCCGATGCGGAGTTGCTCGTGCTCGGCGCCGGCCATCCCCGCCCCCACGCCCTGCCGCCCCTGCCGGCGGGGGTGAGCCCTGCCCTGATCGCGCGGGTGGTGGTGGAGCAGCTGGGCCTGGAGCCGTTGGTGGTGGATGCCGGCGCCGCTGTGGCACCGGCGGTGCCGCATCTGCGCCTGGGCCTCCCCCCCGCCCGTTGCCTGAGCAGCGGTGCCGCCATGCCTCCCGCACAGGTGGAACGCCTGCTGGCACTGGGGCGCCGTTGGGGGCAGCAGCTGGCCCGGCAGGGCCGGCCGCTGCTCGTGGCGGAATGCGTGCCGGGTGGCACCAGCACCGCCCAGGCGGTGCTGCAGGGGTTGGGGGTGGCGGCGGCGGGCCTGGTGAGCGGCAGCCTGCGGGAGCCCGCCCACCACCTCAAACGCCGTTTGGTGCAGCAGGGGCTGGCGGCGGCGGGGCTGGATTCAGGCGCCCCGGCCCCGGCCGCGGCGGTGTTGGCGGCGCTGGGCGATCCGATGCAGGCCCTGGCGGCGGGGCTGGTGCAGGGCGCGGCTGCCCTGGAGCTGCCGCTGCTGCTGGCGGGCGGCAGCCAGATGGCGGCGGTGCTGGCGCTGGCGCTGGCCCTCAGCCCCGCGGCCGAACGGCCCCGCATCGCCGCCGGCGCAGCCCTGGCTACCACGGCCTGGGTGGCGGCGGAGCCCAGCAGTGATCTGGCCTTGCTGTTGCAGCGGATCGCCGCCCGCTGGCAGCAGGAGCCGCTGGCCTTTGCGGCTGGTCTGCGTTTTTCCAGCTGCCGCTCACCGCGGCTGCAGGCCTTTGAGCAGGGCTACGTGAAAGAGGGGGTGGGGGCTGGTGGTTTGGCGGCCCTGTGGGAGTTGAGCGGCCGCACGCCCGAGGCGCTGGCCGCCGCCTGCGATCAGGCCTGCAGCCTGCTGCCCTAACGCCAGGTGCCTCGTAGGGTTCGGCCATGGCCCACGATGCTTTGCCGCTTTCGCGCCGCCGCCTGCTGCAGCTGAGCGGCCTTGGGGGCGCGGCCTGGATTGCAAGCGCCTTGGGTGGCTGCAGCAGCGCGCCGGTGGGGCAGCTGTTGAGCGTGAGCGGTGAACTGCCCCAGCCCTGGCTGAAGGCGCTGCCGGCGGGCTGGCGCTCGCGCTTGCTGGAGTCGCCCCAGAAGCTGCTGGATCAGCTGCAAAAGCCGCTGGAAACGCCGGCAGTGCTCGGCCTCGGGGATGGCTGGGCTGGGCAGCTCCAGCGTGAACAGCTGCTGCCGCTGCAGGCGCCGGGTCTGCTGGCGTTGCTGGATCCCAGGGCGGCTGATGCCAGCCGTCTGTTTGCCGATCCCGACAGCCCGCCTGTGGCCTTCCCCTGGGCCTTCGGCACTTGGGTGCTGCTGCTGCGCAACCGCCCCGATCTGCTGCGCCGCCGCCAGGAGGGCTGGAACCTGTTGCTCGATCCCACCCTGCGGCAGCGGCTGGTGTTGCCCGCCAGCCCGCGGCTGCTGATCGAGCTGGCGATGCGCCAGCTGGGCCTCGCCAGCCGCAACGCCGCCGCCCTCTCGGATCGCCGTTTGCCGGCTCAGGTGCGGGCGCTGCGCGCCCAGGCCCTATCGCTGGATGAGCCCGATGGCGTGAATTTCCTGCTGGCTGGGGATGCCGATGCGGCGGTGATCACCAGCCAACAGGCCATGCCGCTGCTGCAGCGCGATCCCCGCCTGCAGGCCTTCCTGCCGGATTCGGGCTCGCCCCTGTGGTGGCAGCTGTTGCTGCGGCTGGCGCCCCAGAGCGATGCGCAAGCGGCCCCCCCGCTGCCCCTGGAGTGGCTGCGCGATGGGCTCAGCGCACCTCTGCTGAATCGCCTGCTGGCGGCGGGCTGGGTGCCGCCGCTGCCTCGGCCCCAGCTCAGTGCAGCCCTGGCGCGCTGGCCCGAGCGCCTGCGGCCGCTGCTGCTGCCGCCGGAGCCGGTGCTGGCCCGCTGCAACAACCTGGCGCCGCTCAGCGCGGCCAGCCGCGAGCGCTGGCAACAGCTCTGGGATGAGGCAGCCCCTTAACCCCAGAGCCGTCGCCGCGGCGCTGCCGCCAGGCGCTGGTGGGTGTCGGCGAGCAGGTCGGGGATGGGCAGCTGCAGCGGGCAGCGGGGCAGACAGTCGCCGCAGCGCTGGCAGGCGCTGGCGTTGAGCTCCTCCCACCAGTGGCCGGCCCGGCCGATCAGGTTGTAGCGCTCGCTGGCGAAGGCCTGCAGGCCATGGCCCACCGCCAGGTTGCGCAGCCGCAGCAGCTCGGGGATCGGCACGGCATTGGGGCAGGGCAGGCAGGCACGGCACTGGCCGCAGGCCTCCGCCCCCAGCCGTTCACGCCCCGCCGCTTGCAGCTGCTGCAGGGCTTGGCGCTGCGCCTGGCTGAGCCACGGCGTTTCTGGGCTGGGCCGGCCGCATCCCTCACCGGCGATGGCGGCGGCCCAGGCCAGATCTGAGGGCTGGGCGGCCCCCAGGCTGAGGGTGGAGATCCCCTGATCGAGCAGAAAGCGGTAGGCCAGTTCGAGCGGATGAAAGGGGGCGCAGTCGGCCAGCAGTTCGGCGGAGGGGGCGTAGAGGCGGCCGCCCTTATCGGCCGGGGAGATGGCCAGCACACCGATGCCATCGGCCAGGGCGGCGCGGGCGAGCGGCAGCCGGCTGGGATCGAACAGGTGCAGGTGCAGGCTGCAGAAGCTGAAGCGGCCGCTGGCCAGGGCCTGCTCGATCAGGGCGTTGCTGCCGTGGCTGGAGAAGCCCACCTGCTCCACCAGTCCTTCGCCCTGGGCCCAGGCCAGCAGCTCGGCGCCGGGGCCGTCGAGGGCCCAGGCCAGGTGTTCGGGCCGGTTGAGGCCGTGCACCGCCAGGTTGTGCAGGCGGTTGAGGCCCAGTCGCTCCAGGATTCCCCGCAGTTGCTGCTGGCCTGCGGCCAGATCCGGGCCCGGCAGCAGCTTGCTGGTGATCACCAACTGGGCGTGAAGGTGTGGGGTGCGGGCTTCCGTGGCCCGCAGCGCCTCACCGAGGTAGCGCTCGGCTGGGCCGTAGGCCGGCGCCGTTTCGATGTGGTTGATCCCGGCCGCCAGCGCCGCCGCCAGCACCGCCGCCATTTGCTGCCGGCTGGTGGTGGCCCGCATCGTGCCCAGGCAGAAGGGCGAAACGGCCGAACCGCGCCCGAACGGGCGCCGTTCAGCCAGGACCGTTCTCCGCGGCGGGAGCAGCACCGTCGTCGTCAGTGTTGTCGGCGTTGGGATCGTCGTCGCTGCGGGCCTGGTTGATGTGCCGCACCAGCTCGGCGGGGCTGATCCCATCGAGGAAGCGGCGGAAATCGGCGGCATCCTCCGCATCGGCTTCGGCGTCCACCGGGATCGAGGCATCCGCCACCACCTCCTCCAGCATCCAGATGCTGCTGCCGGTGCGCAGGGCCAGGGCGATCGCATCGCTGGGGCGGGCATCGAGATCGGCAACCTCGCTCGCTTCACCGCTGTCGCCCTGGCGGCGGCTCAGCTTCAGCACCGCCCGGAAGGTGCTGTCTTCGATGGTGTGGATGATCACCCGCTGCAGCTCCAGGCCACCCGCCTGCAGCAGCTGGACCATCAGGTCGTGGCTCAGCGGCCGCGCCGGTGTTTTGCCGTTGAGCCCGGCCATGATGTTTTGGGCTTGGGCTTGGTCGATCCAGATCGGCACCTGCCGCCGGCCCGAAGGATCCCGCAGCAGCACGATCGGGCTGCGGCTGGCGGCGTCGAGGGCGATGCCGGCCACGCGCATCTCCACCATGGGTTGCCTGCCGACGCCTCTGCCCGATTATGGCCAGGGTTGATCAGGGCACCGCATGTTCACGGGGCTGGTGCAGGCCGTGGGTCAGCTGCAACGCCGCAGCGGTGGTGTGGAGCTGCTGATTCCAGCCGGAGCAGCGCTGGATCCGGCCGCTCTGCAGCTGGGGGACAGCGTGGCCGTGGATGGCGTCTGCCTCACGGTGACCCAGCGCTCGGCCACCGGCTTCACGGCCGATGTGAGCGAGGAAACCCTGGCCCGCACCACCCTGGCCCACAAGGCGGATCAACGGGGCTGGGTGAATCTCGAACCCGCGCTGCGGCTGGCGGATCGCCTCGGCGGCCACCTGGTGAGCGGTCACGTGGATGGCCAGGGCACCGTGGTGGCGGTGGAGCAGCAGCCGGCCTCCTGGCGCCTGGTGGTGCGCTGGAACGATCCGGCCTACGGCCGGTATGTGTGCGAGAAGGCCAGCGTGGCGGTGGATGGCATCAGCCTCACGGTGGCGGATTGCAGCGGCGATGGTCGTGAGTTTTGGATCGCGGTCATCCCCCACACCTGGAGTTCCACCACGCTGCATCGCTTGCGGCCCGGGGATGCGGTGAATCTGGAAGCGGATCTGCTGGCCAAATACACCGAACGCCTGCTCGGTTGGCGGCAGACAACAGCCGCGGCTGAGGCCCCGATCAGCGCCGCCTGGCTGGCGGAACACGGCTGGAGCTGACGTTCCCTGTGGCCATGACTACCGTCCGGGAGACGTTCTCCGCTCCTGGCGGCGGTTCTCCATGGCTTCTGACAAACCGGAGCTGGATCTCGGCTCCCTGCGCAGCTTCACCATCGCCGAAGGCATCCTGCTGCTGGTGCTCGGGGTGCTGGCGTTGCTGTTCCCCGTGATCGCCTCCGCCTGAGTCACCGTGGTGGTGGCGTTGGCGTTCCTGGTGGGAGGCATCTTCGGCTGGATCAACGGTCTGGTGCGCTCCCGTCGCCTCAGCCGCTGGCATTGCTTCTGGCGCCTGGTGGTGTCCACGCTGTTTGTGGTGACCGGCGCCTGGATCATTCAGCAGTTCAGTGCCGGCCTCGTGCCGGCCGCCGCTCAGGTGGCGGCCCTGGCCTTTGCCATCGGCATCGTCTTCCTGGTGGAGGGTGTGGTGGCGGCGATCGTGACCCTCTCCCACCGCGAGATGGCTGGCTGGGGCTGGGGTCTGGCCAATGGGGTGGTCACCTTCATCCTGGGCCTGATCATCGTCACCATGAAGGCCGGCGGCCTGCTCAGCGTGCTGGGCATCCTGGTGGGGATCAGCTTCCTGTTCAGCGGCATCGACCTGCTGGTGTTCAGTGCCGCCTTCCACGGTCCCGACGACCGGGGCGGCCCCGCTCAGCCGGCCTGATCGAGATCCGCGTTGCCATGGCTGCTCTCCCCCATGGGGAGCAGCCAGATCGAGCCGGTTTCCTGGTGAATCTCGATCTTGAATTCCTGGCCCGGCTCCAGGCCCATGCGGCGGGTGTAGGCATGGCCGATCAGCAGGTTGCCGTTGCCGTGCACCCGCGTCCGGAATTCCGCCTGGCGGCCGCGGCTACCACCACCACCGCCGCTGCTGGCGCTCTGGCTGGGCAGCTTGTAGCCCTTGGCTTCCACCAAGGCGCGGTAGAAGCTCTTCTTCAGCACCCGCCCGCTCGGACCCACATAGCCACAGGCTCTGGCGATCTGATCTTCCGGCCGATTGCTCAGGGAGCGCGCCTTGTCGAGCAGTGCCTTGCCTTCCAGCATCTGCACGGGCGTGCTCACCTTCTCTTCAACGAACACCGGCTTGGCTGATGGTTGTCGGGCCGATTGTGCCCATGCTTGAGGATCCACCGCAAGGTGGAATCACAACAAAACTGTTTAAAGCAGATAGAGGATGCCGTAGAGGATCACCCAGATCCCATCCACAAAGTGCCAGTAAAGCTCTGCTGCTTCCAGCGGAAACTGGTTGTCCACACTGATGCGGCCGCCGTTCCGGCTCTGCCACCACACGATCAGGATCATCAAGCCGCCGAGGGTCACGTGGAGCCCGTGGAAGCCGGTGATGGCGTAAAAGGTGCTGGCGAAGAGGTTGTCGGTGAGGCCAAAGGGCAGCGCAAAGTATTCCTTCATCTGACCGGCCAGAAAACTGAAACCGAGGGCTGCGGTTACCAGCAACCACCGCTGGCAGAGGCCGTGATCGCTGCGCCGCAGGGCGGCGCCGGCGCGGTGGAAAGTGAAGCTGCTGGCCAACAGCAGCAGGGTGTTGATCGTGGGGAGCAACAGCTCCAGTTCGTAGTTGTGCCCGTCCGGTAGGGGGTTCACCGCCCGGAAGGTGAGATAGGCGGCGAAGAAGCCGGCGAAGGTCATCCCATCGGCAACCAGAAAGGTGGCCAACCCGAACAACCGGTGATCGGCGTGGCCGTGATCGGTTTCGCTGTGATCGGTGGTGGTGATGCTGCTCATGACGACTCCGATTGACCGACGGCCCAGAGTTCACGCCCGCTGGTGGAATCGAGGTTGAGCTGGCCGGGTTGCTGTCCGTAGCCGTAGGGCTCGTGCACGAGAGGTGGTTCACCAACCCAGTTCTCCACCGGTGGCGGCGAGCTGGTGAGCCATTCAGGGGTGAGGGCGTTCCAGGGGTTGTCGCCGGCGGGGGCGCCGTTGAAGGCGCTCATCACCACGTTGATCAGGAAGGGCAGGGTGCTGAGGGCCATCAGCAAGGCACCGGCACTGCTGAACTGGTTGATCAGGGTGAACTGCGGGTCGTATTCGGCCACGCGCCTGGGCATGCCGTTGAGGCCGAGCCAGTGCTGCGGCGCGAAGCAGAGGTTGAAGCCCACGAAGGTGAGCCAGAAGTGCAGCTGCCCGAGCGGTTCGTTCAAGAGCCGCCCGGTGACCTTCGGATACCAGTGATAGATGGAGGCGAAGATCACAAACACCGTGCCGCCATACACGATGTAGTGGAAATGCCCCACCACGAAGTAGGTGTCGTGCACGTGGATGTCGAAGGGCACCTGGGCCAGGGCCACCCCAGTGATGCCGCCGAACACGAAGTTCACGATGAAGCCGCAGCAGAACAGCATCGCCGTGTTGAGGCTGATCTTGCCGCCCCAGAGGGTGGCCAGCCAGTTGAAGAATTTGATGCCGGTGGGAACGGCGATAAAGGCGGTGGCGATCGTGAAGAACAGGCGCATCCAGGGCGGGGTGCCGCTGGTGAACATGTGGTGGGCCCACACGATCAGGCCCAGGAAAACAATCGCGAGGATCGAATACACCATGGTGGTGTAACCGAACAGCGGTTTCCGGGCGTGCACGGGCAGGATCTCGCTCACCAGCCCGAAGGCCGGCAGCACCATGATGTACACCGCCGGGTGTGAATAGAACCAGAACAGGTGTTGGTACACCACGGCATTACCACCCAGGGCCGGATTGAAGAAACCGGTGTGGGCAATGATGTCGAAGCTGAGCAGCACCAAGGTGCCAGCCAGAACCGGCGTGGAGAGCACCACCAGAATGCTGGTGCCGAGCATCGCCCAGCAATACATCGGCAGTTGCATCAGCTTCAGGCCCGGCCGCCGCAGCTTGAGGATGGTGGCGATGAAGTTGATGCCCCCGAAGATCGAGCTGCCCCCCAGCAGCAGCACACTCAGGATCCAGATGATCTGGCCGGTGGCGGGTGTGGTGATGCTCAGCGGTGGGTAAGCCGTCCAGCCCGACTGGGCGGCGCCGGTGATGAAGTAGCTGCTGATCAGCAGCAGGCCAGCCGGAGGAATCAGCCAGAAGGCCACGGCATTAAGCCGCGGGAAGGCCATGTCACGGGCGCCAACATAAAAAGGAATCAAATAGTTGCCGAAGGCGCCATTCACCACCGGCACGATCCATAGGAAAATCATCACCGTGCCATGCAAGGTGAGCACCTCGTTGTAGGTCTCCCGTGGCAGAAAATCGGAAATCGGTGTGAGCAGTTCGGTGCGGATCGCGCCGGCTAGGGCACCACCGATCAGATAAAATAGAAAACCGCACACCAGATACTGCAGGCCGATCACCTTGTGGTCGGTGCTGAAGCTCAGATAGCGCAGCCAGCCTTGGGGTTGCAGGGAGGGAGAGGGGGTGAGGCTGATCGTCATGACTGCACCGCAACAGGGGTGTCCACTGAGGCATTCGGGCTGTTCTTGGCCACCCAGGCGGCGAAGCTGTCGGGTTCTTCCACGATCACGGTGGAGCGCATTCCGCCGTGATACGGGCCGCACAATTCAGCGCAGACGATCGGATAGGAGCCGGCACGGGTGGGGGTGAAGCTGAGCAGCGTGGGCTGCCCCGGGATCACATCTTGTTTGAGACGGAACTGCGGCACCCAGAAGGCATGGATCACGTCGAGGGCCTTCATCTGCAGGGCCACGGGTTGCCCCACCGGCACATGCAGTTCTCCGGTGGTGATGTTGGAATCGGGGTAGTGAAAGATGAAGGCGAACTGCATGGCGGTGACATCCACGGGCAGCGGCGTGAGGCCTTCCTGGCCATCGAAGGACACCGGGCTGATGCCACCCCAAGTGCGTTGCTCCGCCTGCATGCCGTGCATGCTGTGGTCATTGAGCGGTGTCATGCCGCCCATGCGGTCGTAGATGTCGTAGCTGTAAATCCCCACAAACAGCACCACCACGGCGGGGATGGCTGTCCAGAGAATTTCCAGGGGCAGATTGCCTTCGATGGCGATGCCGTCGCCCAGCTCGCCGGCCCTGCGGCGAAAGCGCAGCAGGCTGTAGATCAAGAGGCCAAGGATGCCCACGAACAGGATGGTGCCGATGCTGAACAGCACCTTGAACAGCTCGTCGTAAACGGGCGCATTGGCGCTGGCATCAACCGGTAGAAGGTTGACGTTTTGACCGATCCATAGCCCTGCAAGAACCAGGCCCATGCCGGTCAGCAGGGTGAGAATCGCGGGAGGGATCCGCATGGCTGCGGCACTGGATGGCCAACCCTATGCAGGTTCGTTGGATCTGTTCATCCCGGTGTTGATGTTCGCAGCAATTGGGCGATGGGGCGTTAGGGATTGCACACCGAAAGCAACGCACTTTGACGCAATCGTGTGCGGTACAGGCGATCTCAGTAGCGTCCGACCAACTGCAGCGATCGCGGCGGGATGACGGCGATCACCTTTCAGCCATTCACCAGTCGCCGCGGCGCCCTGGCTGCCCTGAGCGCCCATCTGCTGGTGGCATTAATCGCTCTTGTTGGCGTTGGCGGTGCCACCCGGGTGATGGAGGCGGGCTTGGCCTGTCCCGACTGGCCCCTCTGCTACGGCTCGCTGCTGCCGGGCCAGCAGATGAATCTGCAGGTGTTCCTGGAGTGGTTTCACCGGCTCGACGCCTTTGTGGTGGGCGTGGGGTTGCTGGTGCAGGCCGGTGCCACGTGGTGGTGGCGACGTGAGCTGCCCCGCTGGGTGCCGTTGCTGTCGGCCAGTGCCCTCGTGCTGGTGGCCGTGCAAGGTGGCTTGGGTGCGCTAACGGTGACGCTGCTGTTGCCATTCCCCGTGGTGACGGCGCATCTGGTGACGGCCTTGCTGCTGGTGGCGCTGCTGAGCGCCTGCACCCAGGCCTTGCTTGCGGAGCCATCGTCTGCCGCCATGGCTCCTGCCGTTCGCTATGGCTGGTTGCCACGTCTCTGGCCCTGGCTGCTGGGCCTGGTGTTGGTGCTGGCGTTTGGGCAGTGTCTGCTCGGCGGACTGATGGCCACCCAGTGGGCGGCGGGCCGTTGCATCAGCTCCGGTGAAGGCTGCAGCTGGCTACTGGCCCACCGGCTCGGTGCGCGGTCGCTGGCCTTGGCCGTGCTGGCTGGATCGGCCCTGGTGGCCTGGCGGCGGCCCGCGGATCGCCTGCTGGCATCGCTGGCGGCCGCGGTGGCGCTGGCCCAGATCGCCCTGGGGGTGTTCAGTTTGCGGCTCACCCTGGCGGTGCCGGCCGTCACCGTTGCCCATCAGCTCGGTGCCGCGCTGCTGGTGGCCGTGCTCACAGCGTTATTCAGCCGCAGCCTGCTGCGGCCCTTCCAGGAGGTGTCTTGAGATGGTGAGCGCAACTGCTGTCACCCCACCGCTCACCCGTGAGCAGGTGGTGCCCTCCAGGGCCCGGATCAAGCTTCCCCCTTGGCTGGAGATCGCCAAGCCGCGGCTGATCCCCCTGCTGCTCGCCACCACCCTGGGTGGGATGGCGCTCTCGGAAGGTTGGCCGCTGCCGCCGCTGCGCCTGGCCTGCACCCTCGGCGGTGGAGCGCTGGCGGCCGCCGCTGCCGGTGTTCTCAACTGCCTGTGGGAGCAGGAGCTCGATGGCCGCATGCAGCGCACCAGCTCCCGGGCGCTGCCCTCCGGCCGCCTCTCGGTGGGCACGGCCTTCGCAATCGCCGTGGCCCTCGGCCTGAGCGCTGCCACCCTGCTGGTGGGCGGCGTTAACTGTCTGGCGGCCAGCCTGGCCCTGCTGGGGCTGTGCAGCTATGTGCTGCTCTACACGGTGCTGCTCAAGCCCCGCACCACCCAGAACATCGTGATCGGCGGTGTGGCCGGCGCCATTCCGCCCCTGGTGGGAGCGGCGGCCGCCACCGGTCACCTCGGCCTCAGCAGCTGGTGGCTTTTCGCCCTGGTGATGGTGTGGACGCCCGCTCACTTCTGGGCGCTGGCTCTCCTCCTGAAGGACGACTACCGCGCCGTTGGCATTCCGATGCTGCCGGTGGTGAAGGGCACAGCGGCCACGGCGCGCGGCATCAGCGTTTACGCCGCCGCCACCGTGCTGCTCAGCCTGCTCGGTGTGTGGGCGCTGCCCAGCGGCGGGCTCCTCTATGGCCTGCTGCTGCTTCCGTTTAACGCCCGTTTGATCCAGATGGCCTGGCGCCTCAACCGCGATCCCGACGACGTGCAGCGCGCCCGTGGCTTGTTTCGCTGGTCGATCCTCTATCTGTTCGGGATCTGCCTGCTGCTGTTGATCGCGCGGTTGCCGGCTGGGGCTGATTTCAGCAGCCAGGGCCTGGAGCTGCTGGCCATTGCCGGGCTTTTCTAGATTACAAGGCCATTGGCTGTGCGGAGCCTGAGCGGGTGGCGGATGTGATCGAGCTCCGGGAGGTGAGCAAGCGCTACGGCAAGGGCGAGAAAGCCGTGAATGCTCTGCAGGGGCTGAACCTCAGCGTGCCCGCTGGCAGCTTGTTCGGCTTGCTCGGCCCCAATGGCGCCGGCAAAACCACCACCCTGCGGATCCTGGCCACCCTGCTGGCCCCCTGCAGCGGCGTGGTGCGGGTGGCAGGGGTGGATGCCCTGGCCAATCCTCGCGGTGTGCGGCAGCGCCTGGGCTACGTGGCCCAGGAGGTGGCTCTCGACAAGATCCTCAGTGGTCGCGAGCTGCTTCAGCTGCAAGGCGATCTGTATCACCTGCCCCGCGCCGATCGCGATCAGCGCCTGGCGGAGCTGGTGGAGTTGCTAGGCATGGGCGACTGGATTGATCGCCGCAGCGGCACCTATTCCGGTGGCATGCGCCGCCGCTTGGATCTGGCCTCCGGTCTGCTGCATCGCCCCCAGGTGTTGGTGCTGGATGAGCCCACCGTTGGCCTTGATATCGAAAGCCGCGCTGCCATCTGGCAGGTGCTGCGCCAACTGCGCGATCAGGGCACCACGGTGCTGCTCAGCAGCCACTACCTCGAAGAAGTGGATGCCCTGGCCGATCAGCTGGCGATCATCGAGGGCGGGCGGGTGATTGCCGCCGGTAAGCCGGCGGAGCTGAAGGCTGCGCTGGGCGGCGATCGCGTCACCCTGCGGGTGCGGGAGTTCAGCGATGAACCCGAAGCGTTGAGGGTGCAACAACTGCTGCAGGCCTGCCCCGGCGTGCGCCAGGTGGTGGTGAACCGCGCCCAGGGCTACTCCCTCAACCTGGTGGTGGAGCACGACGGCGTGGTGGAACAGCTCCGCCGTCAGCTCGCGGAGGCTCAGTTGCCGGTGTTCGCGCTGGCCCAGAGCCGTCCCAGCCTCGATGATGTCTACCTCCAGGCCACGGGCCGCACCCTGATGGACGCTGAATTGGCGGTGGCCGGTAGCCGTGACGCCAAGGCTGAGCGCAAGCAGGCGATGCGTTGAGCACCGCTCCAGGCCCGTTGATGTTGTTCTCTTCTGTGATCACCGAGACCCGATGACCAGCGCAGCCCCCTCTCTGATGGATGCCTCGGCCGCCGTTCCGGAGCCGCGTTCGGCTGCTGCGGAGCTCACCCAGGAAACCCTGGCCCTCACGCGCCGCTTGTTCCTGCAGCTGGCCCGCCGCCCCTCCACCCTGGTGGCCGGTGTGCTGCAGCCGCTGATCTGGCTGGTGCTGTTCGGAGCGTTGTTCGCCAATGCGCCTGAAGGGCTGCTGCCCGATGGCATGAGCTATGGCCGCTTCTTGGGCGCCGGCGTGATCGTGTTCACGGCCTTCAGCGCTGCCCTCAACGCCGGCCTGCCGGTGATGTTTGACCGGGAGTTCGGCTTCCTCAACCGCCTGCTGGTGGCGCCGTTGCGCTCCCGCAGCTCGATTGTGCTGGCCTCGGTGCTCTACATCACCGCTCTGAGCCTGGTGCAGAGCCTGGCGATCATGGCCACCGCGTGGGCCCTGGGCTACGGCTGGCCCGGAGGCGCCGGGCTGGTGCTGGTGCTGGTGACGCTGCTGCTGCTGGTGTTTGCCGTGACCGGTTTGAGCCTGGGCCTGGCCTTCGCCCTACCGGGTCACATCGAGCTGATCGCGGTGATCTTCGTGGCCAACCTGCCGCTGCTGTTTGCCAGCACCGCCCTGGCTCCGATCTCCTTCATGCCGGCCTGGTTGGGCTGGCTTGCAGCCCTGAATCCCCTTACCTTCGCGATTGAACCGATCCGGGCGGCCTACGCCGGTCAGTTCTCCCTCTCGGCTGTGGTGCTGGAGGCTCCCTACGGGGAGTTGAGTGCCGCCAGCTGTCTGGGGGTGCTGGCAGTGCTGGCCCTGGGCCTGTTCCTGTTGATCCGCCCGTTGCTGGATCGCAAGCTCGCCTGATCCCCTCCTTGGCCACCCGACCTTCCGCCCTTCCCTCGCCCCAGGCCCGCCGTCAGGCCCAGCAGTTGGCGCTGCAGGCTGCTCTGGCGGCGCGCGATCCCCATCGCTTCGCTCAGCTGCTGGGCCAGTGGGTTCATCGCCATGGCGTCAGCAGAGTGGAGGAGCTGCTGGCTGCCTTGACTGAGGTGGATCCGGAGGGAGGCGCCTGGTGGTACAACCGGGCAGCGGAGCCGGAACCTGTGGCCACGCCGAAGCAAGTGGCCGCGCCGAAGCCCGTGGCCGTGCCGGAACCGCCCCTGCGCGCCAGCCGCCCTGCACCGGCCCCCACGCACCCGGTGCTGGTGCAACTGCGCAGCTGGTTGCCTGATCAGGAGACGCGCCGTGCTGCCTGATCGCGCCCAGCTGCAACGTGGATTGATCGTGTCGGTGCAGGCGCCGGAGGGGTCGCCCATGCGTCAGCCGGAGGTGATCGCGGCCATGGCCGAGGCCAGCCTCAACAACGGGGCTGTGGGTGTGCGCTTGGAGAGTCCGGAGCACATCGGTGCGGTGCGCCGCCGCTGCCCCGAAGCCCTGATCGTGGGGTTGTGGAAGCGCAGCTTTGAAGACAGCCCCGTGTACATCACCCCGGGCTGGGAGGAGATCCAGGCGGTGTGGGCAGCCGGTGCCGATGTGATCGCCCTGGATGCCACCGAGCGAAACCGGCCCCAGGGCGCTGCGTTGGCTGAGCTGGTGCAGCGGGCCCGCGCTGATCTGGGAGCAGTGCTGATGGCGGATGTGGACAGCGTTGCCAATGGTTTGCAGGCGGCTGAGCTCGGCTGCGCCTGGGTGGGAACCACCCTGTTTGGCTACACGGAGGCCACCGCTGCCAGCAAGCCGCCGGCCTGGGATCTGTTGGCGCCGCTGCGGCAGCAGTTGCCGGCGGAGGCCCTCCTGATCTGCGAGGGCGGCATCGCCACGGCCGATCAGGCCACGCGCGCCTTGCAAGCGGGTGCCGATGCCGTGGTGGTGGGTACCGCCATCACGGGTGTCGACCTGCAGGTGGCCGCCTACCGGCGCAGTTTGGAAGCTTTCTGAAGCGTGCCGCTCAGCGGTTGCGCCGGAGCCTCACACTGAGGTGGTCTCGGCTGTCTCAATGGAGGTGTGCCATGACCTCCCCGCGTTTGCTGTCGCTGGTGCCCCTGGCTCTGGGGGGTGTGCTGTTGGCCACGCCCATCGCCAGTTTGCCCATGGACGAACTGCAGGCTCTCAACCGTGAGCTGGGGCGGCTCTGCAACGACCCACCCCGCGAAGCCCTCGCCGTTTGCCGGATCCACGCCCGCCTGGTGCGGGTGCTCTGATCCGGCCCCGGCGGATCACATCATCCCGGGCATGCCCATGCCGCCCATGCCGCCCATACCGCCCATGCCACCCATGTCGCCGCCGGGCGCCGGGGCCGCAGCCGGCTCGGGCTTGTCGGCGATCACCGCTTCGGTGGTGAGGAGCAGGCCGGCGATCGACACGGCGTCCTGCAGTGCCAGGCGCACCACCTTGGCGGCATCGAGGATGCCGGCGGCCAGCAGGTCTTCGTAAACGCCGGTGGCGGCGTTGAAGCCTTTGCCGCTGCGGCGCACCTCATCGGCCACCACGTTGGCGTCGTAACCGGCGTTGGCTGCGATCTGATGCAGAGGCGCCGCCAGGGCGCGCTGCACGATCTCAACGCCCGTGCGCTCATCACCGCTGAGGCCGGCGGCCAGGCCATCCAGCTCGGCAGCGAGTTGCACCAGGGTGCTGCCGCCACCGGCCACGATGCCTTCTTCTACGGCGGCGCGGGTGGCGTTGAGGGCGTCTTCGATGCGCAGCTTGCGGTTGCGCAGCTCGGTTTCGGTGGGGGCGCCCACCTTGATCACCGCCACGCCGCCGGCCAGCTTGGCCACGCGTTCGCTGAGCTTCTCGCGGTCGTAGTCGGAGTCGGTGTTGTCGAGTTCGCGCTTGATCGAGGCCACGCGATCGCGCACGGCCCCCTGGTGATCACCGGTGGCCACGATCGTGGTCTCGTCCTTGCTGATCGTGATCCGGCGCACCGTGCCGAGATCCTCGAGGCTCACCTTGTCGAGGGTCATGGCCCGGTCCTCGCTCACCAGGGTGGCGCCGGTGAGGATGGCGATGTCCTGGAGCATCGCCTTGCGGCGGTCGCCGAAGCCGGGGGCGCGCACGGCGGCCACCTGCAGCACGCCGCGGTTCTTGTTCACCACCAGGGTGGCCAGCGCTTCGCCATCCACTTCCTCCGCCAGGATCACCAGGGGCTTACCGGCGCGGGAGACGGACTCCAGCACGGGCACCAGGTCGTTGATGGCGCTGATCTTGCGGTCGGTGATCAGCAGCAGGGCGTTATCAAATTCGCAGACGCGGCGGTCGCCGTCGGTGACGAAATAGGGGGAGCTGTAGCCGCGATCGAAGGCCATGCCCTCGGTGATCTCGAGCTCGGTGGCCAGGCTCTTGCTTTCTTCAACGGTGATCACACCGTCCACGCTCACCTTGTCCATGGCTTCGCTCACCATGCGGCCCACCTCGTCGTCGCCGCCGGAGCTCACGGTGGCCACCTGACGGATGGCATCACCGGCCACGGCGCTGGAGCGGGCTTCGATGCCACTCACCACCTGGGCCACGGCCTTCTCCATGCCGCGGCGCAGATTCACCGGGCTGGCGCCGGCCGCCACGTTGCGCAGGCCTTCGCGGGCCATGGCCTGGGCCAGCACCGTGGCGGTGGTGGTGCCATCACCGGCCTTGTCTTTGGTTTTGGTGGCCACCTGCAGCAGCAGCTTGGCGCCGATGTTTTCGAACGGATCCTCCAGTTCGATTTCCTTGGCGATGGTGACGCCGTCGTTCACCACATCGGGTGCGCCGAATTTCTTCTCGAGCACCACGTTGCGGCCCTTGGGCCCGATGGTCACCTTCACCGCATCGGCGAGGGCGTTGATACCGCGCTCCAGGGAGGCGCGGGAGGCATCGGAGAAGGAGAGCAGCTTGGCCATCGCTGAACCGGGAACAGGCAATGGCCAAAGGGTCCCACGCCGAGGTGGCGCCTGGCTTGTGGGGAAAGCCGAATCGAGGCGGCTGCAGCGCTGCGCGCCAAGGCCGCTGCCGATAGGGTTCCGCCCATGGAGGAGAGCTTCAGCGACGCCCTAGCGGAGAGCCTCAATGGCCCGCTCACCGATGTGCTGGCCGACCCCAGCACCGGCAGCAATGTGATGGCCTTCCTGGTGGTGGTGGGTCTGGGGCTGGGGATGGCCCTGATCTACGTGCCGCTGCGGCTGTTCCTCACGATCACCACCCGTAGCCGCCGCTTGCGCCTGCTGCAGCGCATCCGGCGGCTCAGAGAGGAGTTGACCCAGCCTGTTGAGCCGGGCACCTGAGCGCTCAGCGCATCACCATGCCGCCATCCACCTGCAGCACCTGCCCGGTCATGTAGGCGGCGGCGGGGTCGGCGGCCAGGAAGCGAACGGCGCTGGCCACCTCGCCGGGCTGGCCCATGCGCCCCAGGGGGATTGCCGCCAGGATCGGCTCCTTGTCGAGCTCAGCGGTCATGTCGCTCTCGATGAAGCCGGGGGCGACGGCGTTCACCGTGACACCGCGGCTGGCGAACTCAGCGGCGCTGCTGCGGGTGAGTCCGATCACACCGGCTTTAGCGGCGCTGTAGTTGGCCTGGCCGGGGTTGCCCATCAGGCCCACCACCGAGGTGATGTTGATGATGCGGCCGCTGCGCGCCTTGAGCATCGAGCGGCTCACGGCGCGGGTGCACAGAAACACGCCGGTGAGGTTGAGGTCGATCACGCTCTGCCAGTCGGCGCTCTTCATGCGCATCAGCAGGCCGTCGCGGGTGATACCGGCGTTGTTCACCAACACATCGAGGCGGCCCTCCTTCTCCAGCACCGCCTTCACCAGGCCATCCACCTGCTCCTCATCGGCCACATTCGCCTGCTGGGCCCAGGCCTTGCCGCCTGCGGCGGTGATCTCCGCCACCACCGCCTCGGCTGCTGCCGGTGAGCTGGCGTAGTTCACCACCACCGTGGCGCCAGCCGCGGCCAGCTCCTTGGCGATCGCGGCACCGATGCCGCGGCTGGCGCCGGTCACCAGGGCAACCTGACCGGTGAGGGGGGTGGCGTCTGCCATGGCTCGGGGGAAGGCTGGGGTCGAGCGAGCGTAGATCTGCGCCCCGGCTGGCCTTCAGGCCGGCATGGTTTTCACGCCGGCCAGGGCGCTGCCCAGCAGATCCCCGAAGCGCTGCAGCTGCTGTTTGCTGCCCATCACCACCAGCAGCTGGCCGGGGCTGAGTCGCACGTCTCCCCCCGGGTTGGCCAGCAGGGGCTCCAGCTCACCGGTGGTCAGCTGGCTGGCGGCCGGATTGCGGACCGCGAGCACCAGCGCACCGCTGCGGCGACCCAGCTGCAGCTCCGCCAGGCTGGCGCCATTCAGTGCGCCCAGCTGTTGGGGGTCATCGCTGAGCTGGAATTCCTCCACCTCGCAATCGCTGCCCGCCAGCAAATCCATGAAGTTCACCGCCAGGGGCCGCAGGGCCGTGGCGGCCATGGTGCGGCCACCGGCTACATAGGGGCTCACCACCTGATCGGCCCCCGCCAGGCGCAGCTTGCCCTCCGCCTCCTCGCTATCGGCCCGGGCGATCAGGCGCGTGCGCGGCGCCAGGCCCCGGGCGCTGAGGATCACATAGAGGTTGGCGGCATTGCTGGGCAGGGCCGTCACCAGCGCCCGGCACTGGTGGATGCCCGCCTCCTCGAGGGTTTCATCGAGGGTGGCATCGCCCTGGAGCACGGTGAGCCCCCGCTGCTGGGCCTCGTCGATGCGGTCGGCGTCGTTTTCCACCACCAGCAGCTGCACGCCTTCGCCGCTGAGCTGTTCGGCGATCTCCCGCCCGATCCGGCCGTAGCCGCAGAGGATGACGTGTTGATTCATCGTGCGCTTGAGCTGTTGGCGGTAGCGCCGTTCACGCAGCCGCCGGAAATAGCCGGAGTTGGTTAATTCCAGCAGTTTCTGGATGGTCTGCTGCACCACGACCAGGCCGCCCACCAGCAGCAGCGCCGTGACGATCCGCCCGCCGCTGTGCATCACGGTGGTGTGGGGATCGCTGAAGCCCAGGGTGCTGAGGGTGATCAGCACCATCCAGTAACAGTCGCCCCAGTCCCAGCCCTCGGTGAGCCGGTAGCCCGCGGCGCCGGCATTCACCACCAGGGCGAGCGCCAGGAGCGGTCCGGCCCAGGGCCGGCGGGTGAAGAGAACGCGGGGGCCTCGCTGCCGGCGGCCAGGGCGGCGCAGCGGATTCATCCCAGGCCGAGGGCCTGGAGCACCTCAGCGGTGTGCAGTTGATCGAGATGGCCGGCGTCGCCGATGCCCTGCACGCCGTCTCGCTTCGGCAGGTCGGCAGCGCTGCGGCCCAGGGCCACCAGGGGCATGCCGCAGAGCAGCGCCAGTTCGGTGGTGACCGGATCGCTGCTCAACACCACATCGCAGCTAGCCACCTGGGCGGCCCGCTCCAGCAGCTTGGCGTTGCGGTTGGCCTCCACCACCCGCAGATCCGGCAGCTTGGCGCGCACCAGCTCAGGCAGCTGCTGCCAGCAGGCGGAGGGCCAGTCGCCACTAGTGGCGGAAGGGGCGAGCAGCAGTGCCGGTCCCTGTCCGGCGGGCAGGTTGCTGCTGGCCTGCTCGAGGGCGGGCTTGGGCAGGGCCAGCCGGAAGCTGGCGGCCTCCAGGCTCACGCCCAGGGGTTGGAGGAAACTCGCCATCGCCTGGGCGCTCCAGCCGGTGGGGGGCGTGACGGTGCTGGTGGCGGAGAAGCCGCTCTGGGCCACGCGGTTGGGGATGTGGCTCATCGAGAGCATCAGATCCACCTGGCGGCCGCTGGCCAGGTTGATGCAGGCCTGGAAATCGGGCTCGCGCACATTGCCGAGCAGGTTGGCCCAGTCCGCCAGAGTGGGACTGGCGTTGAAGTCGAAGGGGATCAGCTTTTCCACCGCCGGCAGCAGGCTCCAGGCGGCAGCGGCTGCGGGTGCGCAGGCCACCTGGATCTGGGCGTTGAGGGCGTCTGCCGTGCGGGCAGCGGCGGGCAAGACCTGCAGCTGTTGATCGAGGCCGCCTGGTACCAGAAACAGAACGCGCATGGCGGCAGGCGGAGCGTGGACTGATTGTATGTAGGTGGGATTACTCAGCCCCGGAGCCCTGACATGCATCTGTTGATCGCCTGTGCCGGCAGCGGTCGTCGCATGGGGGCTGAGCGCAACAAGCTGCTGCTGGAGGTGGCGGGCCGGCCGGTGCTGGCCTGGACGCTGCAGGCAGCCCTGGCCTCCGAGGCGATCAGCTGGATCGGCGTCGTGGGGCAACCGGTGGATCAGGCCGACATCCAGGCCCTGGTGGCTGCTGCCCAGCCCCAGAAGCCGGTGGTGTGGGTGCAGGGCGGCGATACCCGCCAGGATTCGGTGTGCAACGGCCTGGCGGCCCTGCCGGCCGAGGCCGAGGCGGTGCTGATTCATGACGGCGCCCGCTGCCTGGTGGAGCCTGCGCTGATCGATCGCTGCGCGGCGGCGGTGCTGGCCGGCGCTGCGGTGATTGCGGCGGCGCCTGTGACCGACACGATCAAACGGGTGGATGGCGCCGGTGTGATTCAGGACACCCCCGATCGCGCCCAGCTCTGGGGTGCGCAGACTCCCCAGGGGTTTCCGGTGGCGCAGCTGCGCCAGGCCCACGCGCAGGCCCGGAGCGAAGGCTGGAGCGTCACCGATGACGCCTCGCTGTTTGAGCGGTTGGGCTGGCCGGTGCAGGTGATGGAGTCGTCGCCGGCCAACATCAAGATCACCACTCCCTTTGATCTCACGATCGCGGCGGCGGTGCTTGCCGCCCGTCAGGGCTGAAGCAGCTCCAGCTGGCCGCGCTCAGCATCCAGCCGCGCCCGCCAGCCCAGCGGCAGGGCGGCATTCCCGGGGTCGTGCCCCACGGCCAGCCCCGCCAACACGGGGATGCCCAGGTTGGCGGTGCGCTCCCGCAGCACCTGCTCCAGCCCGAAGCCGGAATGCTCCTGATCGCAGCCGGAGAAGCTGCCCAAACCAATGCCTGCCAGCTGTTGCAGGGCACCGCAGAGGCGCCACTGGGTGAGCATCCGATCCAGGCGGTAGGGCGCCTCGCCCACGTCTTCCAGCACCAGCACCGCACCCTTGAGGGTTGGCAGATGGGCGGTGCCCAGCAGGTGTGTGGCCACCGTGAGATTGCCCACCAGCAGCGGCCCTTCGGCCACGCCTGCGCTCCAGCCCTCCCCATCGAGGGCCGGCAGGGGCTCGCCAAACAGCAACTGTCGCAACCGCTCCTGGCTCCAGGCCGGCTCGCCCGCCAGGCTGGTGAGCATCGGCCCGTGGATGCCGCCCGCGATTCCGGCCGCCTGGCGGGCCCAGAGCAGCGAGGTGACATCCGAAAAGCCCAGCAACCACTGCGGGTTGGCGCTGGCGCGCTGCCAGGGGGCGGCGGGATCCTCCAGTAGCCGGGCCGAGCCCCAGCCGCCCCGCACGCAGGCCAGCAGCGGCGCGGCGGCTTGCAGATCCGCCCCCCGTTCAGCGTCCCTCCCAGCTAGGTAGCCCCAGCTGCGCAGGGGTTGGGGGTGCGGCTCCACCACCAGCCCCCAGCTCTCCAGCAGGCTGATGCCATCCTCCAGTCGTTCCAGCGCCTCCGGCTGCAGGGCCGAGCTGGCGGCGGCCAGCTGCACGCGATCACCCGGCTGCAGGGGCTGAGGCTGGCGGCTCATGTGGGCAGGGCTCCGCTGCGTCCGATCACCAGAGCCAGCAGCAGCAGGGCCCCCAGCCACACCTGATGGCGGAAGTGCCGTGCAAAGGCCGAGCGCGGCAGCTGCGGTTGTTGCAGCCGCAGTGCTTCCCGCAGCCAGCCGGCGCCGGCCAGGAGCCACAGCAGCCAGAAGAGCGGCGTGACCCCTTGCGCCGCAGCGGCCCAGGCCAGCAACAGGGCTGCGGCCCCGTAGCAGCACCCCACCACCAGCGGCGCCTGATCGCCGAGGCTCAGGGCTGAGCTGCGCACACCCACCCGCCGGTCGTCGTCGCGATCCGACATCGCATACACCGTGTCGAAACCGAAGGTCCACAGCAGCGTGGCCAGCCAGAGCGCTGCCAGGGGCCAGCCGCCGCTGAGCGTGCCGCGGGCTGCTGCCCAGGGGATCAGCACTGCGAAGCCCCAGCAGAGTGCCAACACCGCTTGGGGGTAGCCAAACCAGCGCTTGGCGGAGGGGTAGAGCAGCACCGGTGGCAGGGCCGCGATTGCCAGGCCCAGGCAGAGGCCGCGGTTTGCGGCCGGGAGCCCCCAGAGCACCACCGCCAGGGCAACGCCGAGGCAGATCGCCAGCAGCAGCAGGGCTTCGGCCACGCTGATGCGGCCACTGGCCAACGGCCGCTGGCTGGTGCGTTCCACCTGGGGATCGATGCGGCGGTCCCAGAGGTCGTTGGCCACGCAGCCGGCGCCGCTCACCGCCAAACCGCCCAGCACGATCCAGCCCAGCAGCTCGGCCGGTGGTGCCCCGCCCGGCAGCAGCCACAGGCTCCAGCCGGCGGGGATCAGCAGGATCAGGCGCCCGCTGGGTTTGTCCCAGCGCAGCAGCGCCAGCCAGGCCTGCAGTGGTGCCAGGGGAACCTCCGCTGAAGTGGCGCAAACCCTAGGTCTGCCGGGCCGGTGCCCAGCGGTGCGAAAGTGGCCCAGCGCTTGAGGCGATGGCCGCGTGAGCGAGGCACCCAGCCGCTCGATCGGGAGTTCCATCCGCCCCGTGGCGGGAATCGATATCGGCACCAATTCGATCCACCTGCTGGTGGCGGCGGTGGACACCGAGCTGCGCACCTTCTCGGTGATCCTCACGGAGAAATCCACCACCCGCCTGGGGGAGCGCGACCCCGACAGCGGTGACCTCACCCCCGAGGCGATCGAGCGGGCCTTCACCACCCTGCGCCACTGCCGCGAGCTGGCCGCCAGCCACGGCGTGCAGGCCGGCGATGTGGTCACGGCGGCCACCAGTGCGGTGCGGGAAGCCCCGAACGGACGCGAGTTTTTGCAATCGATCCAGGAGCAGCTGGGGCTGGAGGTGGATCTGGTGAGCGGTCCGGAGGAGGCCCGCCTCATCTATCTGGGCGTGCTTTCGGCGATGGCGTTTGGGGATCAGCCCCATCTGATCCTGGATATCGGCGGTGGTTCCACCGAACTGGTGCTGGCTGATGGCCGTGATGCCCGCGTTCTCACCAGCACCCGGGTGGGTGCGGTGCGCCTGCAGCGGGACTTTGTGCGCGAGGAGCCGCTGCCGCCCAAGCGCGTGGAGTTTCTGCGGGCCTTCATCCAGGGATCGCTGGAGCCTGCGGTGCTGAAGGTGCGCCAGCAGCTCCAGAACGGCGAAACGCCAGTGATGGTGGCCACCAGCGGCACGGCCATGGCGGTGGCGGCCATGGCGGCGGCCGAGGATCCGCGGCCGCCGCTGCGCATGCAGGGCTACCGCGTGAGCCGACAACGGCTCGATGGCCTGGTGGAGCGCCTGCTCACCCTCACCCCGGCCCAGCGGCGCGCTCTGCCCTATCTCAACGAGCGCCGCGCCGAAATCATCGTGCCGGGTGCCCTGATCCTGCAAACCGCCATGGAGATGCTCGGCGTGCAGGAGCTGGTGGTGTGTGAGCGGGCGCTGCGGGAGGGGCTGATCGTGGATTGGATGCTGCGCAACGACCTGATCGTGGATCGCTTTGCGTTCCAGAGCAGCATCCGCCAGCGCACCGTGCTGCATCTGGCGCAGCGCTACAAGGTGGATGTGCCGCGGGCTGAGCGGGTGGCGGCGTATGCCCTCAGCCTCTACACCCAGGGCCAGGGGCTGCTGCATAGCGATGACGGCAGTGGCCGGCAGCTGCTGTGGGCGGCGGCGATGCTGCACAGCTGCGGTCAGCACATCAACAGCGGCGCCTATCACAAGCACAGTTGGTATCTGATCCGCCACGGCGAGCTGCTGGGCTACGCCGACAGCGAACACCTGATGGTGGCGGCGATCGCCCGCTACCACCGCCGCTCCCTGCCCAAGAAGCGGCATGAGTCGTGGCAGCTGATCGAAGGGCGCGAGCAGCGCCGCACCGTGGCAGCCATGGCGCTGCTGCTGCGGCTGGCGGTGGCCCTGGATCGCCGCCCGGAGGCCGTGGTGGCGGGCATCCAGCTGCGGCAGGACGGCGACAACTCCGGCTCGATCCGGCTCGAGCCGATGCACTCGGATCTGGATCTCAGCCTGGAGCGCTGGAGCCTGGCAGCCTGCGCCCCTGCGGTGGAGGAAGCGGTGGGGGTGCGCCTCAGCGTGCTGGAGCCTTGAAGCTCACCCAGCGGATCTGATCAATCGGGCCCAGGGGCCGGGCGGGCTGGGCGCCGAAGCTCACCTGCACCAGATCCGGGCGACCGGCGAGCACCTGGAGCCCCCCCTGCAGCGGGAAGCTGCGCTCGCCTTTGAAGTTGCCTTCAAACAGCTGTTTGCCGCTGCCGTTGCGCACCTCCAGCCAGCTGGCTTGCTTGCTGCTCAGTTTGAGGCTGGTTGCCGGTACGGCGGCCGCCGCAGCGGGCTTGGGGCGTTTCGGCTTGGGCTGGGTTGCGGCTGGCTTTGGCTTCGCTGTGGGCGGGGCCGAGCGTGCGCTCACCAGCTGCTGCAGCTGGCTGCGTAGCTGCCAACCCCAGCTGCCGGCGGCGATGACGCCCGCGAGTAGGGCCAGGCTGCCGAGCCAGCGCAGGGCCCCTTGGCGGCTGGAGCGGGCCGGTTGGTGGGTGTAGCTCTGGGCGCTGATGCGGGCTGCGCGCCGTTCCCGCGAGGGGCTTGGCACGCTGCTGAGGGGGGCAGGGGTGGCCTTGAACGGACTGCTGCTCTCCTTCTTGAGCGGCGTGATCAGCGCATCGATGTCGCAGGAGAGGGCCGTGGCAACGCGGCGGGCCTGGGCGATCACAAACACCAGTTCCGGCAGCCGGGCGCGATCACCGGATTCCAGGGCCAGTAGCTGCTCCTCACCCATGCGCAGCTGTTTGGCCAGGCTGGCTACATCGAGCCCGCGTGCTTCGCGCGCTTGTTGGAGCGTGCTGCCCAGCCGTTCCAGCGGCCTCTGGCTGTCGTCCGAAGGTGTGGGTGTGGAGGCCTCACTGGCGTTCACAGGCCAACAGCTACTGCGTTGGCGGCATTCTGCCTTGAAACACTCCAAGGGCAAACCGCTAGCAAAATTGCAGCGGGAGTGCTTCAAAAATGGGCGATACTGGATTCGAACCAGTGACCCCTTCCGTGTGAAGGAAGTGCGCTACCACTGTGCTAATCGCCCGCGTGCGCTGATTGCTCGCGCCTGATGAGCTTAGAACATCAAGGTTCGCCCCTCAGCTGGCGGAGCTGATCGCCTGGCTGGCCGCGCGGAACAGATGGTCGTGGCTGGCGGAATAGAGCTTGGAGCGGGCTTCCCCTGGCGGTGCCAGCGCCGGACTCACCACATAGAGGGTGGTGCGGATCAGTTGGCGCTCCGCGCTCACCTGGGTCATGGCCTGCAGCGGCACCACGGTGAGCCATTGGTCGGGCCAGCTCACGCGGTAGGCGATGGCCACCGGCGTGTCGGCCGGGTAGTGCAGCAGCAGCTCCGCCTGCACCTCCTCCACATGGCGGGCGCTGAGATAGAGGCAGAGCGAGGCCTGCAGGGCGGCCAGCTTGGCTAGGGATTCGTGCTCCGGCACCCCCGTGCGGCCGCCGGCGCGGCTGAGCACGATCGTTTGCACCAGCCCCGGCACCGTGAGTTCCGATTGCAGGGCGGCGGCGGTGGCCTGGTAGGCACTCAGGCCCGGCACCACCTCCACCTCCACCCCCGCTTCCTCCAGGCGGCAGCGTTGTTCATGCAGGGCGCTGTAGAGGCAGGTGTCGCCGTCGTGCAGGCGCACCACCCGTTGCCCCCGGGCCACCCGATCCAGCATCACCCCCATCACCTCCTCGAGGGTGAGGGTGCTGGTGCGCAGCCGCTCGCAACCCTCCGGGGCCATCGCCGCCAGCTGCGGGTTCACGAGTGAATCGGTCCAGATCAAAACCTCGGCCTGCTCGATCACCCGCGCCGCGCGCAGGGTGAGCAGGTCGGGTGCGCCTGGCCCGGCACCCACAATCCACACCTTGCCGCTCATGCCTGCACTCCGCTGGGATCAGGCAGCGGTTGACGCCGGCAATAGAGCCAGTAAAGACCGAAAGCGCCCAAAGCGATTAGCGCCAGGCTCACCAATTGCGCCATGCGCAGGCCGCCGTCGCAGTCGGGCGGTGTGCCCAGCAGGCAGAGCGGGTCGATGCGCAGGCCTTCAATCCAGAAGCGGCCGCAGCTGTAGGCCACCAGATAGATGCAGCTGATGGCGCCCACCGGCAGGTTGATCCTGCCCCGCACACCCCGCTCAAACAGCACCAGCAGCAGGGCCAGCACGCCCAGATTCCAGAGGGATTCGTAGAGGAAGGTGGGGTGGAAGGTGCTCTGGTCGAGGAACTCCACGGGCCGGCTGGCGTAGGGAATCGTGAGCTTCCAGGGCAGATCAGTGGGCAGGCCGAAGGCTTCGGAGTTGAAGAAGTTCCCCCAGCGTCCGATGGCCTGGCCCAGCGCCACCGACGGCAGCAGCACATCCAGCAGGTTCCAGAAGGCGATCCGCCGCCAGCGGCTGTAGAGGATCACCGCCAGGCTGCCGCCGATCAGGGCACCGTGGATGGCGATGCCGCCTCGCCAGATGGCCAGCGCATCCAGCCAATTGAGCTGGTATTGCCGCCACTCGAAGGTCACGTAATACAGCCTCGCGCCAACCACGGCGGCCAACACCAGGATCGGCAGCAGATCGGCGATCAGAGTTGGATCCAGGCCCCGTTGTTTGCCCAGCCGCGTGGCCAGCAGCAGCCCTAGCAGCACGGCAACGGCGATCAGCAGGCCATACCAGCGCAGAGAAAAGGGCCCCAGCTGAAACAGCAAGGGCCCCGGTGAGGTGAACAGAGCGAGGGGCATCAAACGCCTTCGGCAGCCTGCACCTTTTCTACCTGCTTCTTCTTCAGCACCAGCATGATCTGGGCCAGGGCCACGGCGGCGAAGAAGGCGAGCAGGCCATAGATGCGGTTGGGGTTCTGCAGCACCACCTCGGCATCGAGCTGACCAAAGCCACCCACATTGGGGTCGTTGGTGAGGGCAGCACCAGCGGCCACCACGTCACCCACCTGAGCGGTGATGGTGGGGCCAGCAGGGATGGTTTCGCTGACGCTGGTGCCGTCGGCGGTTTTGATCATTACCACCGAGCCGCCGTTATCGCCCGCGTTGATCGCATCCACGGTGCCGGCTGCGGAGGCCGTGAAAGCGCTGTTGTTGCTCTTCTCACCGGTGGGATACACCTGGCCGCGGCCGCGGTTACCGCCCACGTGGAGTTGATATTTGCCGAAGTGAATGGCGCTATCGGTCGCGGGATCGGGGGAGAGGATCGGGAACACGATCTTCTGGTGATCGTCGCCGGGGAGGGGGCCCACCAACAGGATGTTGGGGTTCGCGTCGTTCCAGGTGGTCACATACACACCGGCGGTCTCTTCCTTGAGCTCGTCGGTGAGGCGATCCGCCGGTGCGAGGGTGAAGCCATCGGGGAGCATCACAACGGCGCCCACATTCAGGCCGGTGGGACTGCCATCGCCAGCCACCTGCTGCACGGCGGTGTCGTAGGGGATTTCCACTTCCACCTTGAACACCTCATCGGGGAACACGGCCTGAGGCAGTTCCACGTGGGTGGGCTTCTTGGCCAGGTGGCAGTTGGCGCAGGCCAGCTTGCCGGTGGCTTCGCGGGGGTAGTCGTAGTTCTGTTGCGCCCAGAACGGATAGGCCCAGCTGGCCTGGGGGGCGAACAGCAGAGCGCCGAGGGCCAGCAGCGAGCTCAGCAGCAGGGAGAAGGGGCGACGCATGGGGCGGAGAAACGAGGGGGAGACGACTGGAGAGGAGATCAGACCCACCAGGGCTTCTCGCCGGTGCGGAAATCGGTTTCGGTCCACTGGCTCAGGAACACGTTGTCGCTGTCCACGCTCACGTGGGCCAGGGCCAGGGAGAGGGGGGCAGGGCCGCGCACCACCTTGCCAGTGGCGTCGTATTGCGAGCCGTGGCAGGGGCACATGAACTTGTTGGCCGCGGCGTTCCAGGGCACCACGCAACCCAGGTGGGTGCAGATGGCGTTGATGCCGTAGCTGCCGATGGCATCGCTGCCCTCAACGATCAGGTAGGTGGGGTCACCCTTGAGGCCCTGCACCAGGTTGCGGTCACCTTCGCGGTGGGTGCTCAGCCAGCCGCTGGCGGTCACGGCATTACCCAGCTCGTCCTTGGCGGAGGTGCCTCCACCGGACCCCGCAGCCTTGGGGGGGATGAAGTAGTTCACCACCGGATAGAGGGCGCCCAGCGCCACGCCGGTCACCGACCCGAAGGTGAGCAGGTTCATGAACTGACGACGACCCATTCCGGGCACGTCACCACTCGAGGCGCTTGCTGGGATCTGGGTCATACGGGCGGCGATGCAGCCACTGCAATTTGGCGCCCATTATGGACGTTGCCCCACCGGCTCCCGCTGGCCGAAACGGGCTGGCGCCGGCAGCCTGCAACATGCTGTTGCGCGCCCCCGTCTTTGTGACCCTGCCGTCCGACGCTCCGCTCAGCAGCGCTGAGGTGCTCCAGATCCTGCGCCAGCGCTGGCAGGCCTCCTACGACCTGCAGTTGATCCTGCGCCGCGGCCGTTTGTATTTCCAGGTGATGTGGGGCTATCTGGAGCAGCAGTCGTTCCCGATGACGGCTGACGACTACACGGCTCGGGTGGAGGAGCTTGTGGCGAATCTCAATGGATTGGGGGTGGCGGCGCAGGTGCGCCACTGGCTCACCACCACCACCGACAAGCCGCGGCTGGGCAAGGCGATGTCGCTGGCCCTGGATCTGCCAGAGGGGCGGGCCAGCGAATTTCTGCTTTAAACGCGCTGCACCAGCCTCGCCAGGCCCACGCCCAACAGATAGAGCGCTGTGATCGCTCCGCTCAGCAGCAGCATCGTCACCGGATCGGTGGACGGTGTGAGCACGGCTCCAGCCAGGGCCGAAGCCACCACCACAAACCGCCAGGCCGCGAGCATGGCCTGGGCGCGCACCAGCCCCAGGGCCGCCAGCAGCATCTGCAACACAGGCAGCTGAAAGGCCAGGGCCGTGGCCACCATCAGCAACAGCACGAAATCGAGATAGCGCTCGATCGACCAGAGCGGCTCCACCACATCGGCGCCGTAGCTCACCAGAAAATTGAGAGCGGCGGGCACCAGGGCCCACCAGGCAAAGGCCAGCCCGGCCAGAAACAACACAGCTGAGCCCCCCACCGCTGGTGCCACGAGCCGTTGCTCCCGGCGGGTGAGGCCCGGCAGCACAAACCCCAGGGCCTCGTAGAGCACGTAGGGCAGCGCCAGGGTGAGGCCGGAATAGCCGGCCACCTTGAGCGACACGAACAGGAATTCCCCCGGGGCCAGCTGTAGGAAATGAATGCCCTTGGCCGGCACCTCCAGCAGCCGCACCAGCGGTTTCACCAGCAGCAGGCAGCCCGCTGCACCGATCACCACCGCCAACAGGCTGCGGAAGATGCGGCGCCGCAGCTCCTCGAGATGGTCCACCAGGGTCATCTCCACCTCGCCCGGGAACTGGTCGTCGGGGTGGGTGGAGGCAGCGCTGCCGGCAGCGGCCACACGGATCGGTTCCGGTGGGGGCAGCACGGTGTTGGGCAGGCTGTCGGGTTCGCTCATCGCTCTTGCTCCCGCCCGAGGCTAGGGAGCAGGGCGGCAGCGCGGCTCGGATCCGCCCAGAGCACCTCTCCGCCCCGATGTCGCACCGTGCCTGGCCCGGCGCCGGCGATGCGCTGCAGCTCCTCGCAGGGCACCATCACCACCGCCACCCGGCTGTTGCCCCGCGCCCGGCTGTAGTGGGCAGCCAGATCGGCCGCTGCCTGCAGGTCGGCATCGCCGCATACCCCCTCCGAGGCCTTCAGCACCACATGGCTGCCGGGACACTCCTGGGCGTGGAACCAGAGATCGCCGCGGCGGGCCTGGCGCAGGCTGATCCACTCGTTTTGTCTGTGGTTGCGGCCCACCTGCAGGCGCAGCCCACCGGGGCTGCTGAGCTCCAGCGGTTGGGGGGTGCCGGTGTTGGCATTGCGCTGGCGTTTGCGTGATGGCCGGGCCTCCAGCAGCAGCGTGAGGTCGTCATCCAGGCCTTGCAGCAGCTCCAGGGCCGCGGCCTCCGGTTCGCTGGCGGCCTGCTCGAGATAGGTGAGGCTGGCGTCGAGCTGCTCGATCCGCTGCTGGTGCTGCTCCAGCCGCGGGGTGATCGCCGCCACGGAGCGCCGCAGTTTGCGGGCTCGCTTGTAGAGCGCCTGGGCTTCGGCCACCTGCTCGCGGCTGGGTTGCGCCAGGCAGAGCAGCGCATCCCCCTGCCGCTGCAGCGTGTCGCTGTTCTCCACCTGATCGAGCAGCTGTTGCTGGTGCTCCTGTTGGCCGCGCTCCCGCTGCAGCAGCTGCTCCAGGCGCTGTCGCAGGCTGTGCTGCCGTTGCTGCACCTGACGCTGCTGCAGGCGTTCCTGATGGTAGGCGGCCAGGGCCTGGTTGATCGCTAACGGCTGTGCCGCTGCGTTGGTTGCGATTCCTGCCGCCGGCCAGCAGCGATAGGCGCAGTGGAGGCCGGGGCTGAACTGGAATCGGTGCTGCTCAAGGGCGGCCAGCCAGTGTTGCCATCGCTGCCAGAGCTGCTGCCACTGGCTGGGGGTGAGCGTGTCCACCGGCTGGGCGAGCAGGGCGGGGCTGTCGCTGTCGTCGCCGGCCAGCTGCATCGCCAGGGCAGGGCTGATGCCCTGATAGGCGCTTTGCAGAGCCTTGCGCAGCGGCAGGGGCAGCAGCTTCAGTTGCGTCTGCCAGTGTTCGAAGGGTTCAGCCCCACTGGGCGGCTGGCCGGCCAGGGGCGGTGGTGGGCTGTAGGCATCGCCGGTGCCGATCGGCCGCAGCCGCGAGTGTTGGTGCCGCACCTGCCGGGCGGCGGCCACCACCCGGCGCTGCTCATCCAGCAGAAACAGATTGCTGTGGCGCCCCATCAGCTCCAGCACCAGCCAGCGCTGCTGCGGCTCGCCGGGGCGTGGCGCGAAGCCCAGCTCCACCACGCGCTCCCACCCTTGTTGCTCCAGGCTCACCAGGGCCAGTCCCCCCAGGCCGTGCTGCAGTTGCTGCGCCAGGGTGCTGCCATCGCCCAGCCGCGGTGGCGGCTCGATCGCCAGCAGCCTCGGGGCTTCCGCCAGCCAGCTCAACTCCAGCCAGAGGCGACGCTCCAGCGTGCGAAATCCCAGCTGCAGCGTGTGGCCATCCGCCTGCTGGGCCTTCTCAAAGCGACTGGGCAGCAGCAGCGGCTGCAACTCACTCAACACCGCCCGCAGGCTGGTGAGGTCCATGGCCTGGAGCGACGCAGCGGCCATGGGCGCGGGCGGGAGTGGTTGCAGCGGCACACCTACTCTGCAGGGCCGCGCACGATCCCAATGGTTGCCGAGGCTCCCAGCGCCGGCCGGCTGTTTCTGATCACGGGCCCCAGCGGTGTGGGCAAGGGCACCCTGGTGGCGGCCCTGCTGCAGCGGCACCCCCAGATCTGGCTCTCGATTTCCGCCACCACCAGGGCACCCCGCAACGGTGAGGTGGATGGCCAGCACTACTTCTTCCTCGACCGCTCCGACTTCGACGCCCGGGTGGCGGCGGGCGGCTTGCTGGAGTGGGCTGAGTTTGCGGGCAATTGCTACGGCACACCCCGCCAGCCTGTGGAGCAGCAGCTCGCCTCAGGCCGGCCGGTGGTGTTGGAGATCGAGCTGGAAGGCGCGCGGCAGGTGCGCCAGAGCTTTCCCAGTGGCTTTCAGATCTTCATCGAGCCGCCCTCCTTTGAGGAGCTGGAGCGGCGCATCCGCGGCCGCGGCACCGATAGCGAGGAGGCCATCAGCCGCCGGCTGGAGCGAGCTCGGGTGGAGCTGGAGGCCGCCTCGGAATTTGATGCCGTGCTGGTGAATGCCGATCTCGATCAGGCCCTGGCGGAGCTTGAGCGTCTGCTGGGCTTGGCCTGAGCCAAAAAAAGGCCCCTTGCGGGGCCGGAGCTGATTACATCGGGTGGAACAGCAGATCCGGATAGAAGCGGTTGAACTCGATCAGGATGCCGGCGGTGACGGTGAACCAGATCGCGGCAAACACCGGAGCGGTGGTGAGGAACTTCTTCATCGTTGGAAAGGGTGTTTGGAACAGCGCTGAAACTCAGCGAGGGGAGACGGTGATCTTGTCGTCGGATTCGGTGAGCTTGCCGCTGGTGAGTGCGCCAAAGGCAGCAAGGGGCCAGGTGGCGGCAGCCAGGGTGCTCTTGAAGGCCAGCGACAGATCGATCTGGATTTCCTTCATGGTGGCGTCCTTATCACCGCGGATTGCGATCAGGTAGTTGCGACCGGCCCAGCCGATGCAACCCGCGATGTAGAGGAAGGCGATGCCGGGGATGATGAAGTCGCCGGCGTGGCTGAGGCGGCCATCCACGATCAGGTGGGGCAGGCCATCAGCACCGCAGGAGGCCTGGCTATACATCGCAAAGCGAGCCTTGGCCTGGTCGGTGGTGGCAGCAGCGGCGCGCTGCTGGAAGCGGGCGCTTTCAGCGCAGGGGGTCAGACCCGCCACGTCGGCCTTGGCCACAGGGGCAAAGCCGAAGATCAGCAGGGCAGAAATCAGAACAGCAAAAAGGCGGCGCATCGGGTCCAGCTGCTGCACGGCAGGATGTCACTGACGGACCCTAAGAGCGGCCCTCTGAATCAATGCCAACCCTGCTGGCCCTCGAAACAAGTTGTGACGAGTCGGCGGCAGCCGTGGTGCGGGATCAGCGGGTGTTGGCGAGCGCTGTGGCCTCACAAGTGGAGGAGCACGCGCGCTGGGGCGGCGTGGTGCCTGAGATCGCCTCCCGCCGCCATGTGGAGGCCCTGCCGGCGCTGATCGAGCAGGTGATGCAGCAGAGCGGTGTGGCCTTCGCTGAGCTCGATGCCATCGCCGCGACGGCCGCCCCCGGCCTGGTGGGCGCGCTGCTGGTGGGATCGGTCACTGGCCGCAGTCTGGCGCGGCTCTATGGCAAACCCTTTCTGGGCGTTCATCACCTCGAAGGCCATCTCTGCTCCGTGCAGCTGGGTGAACCGCTGCCGCCGGGGCCCTATCTGGTGCTGCTGGTGAGCGGCGGCCACACCGAGATGATCCGCGTGGATGGCCCCGGTTGCTATCAGCGACTGGCTCGCAGCCGCGACGATGCCGCCGGGGAAGCCTTCGACAAGGTGGCCCGATTGCTGGGCCTCGGTTATCCGGGCGGCCCGGCGATTCAGGCGGCTGCTGAACACGGTGATCCCACGCGGTTTGTGTTGCCGAAAGGGCGTGTGTCGCAGCCTGGCGGTGGTTTCCATCCCTACGACTTCAGCTTCTCGGGATTGAAAACAGCGGTGCTGCGTCTGGTGAATCAGCTCAAGGCGGATGAAGCGGCGGGTGGTGAACCCTTCCCGATCGCCGATGTGGCCGCCAGCTTCGAGCAGGTGGTGGCCGATGTGTTGGTGGAGCGCACCACGCGCTGTGTGCGTGATCAAGGCTTGAGCACGTTGGTGATGGTGGGCGGTGTGGCGGCCAACCGGCGCCTGCGCCAGCGCCTTGAGCAGCGCTGCTCCGCTCTGGGCATCCAATGGCGCCTGGCGCCATTGGCCTACTGCACCGACAACGCCGCGATGATCGCTGTGGCGGCCGAGCAGCGCTTCGCAGCCGGTGCCAGGAGCGCGATCGAGCTGGCGGTGGCCCCGCGCCTGGCACTGGAGGAGGCTCCTGTTCTCTATGAACCGCAAGCCCCCTTTTGAGCTCTCTAGGGTGGGAAGACTCACGGTTCAGGCGATGGCAACCGCTCAACCGACACCCAACGCCGCCGATGTGGAGGTGGCTCCCCCTGAGGAGCTCAACCAGTGGAAGCGTGGTTTCACTCCCCAGGCTGAGATCTGGAACGGCCGCATGGCGATGCTGGGCCTGTCGGTGGGGCTGAGCGTGCTGCTGGTGGCCCGTCTCACCGGCAAGGCCTAGGCCTTACCCCGCAGCGCCTGAGCCAGCTCGTTGGGCCTGAGGCTCTGCGCCAGCGCGTCGTCGGCGCTGACGCGACCGCTCTCCACCAGCAGCTGCAGGGCCTGATTGGCGGTTTGCATCCCGTCGAAGCCGCTGCGGGCCATCATGTCTTCGATCTCCGCCAGTTCACCGCGCTGGATGTAGTCCTTGCAGGCGTCGGTGTTGATCAGGATGTCGTGGAAGGCGGCGCGCCTGCCGTCGGTGGTTTTGAGCAGCCCCTGGGCGACCACCCCCAGCAGGCTCTCGGATACGGCCCGGCGGATGCTCTCCTGCTCGCTCGGGGGCACCATGCCGAGCACGCGCTCCACGGTTTTCACCGCTGAGTTGGTGTGCAGGGTGCCAAACACCAGGTGCCCGGTCTGGGAGGCCTCGATGGCGGTGGCGAGGGTCTCCCCATCGCGGATCTCACCGATCAGGATCACGTCGGGGTCTTCGCGCAGGGCAGCCCGCAGGGCGTTGTGGAACTGGCGGGTGTGCTCCCCTACCTCCCGGTGGCGGATCAGCGACTGACGACTCTCATGCACGAACTCCACGGGATCCTCGATCGTGAGGATGTGGCAGCTGCGGTTGCGATTGATCCAATCGATCATCGCCGCGAGCGTGGTGCTCTTGCCCGAGCCGGTGGGTCCGGTGATCAGCACCAGCCCCTTGGGGCGTGAGGCCAGCTCCTGTAACACCTCCGGCAGGCTGAGCTCGTCGAGGGTTGCGATGCGCTGGGGGATCAGCCGCAGCACCATCGCCGGCCCCCGCAGCGAGTCGAGAAGGTTGATGCGCACCCGCACAAACGGGAAGGCATGGGAGCCATCGAATTCCTTCTCGCGCCCAAACGCATCGATCTGAGCCGGGCTGAGGATCTCCCGCAGCCAGCCGTTGAACGTGCTGAGATCGGTGGTGGGCCAGCCGCTGCGCACCATCTCGCCACGGGCGCGGTAGCGGGGCTCCTCCCCCACCCCGAGGTGCACATCGGAGAAGCCGTTCTGCTCGGCGATCTGCACAATCTCCGCCAGGCTGCCGGGCTGAGGGCCGTTGAGGGCGCCGGGTTCGCTGCTGGGGGGCGGTGCCGCTGGGATTGGCGCTGCGGCTGGCGCTGCAGCCGGAGCCGCGGTTCCCGTTAGCGGCGGAAACAGGCTCGGCGGAAACGGGGAGCTGGCACTCACCACGGCATGGATGGCTGGCTCCAGCTTCGCGGCGGATGCTGGGGTTGCCTAGGGATTTCGCGCGCCATCTTTAGGATCCGGCTGACTGCCCGGCCACCGTGAGCACCCCCCACAACGTTTGCATCGTGCTGGGCACGCGCCCGGAGGCCATCAAGTTGGCGCCCGTGATTCAGGCCTTCCAGGCGTCACCTGATTTCCACACGCGCGTGGTGCTCACCGGTCAGCACCGGGAGATGGTGGCCCAGGTGATGGACCTGTTTGATCTGCAGGCCGATCACGACCTGGAGCTGATGGCTCCCAAGCAGACCCTCACCCACATCACCTGTGGCGCGCTGCAGGGTTTGCAGGCGGAGTTTGAACAGCACCGGCCCGATCTGGTGCTGGTGCAGGGCGACACCACCACCGCCTTTGCCTCAGCCCTGGCGGCCTTCTACGCCCAGGTGCCGGTGGGCCATGTGGAGGCCGGCCTGCGCACCGACAACATCATGGATCCCTATCCAGAGGAAGCGAACAGACGGCTGATCTCGCAGGTGGCCCAGTTGCACTTCGCTCCTACGGAGGTGTCCGCCGCCAACTGCCGCGCCTCCGGCGTGGTGGGCGAGGTGTGCGTCACTGGCAACACGGTGATCGATGCCCTGCTGCTGATGGCGGAGAAGGCGCCGCCGTTTGAGCACCCCGGCCTCGATTTCGCGCGGCAGCGGGTGATCCTGGCCACGGTGCACCGCCGCGAGAACTGGGGGGAGCGGTTGCAGGAGATCGGCCAAGGCTTCCTGGCGGTGCTGGAGCGTTTCCCCGATACGGCCCTGCTGCTGCCACTGCACCGCAACCCCACCGTGCGCGAACCGTTGCAGGCGCTGCTGGGCGATCACCCGCGGGCCTTTCTCACCGAACCCCTCGATTACGACCAGCTGGTGGCGGCGATGCGGGGCTGCACGCTGTTGCTCAGCGATTCCGGTGGCCTGCAGGAGGAGGCCCCAGCCCTGGGCAAACCGGTGCTGGTGCTGCGCCGCACCACCGAGCGGCCGGAGGCGGTGGATGCCGGCACCGCCAAGCTGATCGGCACCGCCAGCGCCGACATCCTGCGGGAGGCTTCGCTGCTGCTCGACAACGCTGAGGCCTATGAGGCGATGGCCCGGGCCCACAACCCCTTCGGTGATGGCAAGGCCAGTGAGCGGATCGTGGCGGTGAGCCGCCGCTTTCTTAACCAGATCGGCTGAGCGGGATTACTCCCGTTTCTTCTTCGCCCAGGGCGGCAAATCGATGAACACGCGGGTGCCGGGCTTGAGGCCCTCAAGGATCTGGGTGTCTTTGCCGCTGCTGGCCCCGAGCGTGACGGCCTGAAAGGTGGGCTGATTGCCCGGCCCCACCAACAACACCCCCGGTTTGCCTTGCTCGGTGACCACCGCCACGGTGGGAATCAGGGTGCGGGCGGCCAGGGTGCCGGTGTTGAAGTCGATGTCGGCGGTCATGCCGATCCGCAGCTCCGGCGGCGGGTTGATCAGCTGCAGCTTCACCTCGAAGGAAGTGACGTTGTTGACCTTTTCGGCCCGCGGTGCGATCTGGCGCACCCGCGCCGGGAAGCGGCGGTCGGGGAAGGCATCCACCCGCACCGATGCCACCTGGCCCACCTGAACACGGCCGATGTCGCTCTCGGGCACCTTGGCCACCGCTTCCAGGCCCTGCGCCAGTTCCACGATCGAGGAGCTGCTGGCACCGGCGCTGGCGGAGGCGGAGGTGGTGGGGGTCACAAAGGCGCCCGGATCGGCAAAGCGGGCTGTCACCACACCGGTGAAGGGGGCACGCACCGTGAGGTCGCCCTTCTCCTTCATGCGCTGCTGCAGCCGCTGCTGCGCCGCCTCCACAGCGGCCTTGTCCACCAGGTAGGTGGAGCGGGCGCTGTTGTAGTCGTCGAGGCTGATGCCCCCCTGGCGGATCAGGGCGCCGCGCCGCTGCAGCTCGCTCTGGCTGCGGTTGAGCTGGGCTTGAGCGGAGCGCAGCTGGGCCCGCAGTTCCTCGAGGCGGTCGTTGAGATCGCCGCTGTCCATCAGCGCCAGGGCCTGGCCGGCCTGCACGCTCTCACCCTCTTCTACAAACAACTGTTCGAGCACCCCCTGGCGCTTGGGGCTCACGTTCACCTTGCGAAAGGCCTCGAGCTCGCCGCTGGCGGTGATCACGCCCGGCAGCGAGCCCTGGCGGGCCAGCAGCGTGTAGGTGTTCAGGCTGCGTTGCTGGCTGGCACTACGGCGCTGGCCGAGCAGGGTGACCCCGCCGCCGATCACCACCACGCCCGCCAGCACACCGGCCCAGAGGCGCTTTCTCTGCAGCCAGGCGGCGTTGCGGGGCAGACCCGGGGTTCCCAGCGGCGCTTCGCCCTGGCGCTGCGGAGGGGGCTGGAGCATGGAGGAAGGAATGGGTCGGCGCCGGCGCTCGAACCAGTCTTCCTGGTCAGCCCCCGCGCCTGTGGGGTGGATCACCGGCGGCCCCGCTGCGTGCCCCCCGTAGATTCCCCCGATGCTTAAAGCCGGAATCGTGGGACTGCCCAATGTGGGCAAGTCGACCCTGTTCAACGCCCTCGTGGCCAACGCCCAGGCGGAGGCGGCCAACTATCCGTTCTGCACCATCGAGCCCAACTCGGGTGTGGTGTCGGTGCCGGATCCGCGCCTGCAGCAGCTCTCTGATCTGAGCGGCAGCAAGGAGCTGATTCCCACTCGGGTGGAATTCGTGGACATCGCTGGTCTGGTGAAAGGCGCCAGCCAGGGCGAGGGGTTGGGCAACAAGTTTCTGGCCAACATCCGCGAAGTCGACGCGATCGTGCACGTGGTGCGCTGCTTCGAAAACGACGACGTGATCCACGTGAGCGGCTCGGTGGGCCCAGCCCGCGACGCTGAAGTGATCAACCTGGAACTAGGCCTGGCGGATCTGAGCCAGGTGGAGAAGCGGCGCGAGCGGCTCAAGAAGCAGGTGCGCACCAGCAAGGAGGCCCAGGTGGAGGATGCGGCGCTTGAGCGCATTCAGGCCGTGCTGGAGCAGGGCGGTGCGGCCCGCAGCATCGAGCTCAGCGATGAGGAGGCGGCGATGGTGAAACCCCTGGGTCTGCTCACCGCCAAGCCGATCATCTACGCCACCAACGTGAGCGAAGACGATCTTTCCGCCGGCAATGCCTATTGCGACGAAGTGGCAGCCCTGGCGGAGAAGGAAGGCGCCGGCACCGTGCGCATCAGTGCCCAGGTGGAAGCGGAGCTGATCGAACTGCCAGAGGAGGAGCGCGCGGCGTTCCTGGCGGATCTCGGTATCGAGGAAGGTGGCCTGCAGAGCCTGATCCGCGCCACCTACAGCCTGCTGGGCCTGCGCACCTACTTCACCACCGGTGAGAAGGAAACCCGCGCCTGGACGATCAAAGCCGGCATGACCGCCCCGCAGGCGGCGGGCGTGATCCACACCGACTTTGAACGTGGTTTCATCCGCGCCCAAACCATCGGCTACAAGCAGCTTCTGGAGGCCGGCTCCCTGGCCGAAGCCCGCAACAAAGGCTGGCTTCGTGCTGAAGGCAAGGAGTATGTGGTGGAGGAAGGCGACGTGATGGAGTTTCTGTTCAACGTCTGACGGCGATGTGAGCGCTGGTTCCGCTACACGGCTGAGCGATCAACTTGCCCCAGAATGGGGAGAGGTTGTTCACCGCCATGACGGACCAGCAGCGCGCATCTGAATCCGCTCAGCAGCACGACTTCGAGGCGCAGAAGCAGCTGCACCAGCAGATCCGCAACGACCCCGACTACGACGACTGGGAGTACGGCACCGAGCCGTTGCCCCACGAAGCCTGGACGGCCAAGGTGAGCAAGGGCTGAGACCTGTCTTGTTGGCTTTAGCCCGGCTCCAGCTGCAAGGTGCTGTGCTCCACGCCGATCTCGGCGAGGGCTGTTTTGGCTCGGTGCAAGAGAGCGAGATCATCCAGCCCGCTATCGCGCCGGCAGAATGGGCCGTGAGTGCCACCTGGGTGGTGCTCAGGCTCCAGATGTGAATGTGGTGCACATCCACCACCCCCGGCAGCGCCAGCAGGGTGGAGCGCACCAGTTCCGGTTGGATGTGCATGGGGATGCCGTCGAGCAGCACCACCAGCGCATCGCGGATCAGCACGACCCCCGTGTAGCCCACCGCCACACCCACGCCGATCGCCGTGAGCGGATCGAGCCATGGCCAACCGGTGAGCCCCACCAGCAGGGAGCTGACCAGCACCGCCAGGGATACCAGCGCATCGGTCATCAGGTGGACCACCGCAGCCCGGCGGTTGAGATCGTGCTGGCCGATGCCGCCGTGGCCGAAGAAGCGGGCTGAACCGAAGTTCACCAGCACGCCGAGGGCGGCGGCCCAGGCCACCGGCCCGCTCACCAGCGGTTCTGGGTGGTGCAGCCGCTGGATCCCCTCCACTACCACCACCGCTGAGGCCATCGCCACCAGCACGCCATTGATCAGGGCCGCCAGCTGGGTGCTGCGCCCGAAGCCATAGGTGAAGCGCTCATTGGGGGGCGCGTGCTCAGCCGCTCAGCGCCCCAGCCCAGGGTGAGGCCGGCCACATCGCCCAGGTTGTGGATGGCATCGCTGATCAGCGCCAGCGAGCCGAAGCCGATGCCGATCACCACCTGTGCCACTGAGAGCACCGTGTTGAGCAGAATGCTCCAGCGGAATGCCGAAGCCAGTCCGGCGTGGCCGATGTGTTGCTGCGGGTGGCGGCGACCGTGATCGTGAAGAGCCATCGGATTGGCCGCACTGATTCGATTGTGCAGGCTCTGGTAGTTCCCGGCATGTGTTGCGGCTGCCAAGGGCCTCAGCCCTTCTGATGCGCCTGGTTGCGGATCGGCCCCACCAGCAGCAGGCTCAGGGCGCACACCAGCGCCACCAGCAACCACAGCTGCAAGCCATGGCCCTGCAGATCCAGCAGCATGCCGGCGAGCAGCGGTGCCCCGAAGGCACTGAGGGCAAAGCATTGGGAGAACAGCGCCATCGCCAGGCCGCCATGGCCGGCCGGGCTCAGCTCCACAACGGCCTCGGTGGCGGTGGGCAGGAAGGCCGCCTCACCAAAGGCCAGCACCACCAGTCCGATCACCACCAGGGCAATGCCCTGCTCGCTCAGGCAGGAGAGCGCCAGCAGGGTGCAGCCGATGCTGAAGCAGATCAGGCTCAACCCCAGCCCCACGGCCACCGAGCGGCGGGCTAGATGCTGGCCCACGGGCCATTGGATCAGCAGCAGCAGGCCCAGTTGGATGCCGATCAGCAGGGCGCTGATCGATTCAGGTTGAGCCGCTCGCGCCAGCCCGCCCCGCACCAAATCCAGGGGCAGGGCGCTCTGCATCAGCGCCGGAATCGCCGTGGCCACCACCGACACCAGCAGCATCGGCACCAGCGCCGGCAGCCACTGGCGGAGCGGCACGGGCGTGATTCCCGCGCTACCGCTGCGCGGGGCCCGCGGCAGCGGCCGCCACAGCAGCAGTGCGGCTAGCACCAGTACGGCGCCCATATCCACGAGATACACCCCCCGCAGCTGGCCCAGCTGGGCCAGCACGGCGCCGGCCAGGGTGCCGCTGGCTACCCCTGCGGCATCGGCACTGCGCACCAGCGCGTAGCCCCGCGCCGACGGCACCGGCGGAGCGCAGAGCGGCACCGCCAGCTCCACCGCTGGCCAGTAGAGACCGCCGGCCATCCCCAACAGCAGCTGGCCGGCGATGTAACCCTGCAGATCGCGGGCGCCCAGCAGCAGGCCATCACCCAGGAAGCCACAGAGGGCCGCCAGCAACACCGGCAGTCCGCAGCTCCTCCCCAGATCCAGCAGCCAGCCGCTGGCGAAGCGGCCGACCGTGCCCGCCAGTGCGGCCAGCGCCAGCCCCACACCCACCTGCGAGGCGCTGAAATCGGCCTGGTGGAACACCATCGGCGTGAGGTAGAGCACCCCGCCTGCCCCGAAGCTGGCTACCAGACGCACGCTGGCCAGCTCCCGCAGCGGCGCGGGAAACTGGAACCACCAGTGCCGGCCTGTTGACAGCCCCCGTGCTTGTGCCAACCCGCCTGAAACCGCTGCGTTCCCTGCTCCGCAGTCTGCTGGCTGGGTTGCTGCTGCTGGGGCCGCTGCCCGTGCGCGCTGCAGACCAGCTGGAGGTGCAGCTCGACAGTCTGCGCCTCCCCATCGATCTGGTGGCCCTCGAGGCCTGGAGCCGTCGCCCCGAAGCGGTGGGGGGAGATCTGCGGGCCTGGCTGGATCTGCTGGATCCGAAGGGGCGCGACCAGCTGCTGCGCATCCTGCGGGCCCCATTGGTGAGCGATCGCTCCTTTGCCCAGCAGTTTCTGGCCAGTTGGGCCGGGCAGCGGGTGCTGGAGGAGCTCGATGATCTGATCAGCACCGATCAGGGCGGTGCCGGGCCCCTGCTCTATCAAACCCTGCAGCAGCTGCTGGCGCGCCAGAGCCAGGTGACCACCATCGAACTGCTGCGGGCCGTGCCCAGCGAGCGGCTGGTGCTGCACCTCGATGGGGGTCTGCAGCTGGCGGATCGCTGGCGTCAGCAACTGCTCCAGCAGCGCCAGGCCCTGGTGGCCCTGCGGCAGCTGCCCCTGCGCCGGGTGTCGGTGTCGCTGCCAACGGCAGCGACACCCTCGCAACCGCTGCAGGGGCCGCAGCGGTTGCAGCTGCCGGTGCCCCATCGCCAGCAGCCCCTGGCGTTGCAGATCTGGCCGGCGAGCCAGTCCACCTGGGTGTTGCTCACCCCTGGTTTGGGGGGCACGGCCGAGCAGCTGGAGTGGCTGGCCGCTGGCCTGCAGCAGAGGGGCTGGCCGGTGCTGCTGCTCGATCACCCCGGCAGCGATGAGCAGGCGATGCGTGAGCTGCTGCAGGGGCGCCGGCCGCCGCCGGGCGCCGAAACCCTCAGCGGCCGCGTTCAGGATTTGCAGGCGGTGGTGGCGGCGGTGCAGCAGGGCACCCTGCCCCGGCTGGGGGATCGGGTGGTGTTGATGGGCCATTCGCTTGGTGGCCTCTCCAGCCTGCTGGCGGCGGGCCTGCGGCCGGAAGCGGGCCTGGCCAGGCGCTGCGATCGGGCCCTCGATGGCATTCCGCTCACCAACCTGTCGCGCCTGCTGCAGTGCCAGCTGCTGGCGGTGTCGCTGCCGCCGCCCACCCCCCTGGCCCAACCGCTGGCCGCCGTGGTGAGCTTCAACGGCTTCGGCAGCCTGCTCTGGCCCCATCGCGGCCTGCGGCCGCTGCCCGCACCGGTTTTGCTGGTGGGCGGCAGCCTCGATCTGATCACGCCGCCCCTGGCGGAGCAGCTGCAGCTGTTCCTACAGGAGGGCCGGGCCCAGAGCCGTTTGGTGCTGGTGGAGGGCGGCAGCCACTTCTCGCCGGTGCGGATCCGCCGCGGCGATCAAGCCCTGTTTCAGCTGGGCGAGGAGTTTGTGGGGGTGGAACCGCTGCGGGTGCAGGCCCTCAGCCTTGGCCTCAGCAGCGATTTTCTGGAGGCGCTGCCGCGCGGGCTGCCGCCCCAGCAGCGCCAGCTGGGGGGCGTCACCGCCCACGTGCTCAACCGCTCCCTGGCGGAAACCTGGCAGCGCAGCCTCAAAAACTGATCCGCGGATCCAGCAGCGCCACCAGCAGGTCCACCAGCACGCTCACCGCCACCACCAGCGCCGCCACCACCACCACAATCCCCTGCACCACGGGGTAGTCGCGCTGGCTGATCGCCTCCTGCAGCCGGAAGGCCACCCCCGGCCAGGAGTAGGTGACCTCAATCAACAGCGCACCGCCGATCAGCGAGGCCACGGTGATGCCCGTGATCGTGAGCACCGGCAGCAGGGCATTGGGCAGGGCATGGCGCAACACCACCCGCCGTTCGCTCAGGCCGCGGCTGCGGGCCGCTTCCACGTAGTCGGAATCGAGGGCGCGCCGCAGGTTGAGCCGCAGCGCATTGGCAAACACGCCGCTGAGCAGCAGCCCCAGGGTGCTGGCCGGCAGCACCAGATGGCGCAGCGTTCCCCACAGCTGCGTCGCGTTGCCGCTCAGCAGGCTGTCGAGCAGGTAGAAGCCGCTGCCCTGGGGTGGCATCAATGTGGCGGGGAAGCGTCCCCCCACCGGCAGCCAACCCAGCCACACGGCGAACACCAGCTGCACCACCATCGCCGCCCAGAAGGGCGGCAGGGCATAGGTGCCGATGCCATAGAGACGACCCGCTAAATCCGTTTTGCCCTCAGGCCGGGCAATGCCGCTGAAGCCCACACTCAGCCCCAGCACGGCGGCGATCAGCAGCGCCACCAGGCCCAGCTCGAGGCTGGCCGGCAGGCTGTGGCCGATCACGCCCGTCACCGGCTCGTTGTTGGTGAGCGAGGTGCCCAGCTCGCCATGCAGAAGGTCTGCCAGGTAGCGGCCGTATTGCACCAGCAGCGGCTGATCCAGCCCCAGCTGCTGCCGCAGGGCGGCCCGAGCTTCTGGTGGAGCACGCAAACCCAGCAGCGCATCAATCGGATCCCCCGGTGCCACCCGCAGCAGCAGGAACACCAGGCTGGCGATCAGCCACAGCATCAGCGGCACCAGGGCCAGGCGGCTGGCGAGGTAGCGGAGCAGGTGGCGGCGGCGACTCATCGGACCCTCAGGGCCTGCAGCACCAGGCGGCCGCTGCCATCAAACACCGGGCGCTGCAGCCGCGGCTGCGCCCAGGCCCTTGGCGCCACCTGCCACACCGGGATGTAGGCGGCGCCGGCGGCGGCACGGCGCTGGATGCGTTGCAGCAGCTCGCGGCGCTGGCCACCGCTTTGGCTCTCGCTGGCCTCCAGCTCGGCCTGCAGGCCTGGAGCGCTCCAGAAGCTGCCGGCGGCGGCGGCGTTGCCCTCCAGGCAGCGGTTGCCGCTGCTGCGGCTGCAGCCCAGCATCGGCGCCAGATAGCTGTCTGGATCGGGATAGTCGGCGCTCCAATCGAGCAGGATCATCGGGAAGGCGCCCTTCTCCAGCTGCCGGTAGGCGGTGGTGGATTCCATGCCGCTGATCTCCAGCTGCACGCAATCGCCCAGATCGCGCTGCAGTTGGGCCTTCCAGGTGAGGGCGAACAGGCGATCGGCGGGCACGTTGGAGCGGAAGGTGAGGGGCAGGGTGAGGCGCTGCCCCTGGCAGTAGCCCGCCTGGCGGTAGAGCGTGCGCGCCTGGCGCGGGTTGTAGATGGGCCAGGCCGGCGGCGCTGAGCCCGCCAGCGGCGGCGGCACCAGGGAGCGCAAGGGGGCACGGATGCCGTAGGTCACCCGCTCGCTGATCAGCGGTCGGTCCAGGCTGAGGGCCACGGCGCGGCGCAGCAGCGGCGAGGCGAGCGGAGCCCGATCGCTGAGCAGGGTGAGGTAGCCGATCTCCCCGGCTGGCCCGATCGCTTCCACCAGCCTGCCGCTGGCAGCCCGCTGGGCCAGGGCCCGCTGCTGATCGCTTTCCAAGCCTGAGGAGGTGAGCACATCCACCTCGCCGCTCACCAGGGCGCCGAACAGGGCCGTGGAGTTGCTGAGGGTCACCAGGTGGATGCCGCTGTTGCGGGCTGGCGTTCCCCAATAGCCCGAGAAGGGCAGCAGCGTTTGCTGCTGCGGTGTGCTGCTCACCAGACGGTAAGGGCCCGTGCCCACGAACCGATCCGGCAGCGAGCTGGTGCGGTGTTGCCGGTAGGCGGTGGGGGAGAGGGGCGTGAGGCTGATGGAGCTCAGCAGCGCCGGCAGGGCGCTGTAGGGGCGTTTCAGCTGCAGCTCCAGTTCGTAGGGGCCGCTGGCCCGCAGGCCGCTGATGCGGTCGTCGAGCAGATAGCCCATCTTGGCCAGGGCGCGGAAGCGCTCCAGGCTGAACACCATCGCTGAGGCATCGAAGCGGGTGCCGTCGTGAAACCGCACATCCCGGCGCAGGGGGATCCGCGCGATCCGGCCGCCGGCGCTCAGCTGCGGCAGGGCGGCGGCCAGGCGCGGCTGCAGGTGGCCCTGGGCGTTGGCGGCGTAGAGCGGATCACCAACGGCGCTGAGCAGCTGCAGGCCGCCAATGGTGGTGATGTCGGCGGGATCCACCGAGCCGAGACTGCTCTTGTTGGCCACCACCAGTTGCCCGGCCGGATGGGGGGGCTGGCAGCCCGTGAGGCAGGGCACGAGTGGCAGCAGGGCCGCCAGGGCCTTGAGGAGCGGTGGGCGGGAGGTCAAGGCTGCGGGCAAGCCCGCTTATTCAAGCCCCATGGGCCAGACGTGGGGGATGGGGGTGGCTGCTGCTGGCCACCTGTTGCAGGGAAATTTCAAACACGGGTGAACCGTGGCGGGCCAGCGGCCAGCGCCGCACCCAGCAGCGGTTGTGTCGGTCGTCGACACCGATCACCTGATAGAGGTGCTCGTCGCTGTTGAGGGTGATGCAATCACCCTGATGCAGGGCCATGGGATGGGTTTGCCGAGGGATTGGAGCGAAAGGTGGGGAAGACGAAAGGAGAGAACGGGAGCGTGAACGCTGGGGGAAGCCTTCCTGGCCTCGAAGCGATCAAAGGTTCCTGTCGGTACAAATCAAGCCGCGCGTCAGCGGACTCGCATCGGGCTTCAATCCGTTCGGTGTCTTTCGGTTTGTTCCAATCTGCCTCAGCGCCGGTTCAGAGCGTGCGCAGGCATGCTGCAACGGCCTTCACGGCGCTGAGAGCGCTGATCGCATCCACGGCGCGGCGGAAGTTGGCCTCCTGCACCTCATGGGTGATCACCACGATCTCGGCATCGCTGGCCTCGCCGGTGGTTTCGAACTGCACGATCGAGCGGATTGACACGCCCGCATCACCAAAACAGGTGCCGATCTGGCCGATCACGCCAGCCTGATCGCCGGTTTGCAGGCGCAGGTAGTTGCGATGCAGCGTCTGCCCCTGATCCACGAGGCGGCAGGGGCGCCAGCGGTTGGCAGCCAGCAGCGGATCAAGGCCGCCCCCTTGGCCGGTGGCTTCGCGGATGCCGGCGATGTTGAGAATGTCGGCCACCACGGCTGAGGCGGTAGGCCCGGCCCCGGCCCCCGGCCCGTAAAACATCACCCGGCCCACCGGATCGCCCTCCACCAGGATCGCGTTGTTCACGCCATGCACCCCCGCCAGCGGGTGCTCCTTGGGCAGCAGGGTGGGGCTGACGCGCACATCCAGTTGCACCGTGCCATCGGTGTCGGTGCCGATGAACTGGGCCGTGGCCACCAGCTTCACCACGTAGCCCAGTTGGGCGGCGTAGTTCACGTCGCGCGCATCGAGGCGGTTGATGCCCTCGGTGGGAATGGCACCGCGTTCGATCGAGCCGCCGTAGGCCAGGCCCGAGAGGATGGCGATCTTGTCGGCGGCGTCGCCGCCCTCCACGTCGGCGGCGGGATCGGCTTCCGCGTAGCCGAGGCGTTGGGCATCGGCCAACACCTTGCCGTAGGCGGCCCCCTCATCCGCCATGCGGCTGAGGATGTAGTTGGTGGTGCCGTTGATGATGCCGCTCACCCGCTGGATGCGGTTGCCGCCCAGCGACTGCTTCAGCGGTTCGATGATCGGGATGCCACCGCCGACGGCGGCTTCGATCAACACGTATACCCCCTGCTCCGCGGCAGCGGCGGCGATCTCTTCGCCGTAGCGGGCGATCACGGCCTTGTTGGCGGTTACCACCGGTTTGCCCGCGGCGATCGCCGCCAGGATCAGGCTGCGGGCCGGCTCCAGGCCGCCCATCACCTCCACCACGATGTCCACCGCCGGGTCGTGCACCACCGCCAGCGGGTCGGTGCAAAGGATCTCGGTGGGCAGCTCCACCGGGCGGGGACGGGTTAGATCGCGCACGGCCACGCGTTTCAGGCTGAGCTGCCCCACCAGTGGATGGCGCCCCTGAGGAGTGAGCAGGATCTCGGCGACGCCTGCTCCCACCGTGCCAAGCCCGAGCAAGCCGATGCCGATGGTCATGCCGCCGCGTCCGTGAAAGGGGCGATCTTAGAAATGGATGGTGCGATCAGCCGGCGGCCAGGGCGCTCGCCTGGGCCTGCATCATCTTGAGGATGTTCAGGAAGCCGTTGGCCCGCGAGGGCGTGAGGCTCGCCTGCAACCCCGTTTCGCTGAGAAAGCTGGGGTCGATGCCGGCGGCGGCGGCGGGCTCCAGCCCTTCGAGGCCCTCGATCAGCAGCGCCAGCAGCCCTTTGGTGATCGCGGCATCGGAATCACCCTGCCAGTGCAGCTTCCCCTCCACCAGCCGCCCCACCACATACACCTGTGACACGCAGCCCTTCACCTTGAAGGCGTCGTTGCGGAAGTCGTCCGGCAGGGGTTCCAGCTTCTTGGCCAGCCAGAGCACGTATTCGTAGCGCCGCTTGGGGTCGGCGGTGCCTTTGAGGCGTTCAACGATTTGATCGAGCTTCTCGCTGCCGGTGGCCATCAACGGGGGCGACGGATGCGCTGGAGTCCGAGCAGCATGGCAGTTGCGCCGAGGGCGGTGAGCCAGAGCAGCGGATTTGGATGGTGGTGCTCGCTGATCCGATCCAGCTGTGCCTGGCCGGCCTGCACGGGCATCTCCAGATAGTCGCGGTGCCCGGGGCCGCCATCCACCTGGAGTCCCCAGTTGCCATTGGCCTGCTTCGGCAGGGCGAAGCTCAGCTGGCCTGCGGCATCGGTGCGGCCCAGCTCGAGGCTGCGGCCATCGGGAGCCACCAGGCGCACCAGGGCATCGCTGGTGGGTTGGCCATTGGAGAAATGGCTCTGCAGCACCAGGCTGTCGTTGAGGCTCTGGAGGCGGGTGAGGCTGCTTTCAATGCCGTGGGCCTGGGCCGCTGCGGGGCTGAGCAGCAGCGCCAGCAGGAGGGTGCGCGACAGGTGGGCCATGGCCGTGAGGGCAGGGAACAGGTGGCTGGCTTCAGCTAAGCGCGCTGGCCTCAGGCCGACCAGCGGCTGCTGGCGCTGCGGGTTTTTCCGGCCTGCACCATGTGCACCATCGAGCTCACCATCATCGAGAGGGCGTCGCTGTTGTCCTGGCGGCCTTTGAGCTCCGATGCCAACACCTGTTCAGCGGCGGTGCCACGATCGATGCGGATGCTGGGGCCTCGGCGCTGCCCTTCAGGGGCGTTGGCACCGGTGGCGTCACGGCTGGCGTTGATGGCGGACTGAAATGCGTCGTTGGCCTGGAGATCCACAGATCAGTTGCTTGCCTCCCCTGATCCTGCCAAAGCGATCTGATCGGTGTGTGGCAGCCAGGGAGGTTTAAACAGCTTGCAACCAATGCACCCCGGCTTCATCCAGCCAGCCGTTGAAGGGCACATCCCAGGGATCGGCGGGCAGCTCCTGCACCACGCAGGCCGCAGGCAAAACGGCCAGGGCCGGTACGGCGCACCAGGCCTGATCCTGGCGCAGGCGGTCAAACCAGCCGCCGCCGTACCCCAGGCGGATGCCCCGCTGATCCACCGCCAGGGCGGGCACGAGCAGCAGCCCCAGTTGGGCGGCGGCCAGATCGGGGCCCAGTTGCGGAGCCGGGATGCCGGTGTCGTCGTTGAGCAGGGGCGCACCGGGCCGCCAGCGGCGGTAGCCGAGCTGGCCGGCATGCACCCGCGGCAGGGCCAGGCGATGCCCCACTCCCGCCAGCTGCGCCAGGGGGCGCAGGTCGGCTTCGCCAGCCAGGGGCCAGTAGATCCCCAGCAACTGTTCAGCGTTGAGTTGCTCGGCCAGCGTGGAGGTGGCGCGTTGCAGGGCGGGTTGGGCGCGCTCGAGCTGCGCCAGCCGCAGGCTGCGGAACTGGCGGCGTAGGGCCGGTTTGCTGGCGGTGGTCGCTGGCTCGTTCACCGCTGGAACCAGCCGGTGAGCGCCGCCGCCAGGGCATCGGCGGCGTCATCGGGCCGGGGCGGCGTGTCGAGGTTGAGCTCGCGCATCACCGCCGCCAGCACGTCGTCCTTCTCGGCATGGCCGTGGCCGGCGAGGGCGAGCTTGATCTGCATCGGTGGGAACTCCACCACCGGAATCTCGAAGCGCGCCAGGGTCATCATCAGCACGCCGCGGGCCTGCACCACCGAGATGGTGGTGCTGGAGCGGTAGAAGAAAAACTTCTCCACCACCGCCAGCTGCGGCCGCCAGGCGCGGATCAGCTGGCGCAGGTCGCGGGCGATTTCCACCATCCGCTCCCCTTCGCTGCGGCCCGGGTCGGTGCGGATGATCCCGCAATCCAGCAGCCGCTGCTGGCCTCGGCCCGGGGTGCCCTCCACCTCAATCAGGCCGTAGCCCACCCGGGCCAGACCCGGGTCGATGCCGAGGATCACCATCGGGCCTCGGCTGCCGATCAGGCCGCCAGGGCCAGTTCGAAGGCGCCGCGGTCGGAGGATTCGGGGCGCTCGAACACCTTGCAGAACACCTTCACCACGCGGTCGCCGGAGTCGATCTGCTCGAGGGGGTCTTTGCGCAGGCGGTGGCGCAGGCAGCAGGCCGCCACGCGGGCCACGTCGTCTTCGGTCACTTCGGTGCGGCCCTCGAAGGCGGCCAAGGCGCGGGCGGCGCGGTTGGTCACGATGTCGCCGCGCAGGCCGTCCACATCCAGCTCACCGCAGATGGCGGAGATGCGAATGCGCAGGTCGTCATCGATCTGCACGTGGGGCAGCCGGTTCTGGGCCTCCACCACCCGGGCCTGCAAGCCGTCCTGGGTGGTTTGCACGGCGTTGTTGAAGCCGTCGGGGTCGTTGTCGAAGGCGGTGCGCTGATCCACCACCTGCACACGCAGCTCAGGGTCGCGCACGGTGCGCACTTCCACGCTCATGCCGAAGCGATCGAGCAGCTGTGGGCGCAGCTCACCTTCTTCAGGGTTGCCGGAGCCGATCAGCACGAAGCGCGCCGGGTGGCGCACGCTCACGCCCTCGCGCTCCACGGTGTTCCAGCCGGAGGCGGCCGAATCCAGCAGCACGTCCACTAGGTGGTCGTCCAGCAGGTTCACCTCGTCCACGTAGAGCAGGCCGCGGTTGGCCTTGGCCAGCAGGCCGGGCTCAAACGCCCGCACGCCCTCGCTCAGGGCTTTCTCGATGTCGATGGTGCCGCAGAGGCGGTCTTCGGTGGCACCCAGGGGAAGATCCACCATCGGCACCTGGCGCTTCTCGATCGGCAGTTGCTCGCCGTGCTCAGCCCGCTGGCGCACCTCGCCGCTTTGCAGGTCGGGGTCGCTGGGGGAGCTGTTGTAGGGGTCGCCGGCCACCACATCGATCTCCGGCAGCAGATCGGCCAGGGCGCGGATCGTGGTGCTCTTGCCGGTGCCGCGGTCGCCCATGATCATCACGCCGCCGATGCGGGGATCGATCACGTTCAGCAGCAGGGCGAGCTTCATCTCCTCCTGTCCCACGATGGCGGTGAAGGGAAAGACCCTGCGCTTGCGGGCTTGCATCAGTGAGGAGAAGCGGTCTGTTCGGGGGATTGTTTCACAGGCAGCAGGCTGAGCACCTGGGGGGGTGTGGCATCCGCCGGGTAGATCAGCCGCACCCGCAGGTTGCGGCTCGCACCTGCCGCCAGGCTCACTGTGCCCAGGGCCGGACCCTGCTGCCCCACCCGCTGCACCAGGTGGAGGCTGCGGCGCCCAGCC